>DASTDX010000131.1:0-5628 GCA_035710145.1 Allosphingosinicella sp.
GAGGCCGCGCTCCACTCGGTCCGGGTTGCTCACCATCATCTGATCGGCCCAGCCGAATGGCGGGCCGTGGACGGCGTGATCACGATCAATTGACCGACGGGCCTTTCACCCGGGTGGGGGACCGGGTCCGGTTCGCCGTTCGGGTGACGCCGAAGGCCAGCCGCGACGCCCTTGGCGGACCGATCGTCACGCCGGACGGCCGAAACGCCGTTGCCGTTCGCCTCGCCGCTGCGCCGGTCGATGGCGCCGCCAACAAGGCGTTGATCGGTCTCCTTGCCAAGACCTTGAGCGTGCCGAAATCCAGGGTTCGGATCGTGAGCGGCGAATCGAGTCGTCTGAAGATCGTGGAAGTCGACGGGGCGTCCGCGGAAGCGCTCGAAGCCCTGAAGTCCTGACGCCCATCGCCCCCCCCAACGTTCTGGTGGGTTTCGATCAGGCGCTTGCCGCCAGCTTTATTCCCGGTCCTGCAACCTTGACGCAACAGCGGGCTGGACCCTATGTGCGCGGCTTCCTCATGACGCGTGGCGACCGTAGCTCAGCTGGTTAGAGCATCGGTTTGTGGTACCGAGGGTCGCGGGTTCAAGTCCCGTCGGTCGCCCCATTCATTCTAAAGCCAATGCAGGACCGATCGATGGACTCGCTCTGGGACTTTCCCGATTTCGACGAGCATGAACTGGTGCATTTCGTCACCGACCGGGAAAGCGGCCTCAGGGCCGTGATCGCCGTTCATTCCAGTCATCTCGGCCCCGGCGCCGGCGGTACCCGCTTGTGGCATTATGCCGAAGCCGGGGATGCGATCGCCGACGCGCTCCGGCTGTCGCGTGGGATGAGCTACAAGAACGCCATGGCTGGCCTGCCATTGGGAGGCGGCAAGGCCGTCATCCTCGCTGACCAGGCCCGGACCAAGACGCCCGAAATGCTGGCCGCCTTCGGCCGCGCGGTCGAAGGTTTGGGTGGGCGCTACGTCACCGCCGAGGATGTCGGCATGAACGTCGCCGACATGGTCGCCATCTCGAAAGAGACGAAATATGTCGCCGGGCTTCCGGCCGAATCCGGCGCGGTCGGCGGAGATCCCGGCCCTCACACCAGCTACGGAGTGTTTCTCGGTATCAAGGCCGCGGTGAAGCGCGCCCTCGGCAAGGAGAGTCTCGAAGGTCTCCATCTCGCGATCCAGGGCGCGGGCAGCGTCGCCGGCGGAGTCGCCCGTCGGGCGGCAAAGGAAGGGGCCAGGCTCAGCATTGCCGATATCGATCGCCAGCGTGTCTCGGCGCTGGCCGATGAGGTCGGCGGAACGATCGTCGATCCGGCCGAGATCATGACCCTGGAAGCGGACGTGCTCAGTCCCAATGCGCTCGGCGCGATCCTCACCGAATCGTCGATCGCGGAACTGCGCGTGCCGATCGTGGCCGGTGGGGCCAACAACCAGCTCGCCACGCCCGGGGACGGCGATCGGATCCACCAGAGGGGAATCCTCTACGCGCCGGACTACGTCATCAACGCCGGCGGGATCATCAACGTCTCGACCGAATATGTCGGCGACGGCGACGAAGCGGTCGTCCGCCAGCGGGTGGAAGCCATTCCCGGTCGCCTCGAGACGATCTGGGACGAAAGCGTCGCCACCGGCCGGAACCCCGCCGCCGTTGCCGATGACATGGCCCGGCGCCTGATCGGCCGGGCGTAAAGGGCCAATATGGATTGGGGCGGAGGTTTATAGCCTCCTGGTGTGCGACGAGCGTCCTCACAACGGCGCCGGCCGCGGCTTGTCGCGGCCGAGGCGGTGCTCGCGCCAGACGGTGACGAGGCCGCTTGCGACGATGACGGCCGCTCCGGCCCAGCCGGCCGCTTCGAGCCGGGTGCCCCAGAGCAGCCAGCCGAGCAGCACCGCCCACAGCAGCTGGACATAATCGAACGGGACCACCACGGGCACCGGGGCAAAGCGCAGCGACGAAGTGAGCAGCAATTGCCCCAACCCGCCGAGCAATCCCAGGGCGGCCAGGATCCCCCATTCCCGCAGGTCGTGCGATTCGGCGAAGAAGGGCATCAGGGCGCCCGACAGCAGGATCGAGAAAAGGCTGAACCAGAGCACGGTCGTCGGCGTGCTCTCGGTCCGGCCGATGTCGCGGATGGCGATCGTCACCCCGGCGACGCCGAGAGCGGCAAGCAAGGCCAGAAGGACCCCGACCGGCGGGAGATGGTTACCGGTCGGCTGCATCACCAGAAGAACGCCGGCGAAGCCCAGGACGACGGCCGTCCATCGATAACGCCCGACCTTTTCGCCAAGGATCAGGGCCGACAGCAGGACTGCGAACAAGGGCGCCACGAAGCTGATCGTGGTCGCCTCTGCCAGTGGCAGGAAAAAGAGGGCGCTGAAGCCGAGCACCAGGTTGCTGAGTCCCAGCATTCCGCGCCCCAGATGCGCACCCGGCCGCTTCGTCCGCCAGGCGCCGAAATTCCCGGTGAAGGCGATCCAGGCCAGCAAGGGCGGAAGGCCGAAGGCGAAGCGGTAGAAGACGAGTTCCGGAAGGGCGATACCGGCGTCGTGACCAAGCTTGATGGCGGCCGCCATGAACGCGAAGCAGGTTGTCGCCCCGATCCGAAGCCCGATTCCGAGCAGCCGGTTCTGGACCAGAGGGGCGTTCGCTTCCACCCGGACGTCATTGGGAGGCGCAGGGCCGCGACGCAATCCGGTTCAACGCCCGTTCGAGACTCAAAGCCGGTCCAATCCCGCTTTGTCGGGCGCTCCGGCAACGAGAGCGGCGCAGACCGTTGCGGGTAGCGAACACACAACCTAAACCAGCCGGCGAACATGCACGTCTACGCGAATCCAGCCCGCTTCCTCAAATTGGCGCGACCCCTCACCGGCTGGCTCGGCTGGGCCGGCGGAGCGCTGATCCTGCTGTCGCTCGCCTACGGCCTGTTTGTCGCCCCGCCCGAACGCTACCAGGGCGAAAGCGTTCGGATCATCTACGTCCACGTGCCGACGGCCTGGCTGGCCATGGGCGGCTGGACAGGGATCGCCATCGCAAGCCTGGCCCAGCTCGTCTGGCGTCACCCGCTGGCCGCCGTGGCGGCCCGGGCGATCGCCGTGCCCGGACTGGTCTTCACGGCGATCTGCTTGGGCACCGGCTCGCTCTGGGGGCGCCCGACCTGGGGAACGTACTGGGAATGGGACGGACGAATGACCTCGATGCTCGTTCTCCTGTTCCTTTATGCCGGCTTCGTGGCCTTGTCCGCGGCCGAGAAGGAAAAAGGCGGGGAAGGGCGCCTGACCGCCATCTTCGGCCTGGTCGGGGCGATCAACATCCCGATCATCCGCTTTTCCGTCGAATGGTGGGAGAGCATCCACCAGAGATCGAGCATCAGCCTGATCGAAGGAAAAGCGAGCATCGATCCCTCGATATTGTGGCCTCTGCTCGGCTCGGCGCTTGGCTTTTCTCTCCTGTTCGGCGCGTTGGTGCTGATGCGGATGCGCGCTGAACTCGCGCGCAACAAGGTCGAGGCGAGGCTGAAGCGTCTGGCGGCATGAGCGAGCGACCAAGATGAATCCGTGGCCCTTCGTGATCGGCGCTTATGCGCTGACAATCTTCCTTACGGTCGGCCTCGTCGGCTGGAGCCTGAGCGCCATGCGCCAAGCCGAGAAGCAGGCCGAAGCTTTGGGCCGGCGTCCGTGAAGGCAAAGAATCAGCGCCTTGTATTGCTGTTGCTGGCGGTCGGCGCCGTGCTGGGCGCTGTCCTGCTCGCCATGTCCGGACTTCGCGACCAGGCCGCTTATTTCTACGCGCCGGGCGACGTCGCCACACGCGGAATTCCGCTCGACCGCGCCGTCAGGATCGGGGGGATGGTCAAGACCGGATCGATCCGCCGGCACCCCGACGGGATGACGATCGATTTCGTCGTCGGCGACGAGACCGTAGCGACGATCCCCGTCCGCTATTCGGGGATCACGCCGGACCTGTTCCGGGAGGATAGCGGCGTCGTTGCCGAAGGGCGCTTTCGCGCCGACGGCAGTTTCGTTGCGACCGAGATCCTCGCCAAGCACGACGAGAATTACATGCCGCCCGAGCTCGGCCCGAAAGGCCAGCACAAGTCGGAATCGCTCGAATGATCGCCGAAGCGGGGCTTGCCGCCTTGTGGCTGGCCGCAGCCTTGTCGCTGCTGCAATTGCTGCTGGGCGGCGCAGTCGTCGGATCCTCCAAAGCTTTGGCGGGGGACGAAAATAGTGGCGCCGTGGTGGAGTCGGCGGAGTCGCTGGCCCGCGTCGTACGTTCCGTCGCGGTCGCGCAGGGCGTGCTCGCCTCGATCGCGTTCCTGGCTTTGATCTGGCTCTTCTTGCGCACCGATCTTTCGGTCCAGCTGGTCGCCGCCAACAGCCATTCGGCCAAGCCCTGGCTGTACAAGTTCGCCGGCGCCTGGGGCAATCACGAGGGGTCGATGCTGCTGTGGGTGACGGTGCTTGCCGTCGCCGGCGGCGCAGTCGCCCTGCTGGAGCGGCGGCTTCGAAGGGAGAGCCTCGCCGCGACCCTGGCCGCGCAGGCCGCGATCGGGCTCGGCTTCTACGGCTTCCTCCTGTTCGCCTCCAATCCCTTCACCCGGCTCAGTCCCGCGCCGATCGAAGGCAATGGCCTCAACCCATTGCTCCAGGACCCGGGTTTGGCCTTCCATCCGCCGACGCTCTATTTCGGTTATGTCGGGATCTCGGTGGCCTTCTCCTTCGCGGTCGGGGCCCTCGTTACCCGCGACGTCGGGCCCGCCTTCGCCCGGGCGATGCGGCCCTGGGTGCTCGGCGCCTGGATCTTCCTGACCCTCGGGATCACCGCCGGTTCCTATTGGGCCTATTACGAGCTTGGTTGGGGCGGTTGGTGGTTCTGGGATCCGGTCGAGAACGCGTCGCTCATGCCCTGGCTCGCGGCCACGGCCCTGCTCCACAGCGTCACCGTCCTGGCCACTCGCGACGGGCTTCGCGCCTGGACGGTCATGCTTGCCGTCGTCGCTTTCTCGATGTCGATGATCGGGACCTTCCTGGTGCGATCCGGTATCCTGACCAGCGTCCACGCCTTCGCCGTCGACCCGCGCCGGGGCGCCTTCATCCTCGTCCTTCTCCTTCTCTACATCGGCGGAGCCCTGGCGCTGTTCGGTCTTCGCATCGGCACGGTCAGGGAAGGATCGCGTTTCGAGCCGGTGAGCCGGGAAGGGGCCCTGGTCGTCAACAACCTGCTTTTGTCGGCGATTCTCGGGATTGTCTTTTTCTACACGCTCTACCCGCTCGGAGTCGAAGCGGTGACCGGCGAGAAGCTCTCTATCGGGCCGCCTTATTTCAACAAGTTCGCCGGCCCGATCGCTCTGGCGCTGATCGCGGTGATGGGGATCGGCCCATTGCTCCGCTGGCGGCGCGACCGGGCGCGCGAGGCCATCGGCCGCTATGCGGTCCCGTTGTTGATCAGCGCCGCGGCTCTGTTGCTGTTGATCATCTTCGCCCCAGGAATCGGCATCCTGCCTTTGCTAGGGCTCGGCTTCGCCCCTGGGGTGGCAGCGGCCAGTCTCGCGCCCTTGTGGAAGCGCAATCTTCGACGGACGCCTTTGTTCATCTGGGGCATGGTGATCGCGCATTTGGGGATCGCCGTCAGCCTG
>DASTDX010000132.1:0-7166 GCA_035710145.1 Allosphingosinicella sp.
TCGAGCGCCGACGAGGAGGGCAAGGTCATTCGAAGCACCGCCCCGAGCGGTGCCAGATAATAATCGGCGGTCCACTCGATGAGCCGGCGAAGGGGCGCCGCCAGTGGCGGCAGGTCGAAGGTCTGAAGCAAGGGCCGGAGCCGGTTGTCCCCGACTTCCTCGGTCTGCAGTCGCTCGGGTTCCCAGACGGCGCCGACCAGTTGCCGCGGCCCCAGCGGCGCGAGGACGATCGATCCCGGCTCCACCGCCATGCCGTGCGGTACCCGGTAATCGAGCGGCCCGAGCGCGGCGTTGAGAAGAATGACACGGGCACGGCTCATGCGCGGGCCATATCTTCATTCCGAACGGTTTCGGAAGGGCGGATCGGCCGGTAAGCTGAACCAGGTCCCAAGAACGAGCGAAGGCAAAGGGGCCCCAGTTTGACGGCGGAAGGAGATACGGGATGATCGCGCGAAGATGGCAGGGCCGGGTGTCCGCTGCAAAAGGCGCCGAATATCTTCGACTGATGGAAGAAATAGGCCTGCCCGATTACCGCTCGACCGAGGGCAATCTCGGCGCCTGGTGTCTCAGCCGGACCGAGGCGGACGTGACCCACGTCGAAATGTTCACCTTGTGGGAGGACATGGACGCGATTCGCCGCTTCGCCGGCGACGATGTCGAAGCCGCCAAATATTACGCCTTCGACCCGGATTTCCTGATCGAACTCGAGCCTCGCGTCACCCATTTCGACGCGATCGGCGTGCCTCCGGCGCCGGCTGCAACATAGCGGCGATTGGTCCGTTCTGCCTGGGGTCGTTTCACCGGAGGAAGCAATGCCGGACGAAGAATTTGTTGGGTCGCTCAGCCGCCGGAGCGTGATCGTCGCCGGCCTTGCACTGCCCTTGCTGACGCTTCCCGGCTGCGCGACGATGGGCGGCTTCGGTTTCGAGGACGCCATCCGTCGCCTCCTCACCATCTCTTCGCAGCGGGCCTTCGCGCGCCTTCTCCAGGACAATGGTTTCTTTCAGGATGATCTGGCGCGCATCCCGTTACCGCCGCAACTGAGCGGGGCCGGTTCGGTGGCTTCCGTTTTGCTGAGCAGCTCCCTGGTCCAGAACCAGCTGCTGTCGCTGATGAACCGCGCGGCCGCCGATGCCGCGGACGCGGCCGCGCCCGTCGTCTACGATTCGATCCGTAACATGAGCTTTTCTGACGCCATCTCGCTGGTCCGCGGCGGCCCCACCGCGGCGACCGATTTTCTCGAACGCTCGATGGGCAATGCGATCGTGGACGTCATGTTTCCCGGTGTCGGCCAGGCGCTTCGGGTGCTCGACGACGGGATCCTCAACCGGGTGGTGCAGGCGGCAACCGGGATCGATTTCGGCGGCCTCCAGCGCCACGTGTCGGAAAGTGCCGCCCGCGGAATCTACCGTGCCATCGGCCGCGAGGAAGCGGCCATCCGCGCCAATCCGCGGGAGACCGGCGACCCGGTCATCGCCGGCGTATTCGGAATCCTCTAGGCGAAGGCCTTCCGGGTGAGCCGCGGGAGGAGCAGCGCCTGCCCAGCGGCGCGCGCGGCGAGAAAGAGCGCGAACGACAGCCACAGTCCGTGGTTGCCGAGCGGCCCGGTGACCAGCAGCAGAAGAGCGTAGATCGCGAAGGCCGCGCCCATGGTCAGAAGCATGGCCCGGGTCCAGGTGGCCCCGACATAGATGCCGTCGAAGACGTAGGAGGTGACTCCGAGGACGGGCAGGAGCACGGCCCATCCGACATATTCCAGACTGGTCGCGACGACCGCCGGATCGGTGCTGAAGCTGGCCGCGAAGGCTGGCCCGGCGAGGAAATAGACGAAGCTGACGAACGATCCGAAAGCGAGGCCCCAAAGCAGCAAGGCGCGCACGAGCCGATCGAAGCGCTCGCGATCGCGCGCACCTACGGACTCCCCGCACAGCACCTGGGCAGCGCTCTCGAAACCGTCGAGGATCAGGGCCGAGAGGATGAAGAGCTGGTAGATGATCCCGTTGGCGGCGAGCACGATTGCGCCTTCATGGGCGCCATCGCGGGTGATCAGGAGGATCGCGGCGGTCAGAAGAAGGGTGCGGACGAAAAGGTCCCGGTTCAGGCGAAGCAATGCCGCGAGCGGCCCGACTGACCAGGTCGACTTGTCGCGGGCCAGCGCCAGCGCCGCCGCCGCCGGCGGTTCGCTGGAAGCGGCGATCGCCACCGCGATCAGCTTTCCCGCCTCGGAAACCAGGGTCGCGATCGCCACCCCGGCAACGCCCCAGTGGAAGCCCAGCACGAACAGCCAATCGAGCCCGATGTGAATGAGGTTGGCGGCGATTTCGACATAAAGGACGATCTGTACCCGTCGCCGGCCTATCAGCCAGCCGACCAGGACCGCGTTGAGCAGCCACAAGGCGCCGCCCCAGTAGCGGATGGCCACGTAGGTTCCAGCCTCGACCGCGACCGCGCCTTCGGCGTGAAGCAGACCGAGCCCGAAGGGGATCGCGACCGGCATCAATGCCAGCAGCATGAGCCCGATGATCGCGGCCAGAGCGCCGGCACGAAGCAGAGCCTGGGCCTGAGCCGCTTCGTCCAGGCGGCCCGCGGCCTGCGCGGTGAGAGCGATCGTTCCCGTCCTCAGAAAATTGAAGACGACGAGCAGCCCCATCATGAACTTCGCGCCGACCTCGACTCCGGCCTGGGCCTCGGCCACACCGAGCTGGCCGATCACCCACAGATCGGCGAGGCCGAACAAGGCGGTCGCGACATTGGTCAGCATGGCCGGCAAGGCGATCGCCCAGATCGCCTTATGGAACGCGCGGGTTTCGGCCGCGGCGATCATTCCATCGTCATCACCCGGGCGATCGCCGCGATTCCGTTGAAGAGATTGAGAAGGCGGACATTCTCGTCCTCGGCATGCTGGTTGTTGTCGTGATTCCACAGGCCAAGCACGACGCTTGGCGCTTCGAGCTCTTCACGGATGAGATAGAGCGGCAGGCTGCCCCCCAGCGTCGGAATGACGATCCGGTCGTCCTGGTCGCCGAGCGCCCGGGTGAGGGCCAGAGCGAGCGGATGATCGAGCCGGGTACGTTCCGCCGGGTAGCCGTGGCCGGCGACGACGGTGGCGATCTTTGGATGGGCCTGCCGTTCCGCCATGTTCGGTTCGCGATCGAGCACGGTGAAGCCCGAAGCGCGGATATGCTCGATCACCCGTTCGACCTGCCGTTGCGGCGAATTGCCGAGGACCAGTCGCAGATCGAGCGTCGCGGAGGCCGTGGTCGGGATGACGTTGCGGGCATTGCGGCCGACGTCGGCGCTCCTGATGCCGTTGACGTTGAGCGAAGGCTGCTGAAGCAGTTCGGTCAGGGTCGCGTCGCCGCCTTCGGTCCAGTTCAGCCCCAATTCGCGTTTCAGTTGCGCGTCCGGTGCCGGAATCGCGGCGATCGCCGCGCGCTCCGCGTCGGTCAGCGGGACGACATCGTCATAAAAGCCGGCGATCGTCACCCGGCCGGTCTCGTCTTTCATCGAGGCCAGAAGCTCCGCCAGCATCATCGCGGGATTGGGTGCCCAATTGCCGTAATGGCCGCTGTGGAGGGGACGAAGTGGTCCGTGGATCGTGACATCGAGGTTGACGTCGCCGCGCACCCCGAGCGCCAGCTGGGGAGGCCCGGATTGATGGGCCGGGCCGTCGACGATGATCCAGCCGTCCGAACTCAGCGTCTCGCGGTGAAGCCTCAACAGGCCGGCAAGATTGGGAGAGCCGGCTTCCTCCTCGCCCTCGAAGACTATCTTGAGATTGAAGCTCGGTGTCCGGCCCTCGGCGCGAAGCGCGTCGACGGCGGCGAGTATCGCCATCACCCCGGCCTTGTCGTCGGAAGCGCTCCTTGCATAGATCCGGGCCTCGTCGCCCTCGCCGACCAGGCGCGGCGTGAAGGGCGGGGTCACCGACCAGTCCTCGGGGGTGACGGGCTGACCGTCATAATGGGCATAAAGAATGAAAGTGCGCTCCGCCCCGGGCACCCGCCATTCGCCGTAGATGAGCGGCGGCGCCGATCGATCCGGCGATTCGAGTAGCCGTGGCGAGAGCCCCCGTCGTCCCATCATCGCGACGATGTGATCGGCATTGCGGCGAATGTCGTCGAGGTTGGCCGCATCGTTCGGGATGGCGAGCAGAGGCAGATATTCGGCGAGGATCGCGTCGCGATGGGCGTCGACCCATTGCCCCGGATCGGCCGCGGCCGGAGTCGCCAGCACGGCCAGCATCATAGTCCACCAGCGCATCTTTTCGCCTTCCCCCAATTGCTCCAACGGCGATGCTCAGCCTACAAGCCGCCGGTCAATGCCGCCAAGGACCACATCATGAAATTCTTCGTCGACACCGCTGACACGAACGAGATCCGCGACCTCGCCGAAACCGGCCTGCTCGACGGGGTCACCACCAATCCCTCTCTGGTTCACAAGGCCGGCCGCGACTTTCTCGAGGTGGTGAAGGAGATTTGCGGGATCGTCGAGGGCCCGGTCTCCGCCGAAGTGGTCGCTTTGGACCACGAAACGATGATGCGCGAGGCAGAGGTACTCCGGAAGATCGCGGACAATATCGCGGTCAAGGTCCCGCTGACCGTGGACGGCCTGAAGACGTGCAGGAAATTGACCGGCGACGGAACGATGGTGAACGTCACCTTGTGCTTCTCGGCCAACCAGGCGCTGCTCGCCGCCAAGGCGGGGGCCAGCTTTATCTCGCCTTTTCTCGGCCGGCTCGACGATATTGGCCAGACCGGGATGGAGCTCATCGCGGATATCCGCCTGATCTACGACAATTATGATTTCGCGACCCAGATCCTCGCCGCCAGCATCCGCCATCCGATCCACGTCTTCGAGGCGGCAAAGATCGGCGCCGACGTCATGACGGCGCCGCCGGCCGTGATCCGGCAATTGTTCAAGCATCCGCTCACCGACTCCGGCCTGAAGGCCTTCCTGGCGGACTGGGAAAAGACAGGCCAGAAGATCGCCTGAGCCGGCCTGATGCTACCTACTCTGCGTCAGGGGAGAGCGGGACGCGATCGGATGAAACACGAAGAGGAGGGCAGGACCAACGGCGTCAGGACCGGAGGATAAGGAGCCGACGATTGGAGCCGATCCACCCTCAGCTATTTAAGCGGCGCCATGTCTGCTAGGATCGCTCATCGCTCGCTTACCTGGCTTGCCCGCGCTGAGAGACCGCCTTGGGCGGCTTTCCACTCCCCAGCCTCGTGGAGCTCGACTTGGACCCATCCATCCTTCTGCTGGCCGAAGATGAGCCTCTCATTGCCCTCACGCTCGAAGATGCCCTCGAGGAAGCCGGCTTCGCTGTCCTTCACGTGAAGACCGCTGAAGACGCCATCCAGGCGATCGACTCGAGAACATCGGAGCTTTCCGGGGTGATCACCGACATCAAGTTCGGGACCAGGATCGACGGCTGGGCGATCGCACGCCATGCCCGCGAGCTCGTCCCGCACATTCCGATCGTCTACATGTCAGGGGACAGCGCGCACGATCACACGGCGCAGGGCGTTCCGGACAGCATCATGATCCAGAAACCCTTCGCCGCGGCGCAGCTGATAACGGCGGTTTCCACATTGTTGAACGCTCTGCCGCCGTCTCAGCCGACCTAGAGGTCAGGCCCGGCTTCGGCAGCCTCAGATCGTCAGAAGGCATCCCGCGAAGGTCAGTGCGAGGAGGCTCCCTAGTCCGACCCCGATTTCCCAGGCCCATGCGTCCGCACCGCTGAACATTCCCCACTCCCGACTCGGTACTTCGAGCGCAGGATGCCGCGGCGCAGTGAAAAATGAGTGAAGGAAGCGTCCGATCTTCGGGCCCGTTCAGCGAGGGCAGACGGGCGCAATTCTGGAGACCTCGAGGCAGCCCGACCGCAGGTCGTCGCGAACTCCCCCGGGGGAAATCATTTCGCCATCGCTTCTTAACCATATCCGGTTTAATCTCGCGGGCATGGGAAGGGTGATCAATTTCGAGGATCGGGCGGTGGCGACGTTGCGCGCACGCATCGCCGCGGCCGAGGAAGCCAACCAGGATCTGATCGCCTTTGCCCGCGGCCATTCGGGCGCGGTCCATTCCATTCACGCAGCGGTGCTCGCGGCGATCGAGGCCGAGGGCCTCGATCACCTTCTCCATATCGTCACCCAGGAATGGCCGCAGATCCTCGGCCTCGATGCGGTGGCCGTCGCCTTGTTCGCGGGCGAGATGGGGGTTCGAGCCGACGCCTCCGGCCTGCAATTCGTCGACCCGCGGCTGATCGAGCGATCGGTCCGCCAGTTCGACGGGGTACTCCTTCGCGGCGTCGAGCGCGGCCATCCCCTGTTCGGCCCAGCCTGCGATCTGATCCGGGCCGAGGCCCTGATCCGGCTCGAAAGCGAGCCGCCCTTGCCGAGCGGCCTGCTGGCCCTGGGGCAGCGCGGCGCCCAATGTTTCGAGACCCCGCACGGATCCGAACTGTTGCTGTTTCTCGGGCGGGTGCTGACCCGCTGCATGGGCCGGTGGCTGATCCCTTGAATCATCACCCCGCGCGCGATCTCGCAGCGCGCTGGCACGATCATTTGTCCAACGACCGCCGCCGGTCCGAGCATACGGTCCGGGCCTATGGCGCCACCGCGCACCGGCTGATCGACTTTCTCGCCGGCCATCTCGGGCAATCGGTGGACGGTTCCGCGCTGACGGCGCTCCAGCCCGCGGACCTGCGCGCGTTCCTGACGATGAGGCGCGCCAGCGGCCTGGTGAACAGCTCGGCGGCCCGCGAGCTGTCGGCCGTTCGCGGCTTCCTGGCTTTCGCCGCCGCCCAGCAGGGGAGAGAAGGCCATGTCCCGCGCCTCAAGGGACCGAAGGTTCCGCGCAGCGTCCCCCGGCCGATCTCGCCCGACGAGGTCTATGCGCTTGCCGAGGAAGCCGCGGAGGATTCGACCGAGCCGTGGATAGCGGCCCGTAACCTCGCGGTTCTGCTCCTGCTCTACGGCTCAGGCCTCCGCGTCGCCGAGGCGCTCGGACTGACGGGGGCCGCCTTGCCCCTGGGAGACGTCCTCAGCGTGACCGGCAAGCGCGCCAAGACCCGGATCGTGCCTCTGCTCGGGCCGGTCAGGGAAGCGATCGAGGATTATGTCCGGCTCTGTCCCTATGCGCCGTCCAAGGATCAGCCC
>DASTDX010000133.1:0-5487 GCA_035710145.1 Allosphingosinicella sp.
CGTTACGACGCGGACTTCTTCATCGAATATTTCGCGCTCGACCTGATCATGGACTCCGACGGCGCCTGCCGCGGGGTCGTCGCCTTGTGCCTCGAGGACGGTTCGATCCATCGCTTCCGCGGCCAGGCGGTCGTTCTCGCCACCGGCGGCTATGGCCGCTGCTATTTCACCGCCACCTCGGCCCACACTTGCACCGGCGACGGCGGCGGGATGGTGCTTCGCGCCGGCCTGCCGCTCCAGGATTGCGAGTTCGTCCAGTTCCATCCGACCGGGATCTACGGCGCCGGCGTCCTCATCACCGAAGGCGCCAGGGGTGAAGGCGGCTATCTCACCAATAGCGAAGGCGAGCGCTTCATGGAGCGCTACGCGCCGTCGGCGAAGGACCTCGCCTCGCGCGACGTCGTCTCCCGCTCGATGGCGATGGAGATGCGCGAAGGGCGCGGGGTCGGCCCGCACAAGGACCATATCTATCTTCACCTCGACCATATCGACGCGAAGATCCTCGCCGAGCGCCTGCCCGGGATCACCGAATCCGGAAAGGTCTTCGCCGGCGTCGATCTCACCCGCCAGCCGCTGCCGGTGACCCCGACGGTTCACTACAATATGGGCGGCATCCCGACCAATTTTCACGGCGAAGTCGTCACTCTCAAGGATGGCAATCCCGACAGCGTCGTCCCGGGTCTTTTTGCCGTCGGCGAAGCCGCCTGCGTTTCCGTTCACGGTGCCAACCGGCTCGGTTCGAACAGCCTCATCGATCTCGTCGTCTTCGGCCGCGCCGCCGGTCTTCGGCTGGGCGAAACGATCACGGCGGGGGCGGCTCAGCCCGCTTTGCCGAAGGACGGATCGGATCTGGCCTTGGCAAGGCTCGACAAGTTCCGCTTCGCCAATGGCGGATCGCCAACCGCCGAGGTCCGTCTCGAGATGCAGCGGACGATGCAGGCCCATTGCGCCGTCTTCCGCAACGACGAGACGCTTCAGGAGGGCGTCGACAAGCTCGCAAAGACGTACCAGCGCATGGCCGATCTCCATGTCACCGATCGAAGCCTGATCTGGAATACCGATCTGGTCGAGACTCTCGAGCTCGACAATCTCATCGCCCAGGCCAGCGTCACCATCGCCGGCGCGGTCAACCGCAAGGAAAGTCGCGGTGCCCATGCCCACGAGGACTATCCCGAGCGCGACGATGCCAACTGGATGAAGCACACCATCGCCTGGTTCGACGGCTGGGGCGGACAGGGCGGCGGAGTCCGGATCGATTATCGGCCGGTGCACGAATATACGCTCACCGACGACATCCAGTACATCAAACCCAAGGCACGGGTGTACTGACGCCGATGCGGTGGAGAACGGCCGCCGCGCTGGCGCTCATTCTCTCCGCTTCTGCCGGAACGCCCCAGGTTCATCACCCGCCCGCCGCGGCGGCTCCTGATCCCGGGCAGGAAGAACAAGCGCTCGATTCCGCCCTTCGGCTGCTGGCCCCGCAGCGGCCCGGGACCGTCGATGCCTACGTCCTCGTGATCGCGCTCGACTCCGATCCGGTCTTCGGCCGCGAGGCGCGGGCGGCTGGGGAGGTCCTCGAGCGCCGCTTCGATGCCCGGCGGCGGTCGATCGTCCTCGCCGGTACCGCCGACCAGGCCGACCGACCGGCGCCGCGTGGCTCCCCCGACAGCCTGTCGCGCGCCATGGCGAGGATCGCGGAACTGATGGACGAGCAGGAAGACGTGCTCGTTCTCTATTCGACCAGTCACGGGACGCCACTGGGCCTCACTTATCGCGACGGGGACCGGGAAACCGCATCGGTCACGCCCAAGCAGATGCGCGCTTTGCTCGATCGGAACGGGATCAAGAACCGGCTGCTGATCCTCAGCGCCTGTTTCTCAGGGATCTTCATTCCCGGCCTGCAATCGTCGAACAGCGTCATCCTTACCGCGGCATCACGCAACCGCACCTCGTTCGGCTGCGTCGCCGACAATGACTGGACCTTCTTCGGTGATGCATTGATCAACCGCGCGCTTCGCAAGCCGCAGTCGCTGGGTGCCGCTTATGCCGAGGCGACGAATCTGGTCAGCGATTGGGAAAGACGGTTCGAAGTGACCCCGTCGCAGCCGCAGATCTTTCTCGGCGCCGCAAGCGCCCGCTGGCTCGCGCCGCTCGAACAGAGGATGCCAATGGCGGCGACCCAGCCGGTCGGCCGCCCAGCGGCCGAGACGGCCGCCGAGATCCTGTCTCGGCCCTGATTTTTCGTCGAAGCCTGAAGCGACTCCGCCGAACAAGTGGGTCAATCGACCCTGTGCCGGCCTAACCCGGTGCGCTGGAAGGGGTCCGGTCCAATGAAAGCCTTGATCACCATCATGGCCGTTGTGGGGCTCGCCGGCTGCTCTGCCCGGCCGGCGCCGCGGCCTTCGGCTTATCATGTCGTGGCCGGCAGCTTCGTCCCGGATCGCGGGCCGGACGGCAACAGCATCTTCCTCGAATCGCCGGCGGGGCTGATCCTGGTCGATACCGGGCGCCACCCCGCCCATCGCGATCGCTTGCTCGCTCATGCGCAGGCGCGCCGCCAGCCGATCGTCGCGGTCGTCAACACCCACTGGCACCTCGATCACAGCACCAACAATGCCGACATCAGGGCCGCTTATCCGGGCGCCGAGCTATACGCGACCACCGCCATCGAGGGGGCACTGACCGGGTTCTTCCCGCGCAGCCGTGGTTTCGCTCAGCGCCATCTCGACTCCGGCCAGGCGACCCCCGAGCAGCGCACCGAGATACTGCGCGCTTTTCAGGTCATGGATCACCCCGAATATTTGCGGCCGACCCGGCCGGTCACCGAGTCCGCCGACCGGGCCATCGGCGGTCGTCGGCTTCGGATCAACGTCGCGCATTTTGCCGCCACCGAAGCCGATCTGTGGATACAGGACCGGTCGGCGGGGCTGGTGATCGCTGGGGACCTCGTCGTCGCGCCGGTCCCTTTCATGGATACGGCCTGCCCGGAAGGATGGCGACGGGCGCTGGACGAGCTTGCCGCGACCGAGTTCACGACCCTGGTCCCGGGCCACGGCGAGGTCATGGACAAGCCGCAATTCCTGACCTGGCGAACCGCGTTCAACAACCTTCTCGACTGCGGCGTCTCCAGTCGCGATCGGCAGGACTGCATCGAGGGTTGGCAACGCGACGCAGCGATCTTCATTCCGGCCGGAGACGAAAGAAGGATCGCCGTCATGGTCGGCTATTATCTGGACACCAGGCTGCGGGCCTCGCCCGAAGAAAGAGATCGCTACTGCTCACCCGGAACTTGACGATGAACCGTGCATTACGTACGACGAGTCGAATATCGGAGATCGTCTGATGGGCATGTGGTCGGCGGAGCGGAGCCCAGGCGCGAAACTGGGTTGGGCGATCCTGATCGGCTTCCTGCTTGCCTTTCCGCTCTTCACCGTCTGGCTGCTCGTTTATGATCGGCAGCAGCAATCGCAGGTCGCTTTGGCCTCGATCGCGGAAGGCTGGGGCGGGCCGCAGGTGATCGGCGGGCCCCTGCTCGTCATCCCGTATCGGGCGACGGTCACGGAGACCGTGACCGAGGGGGCCCAGCAGGTCACCCGCTCGCGGGTGGTCTGGCAGGAGTTGACCCTTTCGCCCGAATATTCGGACCTGGCGACCGAGATCAGGCCGGAGCGCCGCAAGCGGTCCATCTACGAAGCGGTCGTCTACGAAGCTTCGGTCAGCGGCCGGGCCCGCTTCGCGATGCCGCAGGATCTCGCCCGGTTCAACGTTGCGCCGGCGGACATGGATCTGGGCCGGGCCGAGCTTCGCTTCCATCTCTCCGATCCGCGTGGCCTCGGCGCCAATCCGCGCGTCATTATCGCCGGCCGGCCGCTTCGGCTGAACCCGGGTGGCGGTGGCGCAACGGGTTTCTTCGCCTGGATCGATGCCGCTTCGCTCCAGGGGCAGCCGCTCACCGTGGATTTTGGCTATACCTTCCGCGGCAACGGCTCTCTCGGCCTTGCGCCCCAGGCGGGAGACACACGCTGGCAGCTTCGGTCGCAATGGCCCCATCCTTCTTTCCAGGGGAGTTTCCTGCCGGCCCAGCGACGGGTCGGTGCGGAGGGTTTCGACGCGGTCTATCGGGTCGGCAACCTCGCTCTTGGCCAACAGCTCGTCGCCACGGGTCCGGCCGGGGCGCCGCCACCGCCGCCGGCGATCGTCACCGAATATGGGATGGATCGGCCGATGGCGCCCGGCCGCCATGTCGCCCAGGTGAGCCTGGTTCAGCCGGTCGATCTCTATTCGCGGGTCAACCGTTCGGCAAAATACGGCTTCCTGTTCGTCGGCTTCACCTTCCTGGCCTTCCTTCTGTTCGACGTGATCGGCGGAGTCCGGGTGTCGGCCGCAGAATATCTCCTGGTCGGGGCCGGCCTGGTGCTGTTCTTCGTGCTCCTGCTCGCCTTCGCCGAGGTGATCGGTTTCACGCCGGCTTATTTCCTGGCTTCGGCGGCGATCACCGGGCTCAACACGGCCTATTCGGCGGCGGTCCTGAAGAGCTGGCGGCGGGCGCTCGCGATCGGCGCCCTTCTGGCCTCACTCTACGCCATACTCTTCATCCTCCTCAGCCTCGAGGCCTATTCCCTCCTGATCGGGTCGCTCATGCTGTTCGCTGCGCTTGCGGCGGTCATGTATCTGACCCGAAACCTCAACTGGGGAGGCAGGCCGCGGTCCGAGGAGGCGGTGCCGGCGGGCTGAAGGGGGCCGGCGGCAGGACCGCCTTCAATCGGGTGGAAGGACGATTCGCAGACGGGAAGGCGGCTAGCCGGCGACGGCCAGCAACGCCGTCCGGATTTGCGCCATGTCGGTCCTGAAGGAATCAGCAAGCGCGTCCTGGGTCAGGCTCGCACGGTCCACGATCTGCCACATCGCCAGGCCGATCCTGAGCGTCGCGCCCCAGCGTCCGTCCGCGAGTCGCACGCACTTGACCGGTTGGCCGAGGCGGACCCCGTGCGCGATCAGGGCCTTGTGCCAGGCCTGGGCATCCTCGAACGTCGACCCGCCGCCGAACTCGGAAAGGTCGAGGGTCGAAAGGGTGCGCATCTCGATCGGATGGGTGTCGGCTTCCTCGCGGTCGCCTGGCGGATAAGGCGCAAGCCTGTGCGCGGGAGTCCGATCGATGATCTCGGACCGGACCGCGGCGTGGAAGGCCAGGATGACTCGCTCGATCGTCTCCGGCGACAGTGACTGGAACCGCTCGAGCTCGAAGATCGAGGCCTCGAGCCGAAGCAGCAGGCCTATATTCGAGCTGTCGGGAAGCTTCCCGGCGCCGGGCCAGCTTTGCGGCCATTCGCCTCGGCGAAAGATCGTCGCGAGTCCGTCGGCCAGCGGGGCTGCCCCCCGGGTTATGCTCGTCGGGATGAAGGCAAAGCCGCTGAACGGCGGTCCGCCCATGAACTTCGAACCGGTGACGAAGACGATGGCGCCCCGGTCCAGATAGGCGTTGACCGC
>DASTDX010000134.1:0-13944 GCA_035710145.1 Allosphingosinicella sp.
CGTCATGGGCTTTACCCCGGGACAGGCGATCGCGCGGGTGGTCAGCTTCGCCCGCTCGCGCGGCTCGCAACGATTCGGCGCCCTTGTGCCCGTCGGCAATTACGGCCAGCGCTCGAGCCAGGCGATGATCGCCGCGGTCGAAGGGGCGGGCGGACGAATGGTCGGGATGCAGACCTTCGAACGCAGCACGGCCGGCGTTCGCGCGGCCGCGACAAGGCTCAACGGACAGGGCCAGTATGATTCTGTCCTCATTGCCGACGGCTCGAGAATGGCGCTGTTGGCGATTCCGATTCTCCGCCAGTCCTCGCCGCAGCCCCATATTCTCGGCACCGAATTGTGGGCGACGGAAGGCAATATCGGCGCTCAAGTCGGGCTTCGCGGCGCCTGGTTCGCGGCGCCTTCGGAGACGCTCTTCAACCAGTTCCGGGCCCGTTATCGCGGCCGCTACGGTTCCAACCCCTATCGACTCGCCAGCCTGGGATATGATTCGGTCCTGCTCGCCATCCGGGTCGCGGCGGACTGGCCGATCGGCCGTCCGTTCCCGACGCGGGCGCTTCACGATCCGACCGGTTTTGCCGGCGTGGACGGCGCCTTCCGCTTCGACCGCGAAGGCGTTGCGGAACGGTCGCTGGAAGTGCGCGAAGTGACCCCGACCGGCACCAATATCGTCTCGCCGGCGCCGCGCGGATTCAACTGACCCGGACGATCTCCGCCAGGATCCGGTCGAGCAGGAGCCATCCGGCCGAGGTAATGCGAAGGCGCCCGGAGTCATGGTCCAACAGGCCCTGAGCCGAAAGTCTTTCGACCGCGTCCCATTCGAGGAGGTCGACCGGCCGGGAATCGGCCAGCCCGGCAAGGCGATCGAGATCGACGCCTTCGCGAAGCCGAAGCCCCATCAGCAAAGCTTCGACGCCCCGATCGCGCGGGGCGATCTCGCTTTCCTCGGCGATTCCGTGACCGTTTCGGGCCAGGGCCGACAGCCAGTTTTCCGGCTTTCGGTGCCGCTGGGTCGAACGCCCGCCGCGGCGTCCGTGCGCCCCCGGTCCTATCCCGGCATAAGCGCGGTAACGCCAGTAAGCGAGATTGTGGCGACTCTCCGCACCACACCGCGCGTGGTTGGAGATTTCGTATGCCGGCAGTCCCACGGCTTCGGTCATGTCCCGGGTAAGCTCGAACAGGATCGCGCCTTCGTCAGGATCGGCCGGATCGAGCTCACCGCGGGCGGCCATGGCGGCAAAGCGCGTCCCCGGCTCGATCGTCAGCTGGTAGAGGGAAAGATGCTCGGTGCCGAACGACAGGGCCTCCGCCAGCATCCTTTCCCAGGCCTCGGCGCTCTGTCCGGGCAAGGCGTAGATGAGGTCGAAGCTCACCCGACTGAAGACGGACTGGGCGGTGCCCAGGGCCATCAGCCCTTCCTGGGCGTCATGGGCGCGGCCGAGAAACTTGAGCTGGGCATCGTCGAGCGACTGAAGGCCAAGCGAGACCCGGTTCACGCCGACTGAGGCAAGGTCGGCGAAGCGGGCTGCCTCGACCGAGGAGGGATTGGCCTCCAGCGTGATCTCGATCCCGGGATCGAAGCCCCAATGCGCTTCGGCCGCCTCGATCACGGCCTCGACGGTCGCCGGCGGCATCAAGGACGGCGTGCCACCGCCGAAGAAGATCGAGCTCAGCCTCCGCCCGCTCGTCTCTTTTGCCTCGTGGGCCAGGTCGCGAAGCAGCGAATCCCGCCACAGCGGCTGATCGACCGACTCACGGATATGACTGTTGAAGTCGCAATAAGGGCATTTGGACACGCAGAACGGCCAGTGCACGTAGAGCGCCAGTGCACCGTCGTCGGATTCGTCGTGCTGAACCTGCTTCAGCATCGTGTCCTCCGCCTGCCCCGGCGGCCGGCAGGTTCGACCCTGGAGCAATTCAGGCCGACGGCTGGAGCAGGGCGTCGACCAGCTTGCGAAAGGCGTCCGCGCGGTGGCTGATGGCGTGCTTTTCGGCGGGGTCCATTTCCCCGAAGGTCAGTTCGTGGCCGGCCGGAACGAACATCGGATCGTAACCGAAGCCCCGGTCGCCACGCGGTGGCCAGACCAGGGTGCCGTCGACCCGGCCTTCGAACCACTCGCTGTGACCGTCGGGCCAGCACAAGGCCAAGGCGCAGACGAAATGGGCGTTGCGGCTTGCGTCCGGGCCGGCGGCTTCGAGCGATTCCTGTACCCGCCGCATCGCCAAAGCGAAATCGCGCTCCCCCTGGACTTCGCCGGGACCGGCTTCCGGGGCCACCCGCGGATCGCCGGCGAGGGCCCAGCGGGCGGAAAAGATGCCGGGACGGTCGCCGAGCGCCTCGACGCACAGTCCGCTGTCGTCCGCCAGCGCCGGCAGACCCGCCAGATCGGTGGCGGCACGGGCCTTGAGATCGGCATTGTCGATGAAGTTGGCGCCGATCTCGTCCGGCTCGGGAAGGTCGAGCTCGGCGGCGGACACCGGCTCGATCCCGTAAGGGCCGAGCAATTCGGCAATTTCCCGTATCTTGCCGGGATTGTGGCTGGCGATGACGATCCGCCCCGGTTCGAGCTTTCTCATCGGCCGGTCACCTTCATCTCCCTGTGGCCTTGTCCTGTGCGGCGAAGATCTCGGCGCAGCCGATCCGCGCCAGCCGAAGAAGCCGGAGCAAGCCTTCCTCGTCGAAGCATTCGCCCTCCGCGGTGATCTGCGCCTCGACCAATTTGCCGTCGCCGGTGAGGACGAAATTTCCGTCGCAGCCGGCCGAGCTGTCTTCGGCATAGTCCAAGTCGAGAAGCGGCGTTCCACCGTGGATCCCGCAGCTGACCGCCGCGACCTTTTCCCGGATCGGGTCCCGATCGATCAGTTTCTGCTCCATCAGCCGGTCGACGGCGATGCGAAGTGCCACCCAGGCGCCGGAAATGGCCGCCGTCCTGGTGCCCCCGTCGGCCTGGATCACGTCGCAATCGAGCGTGATCTGCCGCTCGCCAAGCGCCTCCATGTCGGTCGTGGCACGAAGCGAACGGCCGATCAGGCGCTGGATTTCCTGGGTACGCCCGGATTGCTTGCCGCCGGCGGCCTCGCGGCGGCCCCGCGTGTGGGTGGCACGGGGCAGCATCCCATATTCGGCCGTGACCCAGCCCCGGCCCTTGCCTCGAAGCCAGGAGGGGAGGGAGGTTTCGACCGAAGCGGTGCACAAAACGCGCGTGTCGCCGAAGCTGACCAGGCAGCTGCCTTCGGCGTGGCGGGTAAATCCCGGCTCCATGACGATCGTGCGCATCTGATCGGGGGCGCGGCCTGAATGGCGCATCTTGTTCTCCTTGTTGCGAAGCGCCTTAGCCAGAGCGCGTGCGCCCGTCCACCGGGGGCGATTGAGCGCAGGGGCCATGGCGACTACATCATCGTCATGGCGAGCCATTCGATCGGCGAGATGAGCGACCGCGCCCGGGACGTGTTCCGGCTGGTGGTGGAGGCCTATCTCGATTCCGGCCACCCGGTCGGGTCCCGGACCATTTCGCGCTCGTCGTTCCTGAACCTGTCGCCGGCCTCGATCCGGAACGTCATGCAGGATCTGGAGGAAGCGGGCCTGCTCGCCGCGCCGCATACCTCGGCCGGAAGGATTCCGACCGAGAGCGGGCTTCGGCTTTTCGTCGACGGCATCATGCAGGTCGCGCAGCCTCGCCCGGAGGACCGGGCCGCGATCGAGGCCTATCTCGAGCGCGGCGGACCGATCGAGGAGGCGATCAGCAATGCGACCGCCGCTCTGTCGGGGCTGTCGGCCTGTGCCGGGATCGTCCTGGTGCCGAAGGAGGAGCCGGTGCTTCGCCAGCTCGCCTTCGTGCCGCTGTCGCCGAGCCAGGCGGTGGCGGTCGTCGTCGGAAGCGACGGAAGCGTCGAGAATCGGGTGGTCGATCTGCCCGTCGGGGTCACGCCGTCGATGCTCGCGGAAGTGGGCAATTATGTCAGCGCGCGGCTTTCGGGGCTGACGATGCGCGAGGCGCAGGTCAGGCTCGACGCCGAGCTCAAGGCGGGCCGGGCCGAGCTCGACCGGGCCGCCCAGCAACTGGTCGCCCAGGGCCTCGCGGTCTGGTCCCAGGACGGTTCTCGCCGGCCGGTCCTGATCGTGCGTGGCCAGGCCAACCTCATCGACGACCATGCCGCCGCCGATCTCGATCGGGTGCGACAGCTGCTCGAGGAGCTCGAGGGCAAGGAAGAGATTGCCCGGCTGCTCGATCGCGCCCGCGCCGGAGCGGCGATGAAGATCTTCATCGGATCGGAGAATGAGCTGTTTGCGTTGTCGGGCTCGTCCGTTATCGCGGCGCCCTATCGCGGCGGCGACGGCAAGGTGGTCGGAGTCGTCGGAGTCATCGGTCCCACCCGGTTGAACTATGCGCGGGTGGTTCCCATGGTGGATTTCACAGCAAAGGCATTGTCGAGATTATTGGCATGAATGAAGAAGATCAGAAGATCGAAGAACCCGTCGAGGACGAACTGGGCGCTCAGGAAGGGCTCGATGGCGAGCTGAACCTCGATCGCCTCGGGGAGCTCGAGAAGGAGCTGGAGGAAGTTCGTCAGCACGTTCTTTATGCCCAGGCCGAGACCCAGAATGTCCGGCGCCGGCTCGAGCAGGAAAAGGTCAATGCGGCCAATTACGCCGCCACCGCCTTCGCCCGCGACATGCTTTCAGTGAAGGACAATCTCGAGCGTGCGCTCGCCGCGATTCCGGCCGAACTCAAGGAAGACGAGCGGCTGAAGGGCCTGGTCGCCGGCATCGAAGTCACCGGCCGCGAGCTCGAGAACGCCTTTCAGCGGCACGGCATCGCCAAGATCGAGGCGATGGGCGAGAAGCTCGATCCGAACCGCCACCAGGCGATGATCGAGGTGCCCAGCGACCAGGAGCCCGGCACCATCGTCCAGGAGATGCAGTCCGGCTACATGCTCAAGGATCGGTTGCTGCGCCCGGCACTGGTCGGAGTGGCGAAGAAGGCCGGCTAAAGGCGGTTCAGGCGCTCCTGGACCTGACGTAACAGCGCTCCCAGCCAGCAGGTTGAGGAGGTTTCTTTCCGACCTGAGAAAAAGCTGGATTCCTGCCTTCCGAGGAATGACGATGGCGACGTGATCAGGTTCCTCACCGCCATCACCGCCTTCACTGCGCTTTTGGCAGGCTGCGCGACGACTTCGCCGCCGCCCGCGGACGTCCCTTATGCCTGGGCGACGTTCGACTCCAACGGGATCACCGGCAGCGGCGCTTCCGGCCTTGCCGACCGAGCGCGGGGGCGGAACCTGACGATCGACGATCCGGTGCGGATCGCGTCGATCTCGAAGCTCGTCGTCGCACTGGGCGTGATGCGGCTGGTCGAAGAGGGCCGGCTCGATCTCGACCGCGACGTTTCCGGCTGGCTCGGCTGGCCGCTTCGAAATCCGGCTTTCCCCGACCGGCCGATCACGCTTCGACTGCTGCTGTCGCACCGGTCTTCGCTCAAGGACGACGTCGATTATGCCGTTCCGCTCGGGCGGACGCTTCGGCAGGCGCTGGCGGACCCGGCGGCCTTCGACTCCGAACATCCTCCCGGCGACCATTTTCGCTACGCCAACCTCAACTTCCCGATCGTCGCCTCGATCATGGAGCGAGCGGCGGGGGAAAGGTTCGACCGGTTGATGGCCCGCCTGGTGCTCGAGCCACTCGGGCTGGACGCGTGTTTCAACTGGACGACCTGCAGCGACTCCGCGGTCGCCCGGGCGGCCGTCCTTTACGCCCCGGACGGCAGCGTGATCCGCGACGATCTCGGCGGCCGCCGGCCCGACTGTCCGGTGCTTGCGCCCGACGGCGTGCCCTGCGCGCTCGAGGGCTACCGCCTGGGCGAGAATGGCGCGCTCTTCTCACCCCAGGGCGGGCTTCGTATCTCGGTCCGGGATCTCGCCGCGATTGGCGGCCTCGTGCTGAACGGCGGCTGGCACGATGGGCGCCGGTTCCTGACCTATGCGAGCCTGCGCGAGATGTTCACGCCGCACTGGCGTTTCGACGGCGCCAATGGCGAGACCGATTCCGGCTTTTATTGCGCCTACGGCCTTGCGGTTCAGCAATTGCCGGTGGCCCGGCCAGGTTGCAGCGACGATCTGTTCGGCAATAATCGGGAGGTCGTGGGCCACGCCGGCGATGCCTACGGACTGAGATCGGGTCTGTGGATCGACAGTGAAAGCGGCGAGGGCATCGCTTATTTCGCGACCGCCAATGGCGACGATCCGCCACGTGGCCGGAGCGCCTACCGAGCGATCGAAGAATTTCTGGCGAGACGCCTCAACCGATAGCCGTCACCGCCGAATTAGCGGGCGAAATCCTCGTGGACCATGTCGATCTCGCGAACCTGGCGCTTCTGGCGGGCGGAATCGACCAGGCGTCGAAGCTGCTCGCGCCGCGCCTGCGCCCGTTCGATATGACGCATGACGAGATCGCCTTCACGCGTCGTCTCGTCGCTGGAGCTGATCCGGATCGTGCCGATCCCCGCCACCTGATTGATCAAAGTGAAATCAATCCGCACGTCCTTGACCCGGTAGAGCTCGATCTCGTCGATGCTCTTGAAGATGATGCCGTGCCGGATCACGATCCTTTCCTCGGTGATCTCGAACTTCGCCAGCAGGTTCTGAACCCATTTCACGAGGATGATGACCAGACCGAGGACCGCGAATCCGAGCGGCCAGGGACCGCCCTCGCCGGCCGGCAGGAGGAGCGTGAGGACGATCCCGCCGATGATGAGGAGGATCGTCGCCCAGCCGGCGAGCGTCCCCCTGAGCCAGCCGAGGGTCGAGGAGCGAAAGCTGTCGAGCGGCAATTCGGTCATGATGTCCCCCATTTTCGCGCCCGAGGCTAGCATCTACGGCGGCGAATGGAAGCAGGCTCGCAAGCGTGGCAACATGCAGCCGAAGAGGGGTAAGAAAAGCCATGGACCTGGGGCAGATCGACGTCGCGATCAGGGTCGGCGGCGTCGTCATGATCCTCTTTCTCGCCTGGCTGCTGTTCCGGCAGCGGCGGCGGGTCGGGGTTCCGGCCCTTTTGTTCGCGCCGATGGCGATCTGCCTGTCCGGCTTCCTGATCGGCAACACGCCCGATCCGAGCTTGCGCCTGTCCGGCACCGCCGCGACGATCGCGCACTTCGCCAGCGGCTGGGCGGTCGTTTTCCTGTGGTGGTTCTGCCTGGCCTGCTTCGACCGGCAGTTCCGGCCGCGCGGGCCCGTGCTGGCGGTTGGACTGGCCTGGATCCTTCTGGCAGGCGCCGCCCGGATCATCCCGCAGCCTTTGCCACTGATGGACGAGATCCTGGTCGGTCTCGGTTTCGGAATTGTCGGCCACCTGATCTGGCGGCTTCTGGCCGAGCGCGAGGGCGACCTCATCCAGAAACGCCACGATGCCCGGTTCACCGTCGCACTGATCCTCGGCGGGCTGCTGCTGGTCGATCTGCTGGTCGACCTGATTATGGGGTTCGCCTGGCGCCCGCTGCCTTTCGCGATGGCGCAGAATCTCGTGATCCTCTTGTTCGCCGGCTGGCTGGCGGGACGGGTCCTCGACGTGCGGGCCGGGGTGCTCAGTTTCGAGCTTTCGGCTCCGGCCGCGGCCGAGACGATTCCAGTCGAGGGGTTCGGCGAAGATAGTTCGATCGACGACGCGCTCCGGCAACGGCTTGCCGGCCTGATCGAAGAGGAGCGCATCCACCTCGATCCGGACCTCACCTTCGCCGATTTCGTCCAGCGGACCGGCGCTTCGGAGCGGGTCGTGCGGCGGCTCGTGAATCACGAATTGGGGTTCGATCACTTCCGTTCCTTCCTCAATCATTATCGGATGATGGAAGCGCGAGCCTTGCTTGCCGACCCGAACCGGGCCGGCGACAAATTGATCGCGATCGCCATGGACAGCGGCTTTGCGTCGCTGCCCAGCTTCAACCGCGTGTTCCGGGCGATCGAGGGGCGTACACCGAGCGACTACAGGAATGCGGCGGCCGCGGCGCGTGCGAAGGGCCATGCCGAAGCGGCGAAATCCCCGTCCCAGACGGGTTTTGAGAAACGATCAGCCGTTTTTTGATGCGCGGGCGCCGCTCGGTCGCGCCATAGAACGCGGAGTCGCAACGACAGGAAGACGATCGCGTGAACGGACTCATCGGACTTGGTGGAACCCTGTTGCTCCTGCTCGCGGTGGGAGTCTTGATCGGGTTGCTGGACCGGGAACGCTTCGCCTTTCGCTGGCTGCTGATCGCGATGTTCCTCGTGGCGATCAACGATGGGGCGCTTACGGGCCTTTACGGCACCCTTCCGGACGTGTTTCCGGACGCTGGCTGGAACTGGCAGGGAAAGTTGCTGGCCCTCGCCGTCACCCTGTCGATCGCGGCCTTGCCGATGTTCGGATGGCGCCGGGTCGGCCTGACGATGAAGCAGGCGCCGGGAAGCCTCATGTCCGCTCTGCCGGTCCTCTTTCTCTACTGCGCCTTCTTCGTGGCGATCGCCCTCGCGTTTCCCGACGACGGTTACAGCGTCGAGGACATCGCCTTTCAGCTCACCATGCCCGGTCTCGAGGAGGAAGCTTTCTATCGCGGCCTTCTGCTCTTCGCTCTCTACCGCGCCTTCGCCGGACGCGTTCGTTTCCTGGGCGTCAACTGGGGCTGGGGTGCGATCCTGTCATGCCTTCTGTTCGGGCTCACTCACGCCTTCGGATTCTCCGACGGCCATTTCACGTTCGACCCGATGTACATGGCGCTGACCACCTTCCCGTCACTCATCGCCGTGTGGCTCAGATTGCGTACCGGCAGCCTGCTGATTCCGATCGTGATGCACAATTTCGGGAACGCCATATCGATGTTGATTTGAACATGGTCTTCGAGTTCGCCTTGTTCGACCAGGAGCCCTTGCGGCGCTTTGGTCAGTGGCTGTTCGAGCTCCTGGCCTAGCCCGACTTGAACGGAACGATGTCCTCGAGCTGGGCCAGATCGGGGGCGCCCCGGAAGGCATGGCCCTTCCTGAGCAGGAAGACGTGGCGGACGATTTCGGCCTGCTGCTCGAGCCCGTAGCGGTCGAACGGCCAGCCGAAGCGGATCCTGTAGGTGTAGCGGCAGAAAGGATGGCGCATCAGTGGCAGATAGAACCTGCCCCGCTGCTGCGCCTGGAGAACGTGCGTCATTTCGTGAATGAAAAGGCCCTGCAGGCCGAGCGAGGCCGTCGAATAATCGTCGCTCCACAAATGGCTTCTGGGGTGGACCCAGATGTGACCGTCAGGGGCCATGATCGCCCGCTTCGGCTGGAACCAGAACCATTTGCGACGATGGATCCGAACCCGGTCGTAATCGATCGAGCCACCGAAGACCGAGGCGGCGAGGCTGCGCTCGCCGTCCGTCAGTGGCCGTCCGTCAGTGGCCGGCATGGCCGGCGTCTCCCGCCGCCCGCATCGGTGCCTCGACCGTGACTGGCCCGGCGGGATCGAAGGTGAAGGTGAGCGGCACCCTGTCGCCGGGCCGAAGCGAGGGATCGATCTCCAGCAGCATCGCATGGCGCCCCCCCGGTTCGAACGCCAGTGGCGCGTCGGGGGCGAACGTCCCGTCGCGGAGCGGCATCATCCGGCTGACCCCGTTCGCAGTGACGGTTTCGTGAAGCTCGATCCGCCCGATCCGCGGGCTGCCAACGCCGATGAGCCGGGTGGGATCATGGTTGGTGCGCAGCACGAAGTAAGCGGCGCCGGGACGGCCCGGAAGCACCGGCAGGGTGACCATTGCATCCTCTACCGTCACCCGAGGCTCCGGCGGGGCGGAGTCGCAGGCGGCCAGTGCCAGGGAAGCGGCGACGAGAGGGACAATGTATTTCACCCTGCGCACTTAGCAGCGCCACTTCTTGTCGCAACAATTTCGCCCCCTATATCGCCACCACAGCACCTGCGCGTTGCCGTTGAGGGACAAGCGGGTGAGAGAGTTTTGTCAGGGGCATAAGAGGTTAGACATGGCAAGAGTGATCGGAATCGATCTCGGCACCACCAACAGCGCCGTCGCGGTGATGGAGGGTGGCAAGCCCAAGGTCATCGAGAATAGCGAAGGGGCGCGTACCACCCCGTCCGTCGTTGCTTTTACCAAGGACGGCGAAAGATTGATCGGCCAGCCGGCCAGGCGCCAGGCGGTCACCAATCCCGACAACACGATTTTCGCGGTGAAGCGCCTCATCGGCCGCCGCTTCGACGATCCGATCACCAAGAAGGATACGGAGCTCGTCCCCTACAAGATCACCCGCGGCCCGAACGGTGACGCCTGGGTGAATGCCGGCGGCAAGGATTACAGCCCGTCGCAGATCTCCGCCTTCACCCTCCAGAAGATGAAGGAAACCGCCGAGGCCTATCTCGGTGAGACCGTCACTCAGGCGGTGATCACGGTTCCCGCATATTTCAACGACGCCCAGCGCCAGGCGACCAAGGACGCCGGCCAGATTGCCGGCCTCGAGGTGCTTCGGATCATCAACGAGCCGACCGCGGCTGCTCTGGCCTACGGGCTCGAGAAGCAGGACGGCAAGACGATCGCGGTCTATGACCTTGGCGGCGGCACGTTCGACATCTCGATCCTCGAGATCGGCGACGGCGTGTTCGAGGTGAAGTCGACCAACGGCGACACCTTCCTCGGCGGCGAGGATTTCGACGCCAAGATCGTCGATTACCTGGCCGACGAGTTCAAGAAGCAGGAGGGTATCGACCTTCGAAGCGACCGGCTCGCCCTTCAGCGCCTGAAGGAAGGCGCAGAGCGGGCCAAGATCGAGCTGAGCT
The DNA here is from genome assembly GCA_035710145.1 of Allosphingosinicella sp. Taxonomy (GTDB): domain Bacteria; phylum Pseudomonadota; class Alphaproteobacteria; order Sphingomonadales; family Sphingomonadaceae; genus Allosphingosinicella. The sequence goes on from DASTDX010000134.1 coordinate 10,775, forward strand.
CGGCCCAGACGACCGAGGTCAATTTGCCCTTCATCACCGCGGACCAGAACGGCCCCAAGCATCTGGTGAAGGCGATCACCCGCGCCGATCTGGAGCGCCTCGTCGGCGACCTCATCAAGCGAACGCTCGATCCGTGCAAGAAGGCGTTGTCCGACGCCGGCGTCAAGGTGGACGATATCGATGAGGTGGTCCTGGTCGGCGGCATGACCCGCATGCCCAAGGTTCGCGAGACGGTGAAGGAGTTCTTCGGCAAGGAACCGCACATCGGCGTCAATCCGGACGAAGTCGTCGCCATGGGCGCGGCGATCCAGGCCGGCGTCCTTCAGGGCGAAGTCAAGGACGTCCTCCTTCTCGACGTCACGCCGTTGTCGCTCGGAATCGAGACTCTCGGTGGCGTCTTCACCCGGATGATCGACCGCAACACGACCATACCGACCAAGAAGGCGCAGACCTTCTCGACCGCCGAAGACAATCAGAACGCGGTGACGATCCGGGTCTTCCAGGGCGAGCGTGAAATGGCCGCGGACAACAAGGTCCTGGGCCAGTTCGATCTGGTCGGGATCCCGCCGGCGCCGCGCGGCGTGCCCCAGATCGAGGTCACGTTCGACATCGATGCCAACGGCATCGTCAACGTCTCGGCCAAGGACAAGGGCACCGGCAAGGAGCAACAGATCCGGATCCAGGCGTCCGGCGGTCTCTCCGACGCCGACATCGAGAAGATGGTCAACGAAGCGGAGCAGTTCGCCGAAGAGGACAAGAAGCGCCGCGAAGGGGCCGAGGCGAAGAACAACGCCGAAAGCCTGGTCCATTCGACCGAGCAGCAGCTGCGCGAGCATGGCGACAAGATCGACGCGTCGCTGAAGTCCGAAATCGAGGCCGCGGTCACCGAGACCCGGACCGCGATCGAGGGCAATGATCCCGAAACGATGAAGGAAAAGGCTTCCGCGCTTGCTCAGGTGGCAATGAAGCTCGGCCAGGCGATCTACGAGAAGGACCAGGCCTCGGCCGCTTCTCCGGGTGCCGAGGGCGAGACCGCGCAGGGGCCTGAGGCGGGCGGCGAAGAAGAAGTCGTCGACGCCGAATTCTCGGAAGTCGACGAGAGCAACAAGGGCTGAGGCCATGTGGGGGCGCGTCGAAGCCTCACCCGTTTTCCCGGCGAAGGCCGCGGATACGGGACCTGAAGGCTCGGCGCGCTTCCACGGCCCGGCTGCCGGCTTAATGGCGGCGTGTAGGTACCGTCATGCTTGATAGTGATTATTACGAGCTGCTTCAGGTCTCCAAGGACGCGGACGACCGGACCATCAAGTCCGCTTATCGCAAGCTGGCGATGGAGTGCCATCCCGACCGCAATGGCGGCTGTCCCAACGCCGAGGCGAAATTCAAGGCGATCAGCGAAGCCTATGATTGCCTGAAGGATCCGCAGAAGCGCGCCGCCTACGACCGCTTCGGCCATGCCGCCTTCAAGAATAACGGCTTCGGCGGCAACGGCGGCGCCGGCCAGGACTTCGGCTCCTTCGCCGACATCTTCGACAATATCTTTGGCGAGTTCATGAACGGCGCCCAGGCCGATCGGCGGACCAACGCCCTGCGCGGATCCGACCTGCGCTACGATCTCGAGATCAAGCTCGAGGACGCCTATCATGGCCGCGAGGTCGAACTCCAGGTCGACACCACCGCCCGCTGCGAGCCGTGCACCGGCTCCGGCGCGAAGCCCGGCACCGTCGCCCGAGCCTGCAACATGTGCGGCGGCCGCGGCCAGGTCCGGGCCCGCCAGGGATTCTTCGTGGTCGAGCAGACCTGCCCGACCTGCCGCGGCGTCGGCGAAGTGATCGCCGATCCCTGTCCTTCGTGCCGCGGCGAGGGCAGGGTCGAGAAGCGCAAGACCCTGACCGTCAACATCCCCGCGGGAGTCGACGAGGGAACCCGGATCCGGCTCGCCGGCGAAGGCGAAGCAGGCGTGCGCGGCGGGCCGTCGGGCGATCTCTACATCTTCATTCACCTCGCCCGGCACGCCGTGTTCCAGCGCGAGGGTTCGACCTTGTTCTGCCGCTGCCCGGTCAGCTTCACCACCGCCGCTCTGGGCGGCTGCATCGAAGTGCCGGGGCTGGACCGGAAGAAGCACCAGATCAACATTCCCGCCGGCATCCAGTCGGGCAAGCAACTGCGTCAGCGCGGCGCCGGCATGCCCGCCATCAACGGCCGCGGCCATGGCGACATGGTGATCCAGATCGAAGTCGAGACTCCGACCCGGCTCAACGCGCGGCAGCGCGAGCTCCTGGAAGCGTTCCGCGAAACCGAGACCGGCGAGGAATGCCCCGCTTCGAAAAGCTTCTTCGGCAAGCTGAAGGGACTGTTCGAAGGTTCAACTTAGAGCGTTGTCGGGCGCTCGGGCTTGCGCTTATGCTCGGCCGATGCGTCGCCTGCTGCTTTGTGTTGGTTTGTTGCTCGCGGCGGCCGGCTGCGCCACGCCCGCCTCGAACGGCCCGGCCCCGGCCAATTATCAGAACCCCGTGCTCGACAGCGACTTTCCCGATCCGGCCGTGCTTCGGGCGGCCGACGGCTTTTATTATGTCTATGCGACCCAGGGTGAGCATGACGGGACGATGCTCAATATCCAGGTCGCCCGATCCCCGGATCTGATAAGCTGGACCAGGCTCGGCGACGCGCTTCCCGCAAAGCCGGCCTGGGCAAGCCGGACCCAGGATTTCTGGGCGCCTCACGTCGCCGAACATGACGGCGTCTATTATCTTTATTACTCCGCCAAGCCGGATATGGCGCTGACCGATACCAGCCGCGGCCTTTGCCTGGCCGTCGCCACGGCGCGGCGTCCGGAAGGGCCGTTCGTGGATATCGGGCAGCCGCTCCAATGCGGCGAAGGCTTCGTCAACATCGACCCGATGAGCTATGACGATCCGGCCAGCGGACGACGCCTGCTCTACTGGGGCTCCGGCTTCGGGCCGATCAAGGTCAGGGAACTCGCGCCCGACCGGATTTCCTTCGCGCCCGACAGCCAGCCGATCGATCTCGTCCCGGTCGTTCGATCGGAGGACCCTTCGGAATATCAAAGGCTGGTGGAAGGCGTCTGGGTCACCCGCCGCGATGGTTTCTATTATCTCTTCTATTCGGGCGACAATTGCTGCGGACCGAGCGCCCATTATGCCGTTCTGGTC
>DASTDX010000135.1:0-20580 GCA_035710145.1 Allosphingosinicella sp.
GGTGGCGAACTGGTCGGCATGGCCGCGGAACATGTTGCGTGGAAACTGGTCGAACAGAATCACGGCCGCGAGGGCCGTTTCCGCGTCGCCCACGAAATCCGCCACCGTCCGCCGGGCCATCCGCGCCCAAAGGATTCCGAACTTGTCCCTGATCTCGTCATCGAAACCCGGGTCGGGTTTCCACCAGTCGTCCCATTGGTGGGAGAACCAGAAATCGAGAACCTCTTTCGCCCAGCCTTCCGCCACAGGACCTCCCTCGGCTCACGCTTTACATCGCCGATCCGGCAAAGGTACGGAAAAATTGGGCTGGGCCGAGACGGTCGGCGGCCTGCGCCTCAGGTGGCGGTGCCGCCGACGGTGAGGCCCTCGACGAGGAGGGTCGGCTGCCCGACTCCGGCGGGAACCGACTGGCCGCCTTTGCCGCAGATGCCGATGCCTTCGTCGAGCGCCATGTCGTTGCCGATTGCTGCGACCTTGGTGAGCACGGTCGGTCCGTCGCCAATGAGGGTCGCGCCCTTGATCGGCGCGCCGAGGCGGCCATTCTCGATCCGGTAGGCCTCGGTGCACGAAAAGACGAACTTGCCCGAGGTGATGTCCACCTGGCCGCCGCCGAAACTCTTCGCGTAAATGCCGTTCTTCGCCCGCGCGAGGATCTCGCCCGGATCCTCCTTGCCGCCGAGCATGAAGGTGTTCGTCATCCGCGGCATGGGTGCGTAAGCGAAGCTCTCGCGGCGGCCATTGCCGGTCGGTTCGACCCCCATCAGACGGGCGTTGAGCCGGTCCTGGATGTAGGATTTGAGAATTCCATCCTCGATCAGCACGTTTCGCCGAGTGGGCGTGCCTTCGTCGTCGATGGTCAGCGAGCCGCGCCGACGGTCGATGGCGCCATCGTCGATCACCGTCACGCCCGGCGCCGCGACCCGTTCCCCGATCCGTCCGGAGAAAGCGGATGTGCCCTTGCGGTTGAAATCGCCCTCCAGCCCGTGACCCACCGCCTCGTGAAGGAGCACGCCGGGCCAGCCCGGGCCGAGGACGACGGTCATTTCGCCGGCGGGTGCGGCGACCGATTCCAGGTTCGTCAGCGCCTGCGCCAGCGCCCGGTCGATCGCCCGGTTCCAGGTTTCGGGCCGGAACAGGTCGTCATAGAGGTATCGCCCGCCGAGGCCGTGATAGCCCATTTCGCGGCGGCCGTTCTGCTCGGCGACGATTTGGACGTTGAGCCGGACCAGGGGGCGCACGTCATGGGCGACGAAGCCGTCCGGTCGGACGATCTCGACGACCGACCAGGAGGCGGCCAGCGCGACGGACACTTGCGCGACCCGGGGATCGCGGGCGCGGGCGGCAGCGTCGATCTGCTGGCACAAGGCGACCTTCCTGGCGAACGGAATGAGGCCCAGCGGATCGTCGTCCGTATAGAGTCTAGCGTTGGTACGGCGCGGCGGTGCGGGCCGTGTCCCCTTGGCGGGATCGAGCACGGAAATGGTCTCGGCGGCTCTTCGAATCGCGGCTTCGCTTATCTCGTTGGCCTGGGCGAAGGCCGTGGTCTCACCCGACACGCCACGAAGACCGAAGCCGGCCTGGGTGTTGAAGTCCGCGGTCTTGAGCCGGCCGTCGTCGAAGCCGAACGATTCGGTGGCCGTATATTGCAGATAGAGTTCACCGTCGTCGCAACCCCTGAGGGACTCGGCGGTGAGCCGAAGCGCGGCCTGGGGGTCGAGACCGTCGGGTCGGTATAGGAATCTGCGGGGATCGGCGGGAAGGTTCATGATCATCATATAGGGCCGCGAGGGAAGGCCGCCACCCCATTCGCCTCGGCGAACGCACGCGCTATGGCGGCGTGATGAAAACCGCCATCCAGTTGCTCTATCGCCTCAGGCGCTCGTTGCTGGCACGGCTTCGGCTGAAGACCCGGGGCGTCAAGGTGATGATCTTCAATCCGGCCGGGGAGCTTCTGCTGATCCGCAACAGCTACGGCAAGAGCCACGTTTTTCTCCTCCCGGGCGGAGGCATCGGGTGGTTCGAGACGCCCGAGGACGCGGCGCGCCGCGAGGTCCGGGAAGAAGTCGGCCTTCGGGTCGACGGCCTCTCTTTCTTCGCAACCTATGAATCGCGTGCCGAGGGGAAACGCGACACCGTCCACCTCTTCACCGCCGTCGCCGACGCGGCGCCCACGACGGACAGCTTCGAGATCGAGGAAGCCGCTTTCTTCGTGCTGGAAAATCTCCCGGAAACGACCTCCTCGGCCACTCTGCGGAGGGTCGCGGAATATCGTGGAGAGCGCGGGGTCACCAGCCATTGGTGAGGGGCGACCTGCCCTTGCCCACCCGCAGGCAGTTAGTTCAGCGGCGGTCCGCTGGTCCGCCCTTCAGGATGAAGCGCTTGTCGCAATAGCCGCAGTCGACAAAGCCTTTCTCGTCGATCTGCAGATAGACCCGGGGATGGCCTAGAGCGGGCGAAATCTCGGTGGCGCCGTCACAGGCGACCCGGGGGCTGTCGGTATAGGCGATTTCGGGGATGAAGGGATCGGTCGCGGCCATGATGGGCCTCTAGCGAAGCGGTCGGGCACAGACAATGGCGGCGCTCGCCCGTTTCGGGCCCGATCGCCTCAGACGATGCCGCCGCCGGCGAGCATCGCCAGGGTGATGGCGCCGGCCGCCGACAGGATGAGGGCGGTTCGGGAGAGCCCCCAATAATGCAGTTGCATGAACATGCGCCGTGGAATGCCGCTTCGGCAGTTAACGGCTGCTTCCCGGGACCGGTTAACGCCGCTATTCCCACGGCATGCCGGAAGCCGCCATCTCGATCAGCGACCTTCAGAAGACCTACAAGGGCGGCAAGCGCGCCCTCGAAGGCATCAGCATCGACGTGCCCCGCGGCGGCATCTTCGGCCTGCTCGGCCCTAACGGCGCCGGCAAGTCGACCCTGATCAACATCCTCGCGGGTCTCGTCACGAAAACCGGCGGAACGGCCTCGATCTGGGGCTTCGATATCGACGAGCACCCGCGCAATGCCAAGCGGGCGATCGGCATCGTTCCCCAGGAGATCATGTTCGATCCCTTCTTCACGCCCGCCGAGACCCTGGAAATCACTGCGGGTCTTTACGGCGTTCCGAAGGCCGAGCGGCAGACGGCTGAGCTGCTCCGCGCGGTCCGGCTCGAGGACAAGGCCGACGCTTACTCTCGGACCCTGTCCGGCGGCATGAAACGGCGCCTTCTCGTCGCCAAGGCCATGGTCCATTCGCCGCCGATCCTGGTGCTCGACGAGCCGACCGCCGGTGTCGACGTCGAGCTTCGTCAGCAGCTCTGGGACTATGTTCGAACCCTCCACTCCCGCGGCGTCACCATCGTCCTCACCACGCATTATCTCGAGGAAGCCGAGGAGCTCTGCGACCGGATCGCAATCATCAATCATGGCCGGCTGATCGCCAACGAGACCACCCGGACTTTGGTCGGAATGGCGCAGGAGAAGGTGGTCGAAGTGGTCGTGGACCGCGACGTCGCATCAGCTCCGGAGGCACCCTGCTTCGACAAGATCGAACTGGTCGGTGAGCGCACCTTGACGATCACCTACCGCAAGGACCGGGTCAACGCCGGGGAGGTCCTCGCCGCGCTTCAGCGCGAAGGTCTGGGGATCGTCGACGTTTCGACCCGCGAGGCCGACCTCGAGGACGTCTTCCTCAATCTCACCCGGGCGACGGGATAAGATGGCGGACCAGCAGTTCGATGTCGTCGTCCTGGGTTCCGGCGCCGCCGGACTCAGCGCTGCCCTGAACCTCGCGCCTGAGCTCAAGGTCGCGGTTCTGGCGAAAGGTGAGATCAGCGCCGGGTCCACAGCCTGGGCGCAGGGCGGAATCGCGGCCGTGCTCGAGCCGGGCGATACGTTCGAAAGCCACATCGAGGACACGATCGGTGCCGGCGCCGGCCTCAATGACCGGCGTGCCGTCGAATTCGTGGTCGAGAACGCGCCTGCGGCGATCGAGCGTCTGGCTGAACTTGGCGTGCCGTTCACCCCGGGGGAGTCGGACCGGTGGCACCTGACCCGGGAGGGCGGCCACAGTCACCGCCGGGTCGTCCATGTCGCTGATGCCACCGGCTGGGCCGTCCAGCAGGCGCTCGAGCAGGCGGCCGCGACCCATCCCAACATCACCCTGGTGCCGAACATGGCGGCGATCGATCTCGCGACCGGCCGCCATAGCGAACAGCCCGGCGACGAAAGGCGCGTCTGGGGTGTCTACGCGCTCGACCGGAAAACCCGGCGCGTGTCCGTGTTCACCGGACGAGCCGTCATTCTTGCTACCGGCGGCGCAAGCCGCGCCTGGCTTTATTCGACCAATCCCCGGGGCAGCACGGGCGACGGAATCGCGATGGCGTGGCGCGCGGGCTGCCGGATCGCCAACATGGAATTCGCCCAGTTCCATCCGACCTGCCTGTTCAATGCGGAGGTGAAGAATTTCCTGATTACTGAGGCGATGCGCGGGGAAGGCGCGAAGCTCAAGCTTCCGACCAACGGCCGCCGCTTCATGAAGAGGTTCGATCCGCGCGAGGAACTGGCGCCGCGCGACATCGTCGCCCGCGCCATCGACCATGAACTTAAGCGGCTAGGCCTCGATTACGTCCATCTCGACATCAGCCACCGCGAACCGGAATTCATCCGCGCCCACTTCCCGACCATCGCTGCCCGCCTGGCTGAGCCCGACATCGGCATCGACATCACCAGGGAGCCGATCCCGGTGGTTCCGGCGGCCCATTATACCTGCGGCGGAGTCATGGTGGATCTCGACGGCCGGACCGATCTTGAGGGCCTCTACGCCGCCGGCGAAGTGACCATGTCTGGCCTCCACGGTGCCAATCGGCTGGCTTCCAACTCGGTCCTGGAATGCCTCGTCTTCGGGCTCGCCGCCGCCCGCCACGTCAGCAATCATTTCGGCGAGCTGGGGCCGCCACCGCCGATCCGGCCGTGGGACGAAAGCCGGGTCACCGATTCGGATGAGGAAGTCGTCGTCCACCACAATTGGCAGGAAATCCGCCGCTTCATGTGGGATTATGTCGGGATCGTGCGGACCACCAAGCGCCTCCAGCGGGCGAAAAACCGGATCGGGCTTCTACGCCAGGAGACGGAGGAATATTACGGCCATTTCCGGGTCACTCCGGACCTGATCGAACTCCGGAACCTCGTCGTTGTGGCTGATCTGATCGTCCGCTCGGCGCTCGCCCGGAAGGAAAGCCGCGGCCTTCATTACACGCTCGATTATCCCGACATGCTTGCCGAGGCGAAGGATACGATTCTGACGCCAACGACGTCAGCCGACGGTTAAGCGGGGATCGGCCCGGCGGTCAGTTCGGCGGTGATGACCAGCTCACCTCGGGCCCGCGCCACCGGTAGCGCGATTCCGTTCGCTTCATATGACGCCAACGCGTCTTCCAGAGCGCGGCGCGCCTCGTCGCGTGCTTCCTCGTCGTCGCGGCCAAGCGCGGTTACGCCTGGGAGGTCCGGAAAGGACGCAATCACCAGACCGTCATAGCGTGTGACGAGCTGAACTGCGTAGCTGACCATGTCCTGCCTCCTTGAGTCGCGGACCGGATTTTCACCGGCGACCGGCGAGAGTCAATGAGCCGCCCCCGAAACGAGCCAGTAAGAGAGTCCGGCAAGACCGGATGTGGCGGCAGGCAGGCCCGAAAGCGCGTGTTCGACCTTTGCGCCGTTGCCGATTTATCGACCGACATGCCGCCACTAGCTTAACCCCGGATAACGCAGGCATTCAGCCAAGGCTCAATCGAATCAAGGCAATAGGGGGTCGAGCCTGGGGCCATTCGCCCCGGGCTCCCGTTATCTCGAGTTCCCTCGCGTAGCGTATCGGGGGAGGGGTCGGTATCTCTTCGGAGGTGCCGACCCCAATCTTTTCCGGCTCGGCGCAAGGGCTGCTTGCCGCCCGCGGCCCGCCGGCATGTCTGCGGCCGTTCAATCATCCCCCTTCGGAAACATGTGCGCGTACGGCTCGGCTTCCTTGAGTACCCGGGCGAAGCTCGGCCGGGCTTCCAGGCGGGCGAGATAATCGGCGAGGCCGGGAAACCGCCCGGCCATCGGCTGCACCTTGTCCGCATAATGAAGCGAAGGCGCCGCCGCGCAGTCGGCGAGACCAAAACTTTCGCCGGCGGCCCAGGTGCGTCCCTTCAATCTCTCTTCGAGCCAGCCAAAAGCCGTGTCGATCGTGCGTCTTGCCGTCATGACGTCATGCGCGTTTCGTGCCTCTGCCGGGCAGAAGCGATTGAACACGATCTTCTGCATCGGCGTCATCACGTAATTATCGAAGATCCGGTCGAGCATGCGTACTTCGATCGCCGTCTCGCGATCTTCCGGGACGAGCCGGATCGGCGCAGGATGAAACAGATCCAGATATTCGATGATGATGCTCGTTTCGACGATGACCCGCTCGCCGTCGACCAGGACCGGCATCTTCGCCATCGGCCACAAGGCCGCGAATTCGGCGGCGGCTTCGGGATCGCCGAAATCGAGTGGTTCGAAGTCGAAGGGCGTCGCCTTTTCGTAAAGGGCGATCAGCGCTTTCCAGCAGTAAGAGGAAAGCGGATGGGCGTGCAGCTTCAAGGTCATTCCTAACTCCCGCAACCGTCCTCCGTCTTGGTCGTGGCACGCCTGCGCTTCAATCCGGAATCTGGCGCTCGAGGCCATTCCTGAAAGTCGCGCCTGCCACCGAATACCGCGCCTCGAAAAAACTGGCGGAAAACCGCCATTGCGACGAACTGATGGCTAAACAGCCATTTACCTCTTGCGTCTGAATCCGAGTTCAAACACTATTGCTAGTGGCGCTTCACAGGGGGAGCCGCTAGATAGTGTGGGGGCGCCCATCGGCAGGCTATTGCCGCCGAACGGGCGAGCTGTGTCTCTGTGGATATCGGGGACAAGCCCAAATTAGCCCACCCCTCCCCTCGTCGAAAGCCTAATGTGGGCCGAATCCCACTAGAACGAATTGGGAACGAGGGGTAGAGTGATGGACTTGTCCGGCAGCCATGAAGTGAGCACGAGCGACGTGACGACCACCACCGTCGATGCGCCTTCCAAGAAGGTCTCCAGCAAGACCGAAAACTCTGTTGCGGATGGCGCCGGTGCGCCCGCTGAAGGGTCGAAGAAGGCTGTCCGCGATTCGAAGTCGGTGAACCCGATCGCGCACAAGGTGGAGCTTGATCACAGCCGCGATGCCCTGCTCACCGAATTCGGCAAGGACACGCTTCGCGACCGCTATCTGCTCCCCGGCGAAACCTATCAGGACCTGTTCCTCCGCGTCGCCTCCGCTTATGCCGACGATGCCGGCCACGCCCAGCGGCTCTATGATTACATCTCGAAGCTCTGGTTCATGCCGGCGACTCCGGTTTTGTCCAATGGCGGCACCGGCCGTGGCCTTCCGATCAGCTGCTACCTCAACTCCGTCTCCGACAGCCTCGAAGGGATTGTCGGCACCTGGAACGAGAATGTCTGGCTCGCCGCCCGCGGCGGCGGCATCGGCACTTATTGGGGCAATGTCCGCGGCATCGGTGAGGCGGTCGGCCTCAACGGCAAGACCAGCGGTATCATTCCCTTCGTGCGGGTGATGGATTCGCTGACCCTGGCGATCAGCCAGGGTTCGCTGCGCCGAGGCTCGGCCGCCTGCTATCTCGACGTCTCGCATCCGGAGATCGAGGAGTTTCTCGAGATCCGCAAGCCGTCCGGCGATTTCAACCGCAAGGCGCTCAATCTCCATCACGGGGTCCTCATCACCGACGCCTTCATGGAAGCGGTTCGGGACGGCGCGGAATGGACCTTGCAAAGCCCCAAGGACGGTTCCGCCCGGGCCACCGTCGACGCCCGGTCGCTGTTCCAGAAGCTGGTCGAGACCCGGCTCGCGACCGGGGAGCCTTACATCATCTTCATCGACCAGGTGAACCGGTCGATGCCGAAGCATCAGCGCGACGTGGGCCTCAAGGTGTCGACCTCAAACCTGTGCTCGGAGATCACCCTTCCCACCGGCCGCGACCAGCACGGCCAGGACCGGACCGCCGTCTGCTGTCTCTCCAGCCTCAACCTCGAGACCTGGGACGAATGGAACGGCGACAAGATGTTCATCGAGGACGTGATGCGCTTCCTCGACAACGTCCTCACCGATTATATCGACCGGGCGCCCGAAGAGATGGCCCGGGCCCGGTACAGCGCGATGCGGGAACGCAGCGTCGGCCTCGGGGTGATGGGTTTCCACTCCTTCCTCCAGGCACGCAGCCTGCCCTTCGAAGGGGCGATGGCAAAATCCTGGAACATGAAGATCTTCAAGCATATCCGCGCCCAGGTCGATCAGGCGTCGATGCTCCTCGCCACCGAGCGCGGGCCGTGTCCGGACGCCGCCGATCAGGGCGTTATGGAGCGTTTCTCCTGCAAGATGGCGATCGCTCCGACCGCCTCAATCTCGATCATCGCGGGCGGCACCTCGGCCTGCATCGAACCGATCCCGGCCAACATCTACACCCACAAGACCTTGTCGGGCTCCTTCTCGATCCGCAATCCGCACCTCGAGAAACTGCTGATTGCGAAATCGAAGAATAGCGAGGGCGTCTGGTCGTCGATCCTGGAGCGCGGTGGAAGCGTCCAGCATCTCGATTTCCTCACCCCCGAAGAAAAGGACGTGTTCAAGACGAGCTTCGAGATCGACCAGCGCTGGCTGATCGAGCTCGCCGCCGATCGCACGCCTTATATCGATCAGGCCCAGTCGCTGAACCTGTTCATCCCGGCGGACGTCGACAAATGGGATCTGCTGATGCTCCATTACCGGGCCTGGGAGCTCGGCATCAAAAGCCTTTATTATCTGCGCTCCAAGTCGGTTCAGCGCGCCGGGTTCGCTGGCGGCGTCGAGGCCGACAACACGCCTGAGCTCAAGGAAATCCAGCTTCAGACCACGGATTACGACGAATGTCTGGCCTGCCAATGATGTCCCGGATCATCGACGGTGCCCGGCATTCCGGCCTGCCGAAGGGGGCGTCGACTTGCGCTCTCCGGGCGGGGGACCGGCGGAGCGGCTTCGGCCGCTCCGCCGGCTAGGCCGCCTCATGCCAGAAACGATCACCTGGGGCCATGTGCTGATGCTGGCGGGCTTGCTCGTCGGCCTTTTCGCCTTGCTCAATCTGCTCCGCTGGCTGCGTCAGCGGGACTTCACCCGCGGCACGCCCCAATATGCCGATGGCCGCCTAGCCCGCCGCGCCGCCTTGTACGGTATGGCGATCGCGATCGTCCTGTTCGCCGGTGGCGGCCTGACGCCTCTTTGCGAACTGCCGATCGCATGATCATGCGGCCTGCCTTGCCCGCGAATTTCGGCCGCGTTCTGGCGGCCGTCTCCCTTGCAGCGATGCTCTCGGCCTGTGCGACCCAGAGCGCCGAGGCGGTGACACCCGGAGCGCCGGGTTTCCTCCTCGGCCTGTGGCACGGCTTCATCTTCCCGATCGCCTGGATCCTGTCGCTCTTCATCGACAATGTGTCGGTCTACGCTGTGCCCAACAATGGCGGCTGGTACGATTTCGGCTATTTCCTGGGCATCGCGGTGTTCGGCGTTGGCGCTCGCAAGAGCCATGTCGTCTATCGGGACCGGGTCGTTCGGGAAAAGGTGGTCGAGCGATGACGCTGGGCACCTTCTTCATCCTGTTCGCGGCGGTCGATCTCGCCGTCAGTTTCCTCGCGGGCATGAACCTGGCCCGCCGCCAGCAGGAGCTGCCGCCCGAGCAGCGAAGCGCGGCGCCCTTCATCGTCGTCGGCGCCGGTTTCCTCACTGCCGCCATCTTGTGCATTCTGGCGTTCTATCTGCCGGAATCCGATCTCGTGATCTTCTGATCGAACGGAGAAAGACCATGCCTCTTCTCGAAGCCCGCAAGCAGTACAAGCCGTTCGAATATCCCTGGGCGTTCGATTTCTGGAAGCGCCAGCAGCAGATCCACTGGATGCCGGAGGAAGTGCCGCTCGGCGAGGATTGCCGTGACTGGGCCCAGAAGCTGACCGAGCACGAACGCAACCTTCTGACCCAGATCTTCCGCTTCTTCACCCAGGCCGACGTCGAGGTGCAGGATTGCTATCACGACAAATATGGCCGGGTGTTCAAGCCGACCGAGATCAAGATGATGCTCACCGCCTTCTCCAACATGGAGACGGTGCACATCGCGGCATATTCGCATCTGCTCGACACGATTGGCATGCCGGAAAGCGAATATAGCGCCTTCCTCCAGTTCAAGGAGATGAAGGACAAGCACGATTATCTCGCCACCTTCGGGGTCGACAATGACGAGGACATCGCCAAGACCCTGGCCATGTTCGGCGGCTTCACCGAGGGCCTTCAATTGTTCGCCAGCTTCGCGATGCTGATGAACTTCCCGCGCTTCAACAAGATGAAGGGCATGGGCCAGATCATCTCGTGGAGCGTGCGCGACGAAAGCCTTCACTGCGAAGGCATCACCCGTCTGTTCCACGCCTTCGTCCAGGAACGCGACTGCATGACCAAGGCGGTGCGCGACGACATTCTCGACGTCTGCCAGCACACGGTCCGGCTCGAGGATGCGTTCATCGATCTGGCGTTCGAGATGGGCCCGGTTCCGGGGATGACCCCGCGCGAGATCAAGCGCTACATCCGCTACATCGCCGACTGGCGGCTCGGCCAGCTTGGCTTTCAGCCCATCTACATGATGGACGAGCACCCGCTTCCCTGGCTGGCGCCGCTCCTCAATGGCGTGGAGCACGCCAATTTCTTCGAAACCCGGGCGACAGAATATTCCAAGGCCGCGACCCGCGGAAACTGGGGCGAGGTCTGGGACAATTTCGACCGCCGCCAGAACGCCAAGGCCGCCAATGACGGCGGCGAGGCGGCCGCAAATGGTGACGACATGTTCACCCGGGCCGGAGTGGCGGCGGAGTAATCGCCTGAGGTCGCCATCGCGGTTTAGCGATGGCGCCTCGGGGGTCAGGCAGAGCGACTGAAGAGTTCATCGCCTGGTCAGGGATAGTGGTACAGAAACAACAGGATAGTTGCCGACCGCATTCATCGGGAACGTCGCCTCGCGACCTTCGTTGAATCGGCGGAACGAAATGTCCTGAGGGTTTCATTTACCAGTGAGTTCATTGTCCTGCCGTCGGGTTGGAAACGCCCCGTCTCGCCGCCGCCTCCTGTTGGGGCCGCTGGCCTCCGTCGCCCTGTCCACACTTTCTCTCCCGGCCCTCGCCGGGGCTCAAGTCCCGCCGGAGATCCAGTCGGCGATGCGGAGCGCCATGCGCGGCGACCGCGAGGTCGCGGCTTTCTATCAGCGCCGCAACAATCTTCCGTTCTGGGTGCAGCAGGGCCAGCTCCGCCCTGAAGTCGATACCGTCCTCTATCTGCTCGAGACCGCCGAAGCGGATGGCCTCGACCCGCGCAACTATCGGCTGAACGCGCTCCGCGAAACGCTCGAGGAGGCGCAAAGGGGCACGCCGCGGGCCCTGGCGCGCGCCGAGCGATCTCTCTCGACGGCCTTCGCCACCTACGTCCAGCACGTTCGCCGGTCCCGCGATCTCGGCATGATCTATACCGAGGAACGCTACCGTCCCGTCGTTCCGACCAGGACCGATGTTCTCGCCATGGCGGCCTCGGCGCCGGATCTTCAGTCCTGGCTCGAAAATATCGGCTGGATGAACCCACTTTATGCCCGACTTCGAGGCGCTTTGGTGCCGCAGATTGGAACCGAGCTTCCGCAGACCCAGCTTCATGTGCCGTCGGGCCCCCTCATGCGGCCCGGTTCGCGCGATCCGCGCGTGCGCGTCCTTCGAGCGCGCCTGGGCCTTGCCCCGGACGGCTCCTACGACCGCTCCGTGGTCAACGCCATCCGCCAACTCCAGGCCGCGCACGGAATCCCCCAGGACGGGGTCGCCGGGCCACTGACCCTGGCCGTTCTCAACCGCGGTTCACCGCAGCTGCAGCGCCTGCTCCGACTCAACCTCGAGCGGGCCCGGGCGCTGCCGGCGGATCTCGGCCGCCGTTATGTCCTAGTCGACGCTGCCGCCGCCCGTTTGTGGATGTACGAAGACGGGCGGGCCGTGGATTCGATGCGGGTGGTGGTCGGCAAGCCGAGCGAGCCGACGCCGATGATGGCCGCGACCATGCGCTACGTCTCGCTCAACCCGTATTGGAACATTCCGCCGGATCTCGTTCGCACCCGTGTCGCTGACGCCGTTCTTTCCGAGGGCCCGGGAATCATCCGCGCCCGCCGCTACGAGATTCTCTCCGACTGGACGGACAATGCCCGCCGCGTCGAGCCCTCCGCCGTCGACTGGCGGGCGGTGTCGGCCGGACGCCAGGAACTCAGGGTTCGCCAGCTTCCCGGTCCCACCAATGCGATGGGCCGGATGAAGTTCATGTTTCCGAACGATCTCGGCGTCTACCTGCATGACACGCCGGACCGGGGACTCCTCCGGGAGGAAGCGCGGATGTTCAGTGCCGGCTGCGTCCGGGTCGAGGATGCCAACCGCCTCTCGGCCTGGCTGTTCGGTCGGACGCCGCGCCGCAGCGGCAGCGAGCCGGAACAGAATGTCGATCTTCCGGAGCCGGTTCCCGTCTATCTCGTCTATCTGACGGCGGCGCCAGAGCCGGAGGGCGTGGCGCTTCGTTCGGACGTCTATAATCGAGATCCGGTGCACATGGCCGCTTTGTTCAGCAACCCGCGAAACGAGCGCCGCCGTCGCCGCTGACGCCGGCGGGTGGAGAGGTCACAACCCCCACTCAGCTACGCCATCCCGGCCCCTGATGACGGCCTGGGCCTGCGGAACTGTCGATGCGTGCGCGCCGGCGAAGCAGCCTTTGGCTTGCCCGGTCATTCGAGGGTGGGGACGCGCGCCGGGCCAGCCAGAGTCTTGCGCGAAAAACGCGAGCCGAGGGCGCTTCAGCCCTGACACGGGAGCGGTCGCAACGGCGGCGCGGAAATGGCCGCTGGCAACAAGACGAAAATGACCTGGAGCGTCGGACCCGACGGGCCCGACGCTCCAGGATATGGGTCAGACCTTAGCCGCGCTCGCCGCTGCGGACAGGGGCCTGGTAGACCGGCTCAGGCGCGCCCTGATAATATTGGTTGCCGCGCGTATAGCCGTCGACACAACCGTCGTTGTTCTGGTCGGCCCAGACGGCACCGGCCACACCACCGACGAGAGCGCCGGCGATCGCGCCTTCGAGCGGACTGACACCGCCGATCACAGCGCCGGCACCGGCGCCCAGGACAGCACCACCCGCCGCGCCCGTGGCAGCGCCGGTCAGGGTCGAGGTGCAGGCTCGGCCGGTCCGGGGATCATAAGCCGGCGGCGTGCCCTCATAATAACGGCCGCCACGGGTGTAGCCGTCAACCCGGCCGTCATTGTCGCTGTCGGCCCAAATTGCGCCGGCAAGTCCACCGATGCCGGCACCGATCACGGCGCCTTCGATCGGAGAGAGGCCGGGGATCACGGCGCCGGCACCGGCACCGACGACAGCGCCAGCACCCGCACCAGTGCCGATGTCGGCAAGATCATCGTCATTGGTGGTGGCGCAGGCGCCAAGGGAAAGTGAAGAGGCCAGGAATGCGGCCATCAAAGTTTTTCTCATCATGTTAACTCCCTGAATTGAGCAGCAGGGGGGCGCCGGGACTGGCACAAGCGAGGCCGGCAGGCTGCGTACGACTCAACCTCCGGAGCCGGAATAGTTCCGGTTGAGTAATTGTTATGGGGGACGTCCTGCGACGTACTGGGACGATTCAGCGACGAGTTGAGGATCGCACGGTCTTCTGCCTGAGCATCATAAGGCAGGAAATTTGATCCGCCTCCGTAATGACTTGGCGGTTATCGGGGCATGAGTTTTCGATCGCGCCTTCTTGTCCAGCGGATCGCGCGGGGGCTTCAATCGCCCACAGTCGCGCCGCCGCATCGGCGGCAATTTGCGCCAGTCTCTGGCTTGCCGTGGTCCGGGCAGGCCGTTGACGCCTCGAAGACGGCTTCGTTCAATCCGCAGGATTGGCCGGCCTCACTCCAGAGCCGCCGGGTCGCGGTACCGGCCATGCTCGATGATCGCATAACCTCTTATTAACAGTGCGCTTTTAGCGTGGGAAACGAAACAGGGGGCAGCATGTCGATCAAGGCGTTCATTTTGGTGGCCCCGCTCGCTTTGGGTGGGCTGTGGGCCTCGGGGGCCCTTGGCGGCTCGACTTACTCCCGCGACGTCGATCGCAGCCCGGCCCAGGTGATGGCGGCGCTTGCCGATCTCGACGTGCGCGGCCAGCCGGGGTCGCCTGGTACTGATCCCGCCGCGTCGGGCGGCGTTGCCCCGCTCTTCCGGACCGAGCGCGGCAACAACCAGATCAGCCTCGTTGTCATGAGTGGCGACAAGGTCGCCACCCGGATGACCGCCTTCCTCGAGCCGCTTGATGGCGGCGCTCGCACGCGGGTCACGGCTGCCGTTGAGCGCGGCGACGCTCCTGACGATTTCGTCTCGCCCGCCTTCCGTTCGGAAGGGATCACCCTGGGCCTGTTCACGATGGCCATTGAAGGCGAGCTCAATGAATTGACGGGGCCGCCGCAGCGAAGCCTCGCCGAATGCCAGCAGCTGGAGCAGGACCTGCTGATGGCGAATTCTGGCGGACTCGGCGGTCGGCCGGAGAGTTTCAAGGAGGGCATTGGCAGCGGCGCTCAGACGATCATGCGTCTGCATGCAGTCGAAGCGGAGCTTCGCCGGCAGGGCTGCGATACGAACCGTCGCGGCGGTGGCGACGTTGCCGATGTCGACAGCCGGATGCTTGGCGCAGGGCCGCCGCCCGAAATGGATGAAGCCGCTGGCACCGGCGGAGTCAATTTCGAGCCCGGCCAGCCGATGGTCGACGTCCGTCGCCGGAGCCGCTGACCCGGCTCGGATGGTGGGCAGTCGGCGTCAGCGGAGCAGTCCGGCCGCCTTCAACGCCTTTTCGATGACGGCCTGAACGTCGTTCGGTTGTTCGGACAAGCCAAGGGAGCGGGCCACGCTCGCCTTCGGGCCCGGCTTTTGTTTGCCGGCCGCCGTTTCGGGCAGTGGGGCGATTCCGAAGAAGGCGGCGATATGTCCGGTGGAACTAAGGCCGACGTCGAGCATGTGGGCGCCGGCTTCGCCGAGCTCGTGCTCGCCGTTGCCGGGGTTCAACGGGATTCCGTGGGCCATGTCCGTAATATTGTACTGCTCGATCACGGGCCGCCCGTCGTTCTCCGTCCAGGCCAGCCGCGGATGACCGCCCACTTCGTCGATCCGGTCGGGCTCCGGCCCGAGTCCATGCAGGTTGGCCCATTGCAGCGAGATCGCGTCCGCATTGCTCGGCACCACGGTGGAATCGGCGCTGCCGTGCCAGACCTGGACCCGCGGCCAGGGGCCCTTGTGCGGCGAGGCGCGCCTTATCTTTCGGCCAAGTTCTTCGGCGTCGGTTCGGGCCCGGCCGCCCATGCAGTCGAACGCTTCGGTGACTCCCGAAGCGCAGCCATAGGCCACGCCGGCGATGATCGCCCCGGCGGCGAAGACTTCAGGATAGGTGGCGAGCATGACCGACGCCATGGCGCCGCCGGCCGAGAGTCCGGTGACGAAGACGCGCTCGGAATCCACATCGTGCGTCTTCTTGACGGCCTGGACCATAGCCCTGATCGACGCCGCCTCGCCCATGCCGCGCTGGCTGTCGTTGCCGGAGAACCAGTTGAAGCAGAGCATGGGATTGTTGGCCCTTTGCTGCTCCGGAAAAAGCAGGATGAAGCCGTGCCGCTCGGCCAGCCGGGACCAGCCGGAGCCCTGATCGTAGACGGCGGCGTCCTGGGTGCAGCCGTGAAGGACGACGACCAAAGGCGCCGGCGCCTTCAGCCCTTCGGGGACGTAGATCCGCGCCCGCAAATTGCCGGGATTTTCGCGCGGAGTCGCCAGGTCGCTGAGCCGGTTCTTAACCTGGGTGGCCGGCACGAAGGCACGCTGGCCCTTGCGACTGGGTCGGAATCGAAAGCTGGGTCGAATTGCGGGCATGATTGTCTTTCGGCTTCGTCCGCGGAGTGCGGCACCATCGAACAATCCATATAGGGACGATTTGTTGCACTGCAGCATAAAACGGCTTGGGGCGCTCGATTAGGGTATTGGGCGGTCCGACCCCATATGAAGGAGGCCCAGGAGGAAGAGATGGCGATTTCCGGTCGAGTCGTGCTGACGCCCGACGAACAACAGCCCTACAAGGTGGTCCTCCAGCATGAGGATAATGCCGACAGCGAGCATGAGGTGGCCTCCGTTCGTGCCGGCGAGGCCATGATCCGGGAGAATCTTCCGGCTCCGCCGACTCCGGATCTTTTGCGCCAATGGACCTCCAGGCCCTAATCGCGCGTTAGTCCAGTTACGCTCCGTTCGGCCGCGTTTCCCTCCCCTTGTTCGAAGAGGTGCCCATGACCCAGTTGACCACACTCGAACGTGCCTTCACCCTCGCCCGTTCCGGCAGCTGCACCTCCGTCAACGATATCCGTCAGCGCCTTCGCGCCGAGCGCTTCGACCAGGTCGATGCGCATCTCGCGGGTCCGAGCCTGGGCCGTCAGCTTCGCAATCTGTGCCAGGAGGCCCGTCGGGCCTGACCGGCGGCCGGGGCCCCAATCCGGGCCTTGTGCCTGCTCATCATTTAGGCGCATCCTCCCGCGCGGAACGCGGAGAAGTGACCTATGTCCCAGCAGAATATCGACCTTGTCCGCTCGATCTACGGCGCCCTGGCCTCTGGCGACATACCGGGCGTGATTGCCCGCATGTCCCCCGGCATCGTCTGGAACGAAGCCGAGAATTTCCCATACGCCGACGGCAACCCTTATCGCGGACCGGATGCCATACTCGGCGGCGTCTTCGCCCGGCTCGGCGGTGAATGGGACGGCTTCGCGGCCGACGCGAATGAGTTCCTCGATGCTGGCGATACCGTCGTCGTCCTTGGTCGCTACCGCGGCAGCTGCAAGGCGACCGGCAAGTCGATGGACGCTCAGTTCGTCCATGTCTGGCGCATCGACCAGGGCAAGGCGGTCGCCTTTCAGCAATATACCGATACGCTTCAGGTCGCTCGGGTGACCGGCGCCGCCTGACCTTGCGCCGGCTTCCCCTCATCCTCGGCCTCGCCGCCGCGCTCGCGGCGCTGCTGCTGGTTGCGCCGGTGGCGGTGGCGGTCGTGCTCCTGCGCTCCTCGTCCGACGCTTATGGACCAAGCATCTGGGCTCAGATCCTCATCGCGGTCCTCGTCGCTGCCCTGGTCGCGGCGGCGGGCATCGGCGTCTGGGCCGTGGCCCGCTACATCGTCCGGCGGGTCGGCGCCTCGAGATGACTGGCAATCGGCTTCGCCGCTCGCCCCCTTTGGCAACACCGTCGGAAAGCAAAGTGAATTCAGAACGATCGCTTGCCTGCATCGATCTAAGCTGCTGATATCGGCGCAGTTGCCCGAAGGAGAAGGACATGCTGATCCGGTCGATTGCGGCATTCGCGCTCATCGTCACGATGACGACGCCCTGCATGTCCCAAACCCCGTTTGCGGAGCCGGCCAACTACAGCACCGGCGCCTCGGCCGGGGTCTATCTTCGGATCCCGTTGGACCGGCGCGGTAGCCGGCCTGTCCGCCCGCAAATGGGCCTTCGGGTCGCCGCCCTTCAGGATCGCCGCGATCCGGTCTCCGGGCGGGGGGCGGTCGCCGACCGGGACGTGGTCGATTTTCGCTTCTCCGGCATGACCCGGCCGACTCTGCTCATCGCCGGCGCGCCGGTGACGGGACCGACGGCGCGACAGCTGAATGCCATCGGCACCGGCGAGGCGATCGCCATCGGCGGCGGCGTCGTGCTTGTCCTGCTCGTCGTCGCTTTGGCCTCAGGTGGAGCCGGCTTTGGCGACACCTGCCCGGTGATTGACGGCGACCGCAGTCACTGCATCGATTGAGACCGATCATGGTGCGCCGGCAGCGCAGCCCTGTTGGCGGCGCGTTGCTCGTTCAACGCATCATTTCGCCGCCTCCGACTTTGTCCTATAGGCCCGCTCACTCTGGCAGGAGGGAAGGATGCTCAAGGCCCTGATCGCTCTGGTCGCCGCCGCCATGGTCGCCGGCGCTTCGCTTTACATCCTCCTTGCGCAGCTGCCCGAGCGAACGCAGGGCCAGACGAAACGCGATGGCGGTACTCCTATTCTGTTCCAGGCGGGACTGGCTTTGCTGTCGTTGATCCTCGGTATCTGGGCCTGGTGGAAGACCGGCGATCTTGGCCTTTTGATCGGCGGTCTTTTGATCGGCGCCGCCGTGCCTCTGATGTGGAGCCGCTTTCTTGCGCTCCGTACCTTGCTGGTGGTTGGCGCCCTCATCTCTTATTTCGTGGCCTTCCTGTGGCCGTAAGGGCCGAAATTCAGGCCCGATAAACGCCCGGTGAACGCCATGTAATTTGCCGTTCAGGCAACATGGGGCATCTTGCGAACGTTCCACTCCCGGACCCCTTCCGGTCGAGTCGGACGGGTCATTTTCACAGGAGAGTGGTCATGCGTAGATTGATCCTTGCCGCCGCCGGCCTCGCCGCCTTGATCCCCGTAACCGGTGCCTCGGCCCAATATTATGGGCGCGGCTACGACCGCGGCAATCATTACGGCCATTATAATCGCGATGTCCGGCAGGAATTGCGCGAGTGCCGCCGCGAGCTTCGGCGTGCAGACAATCGCCGCGAATATCGCCGCGAACTGCGCGAGTGCCGTCGGGAGATTGCGCGCGCCCGCTACGACAACCGCTACGATCGCTACGATCGCTACGATCGCTACGATCGCTACGATCGCCGTTACCGGGACCGTTATTACCGGAACTGGTAGAGGCCAGGGGCCGGAGGCCATCGAAGGGCCTCCGTGCCGTGAGACCGCGGGGCTGGGAACCTAGCTCCCTTTCGCGCGCTCAGCAGTCATGGCTTTCTTTTTCTCGACGCCGGCCGGGGCCGACGCCGTCTCGACACGCCCCGACCTGATTCTCAGCCAGGCGGCCGCGTCGCGGCAGTCCGAGCTTCGCCGCCAGAGCAGCCGGCTCGCGCGCAGGGCCACTCAGAAGCTGCTTGGGATCGATCCGAGCGGTCATCCGGCCTTCTTTGGGGAGCGCCGGTTCGAGCGTCGCCTCGGGCGATGAAGAGTCGCCGCCGGCTGGTAGTCGGCGCCTCCCTCCTTCTCCTAGTGCTCCTGGTCGCCTTTGCCCTGCGCGACCGCCTGCGTCCCGAACCGGCTCCAGCCTCCCCGGATGTGCTCGAGAATATCGGCGACAAGAACGAAGAGGCGGCCACGGAGGCCGCCGCGCACCAGCGTGCCGAATCGGAGAATACGGCTGAAGCCGCCGATATCGCCGCCGACGCCGCTGATTCCGCGGATTCCACCGGGCAGTCGACGAACGCCAATTAGAGTGAGTCTCGCTTGACGGTGTTTGCTGGCGCGTCGCCGTCTTGCTAGAGCGCGCCTACGACCGGGGCCCGCGCTCGACGAGGCGGGCGCGGCGGGAATCGCATTGGAAGGAAGCGGGAATGACCTCAGTAGGGAATGACAGCCTGGGCACACGCGCCACGTTCGATGTCGGCGGCAAGACCTATGCCTATTATTCCCTCGCCAAGGCCTCCGAAAAACTCGGCGACATCGCCCGACTGCCTTTCTCGATGCGGGTGCTGCTGGAAAATTTGCTCCGGTTCGAGGACGGCAAGACCGTGACTCGCGACGACGTTCAGGCGCTGATCGACTGGCAGAAGACGCGATCCTCGACCCGAGAGATCCAGTACCGGCCGGCGCGTGTGTTGATGCAGGATTTTACCGGCGTGCCCGCCGTGGTCGATCTTGCCGCGATGCGCGATGCGATGGCCTCACTGGGCGGCGATCCCCAGAAGATCAATCCTCTCGTGCCCGTCCACCTGGTGATCGATCACAGCGTGATGGTCGACGAATTCGGCACGCCGAAAGCGTTCGAGCGCAACGTCGAGCTGGAATATGATCGCAATTCGGAGCGCTACCAGTTCCTCAAGTGGGGGCAGACCGGGTTCCGGAATTTCGAAGTCGTGCCGCCCGGCACCGGCATCTGTCACCAGGTCAATCTCGAATATATCGCCCGCGGCGTCTGGTCTTCGGCCGAGACCAATGGCAGCGGCCCCTCGCCGGCCGAGATCGCCTATCCGGACACTCTGGTCGGCACCGACAGCCATACCACCATGGTCAATGGCCTCGGCGTGCTGGGATGGGGCGTCGGCGGGATCGAGGCGGAAGCGGCGATGCTCGGCCAGCCGGTGAGCATGATCATCCCGGAGGTGGTCGGTTTCCGGCTGAACGGCGCGCTCAAGGAAGGGATCACGGCCACCGATCTCGTCCTCACCGTGACCCAGATGCTCCGGGCACACGGCGTAGTCGGCCGCTTCGTCGAGTTCTTCGGACCTGGGGTCTCGGCCCTTTCGGTCGCCGACCGCGCGACGATCGCGAATATGGCGCCGGAATATGGTGCGACCTGCGGCTTCTTCCCGATCGATTCCAAGACTCTTGATTATATGCGCCTGACGGGTCGTCCCGACGACCAGATC
>DASTDX010000136.1:0-7319 GCA_035710145.1 Allosphingosinicella sp.
ATCTACGACATGGACAAAACGGTCACGCGCCGGCCGACCTTCGGTCCGTTCCTGATCCATGCTTCGCGCCGGCTCGCGCCCTGGCGGCTGCTGTTGCTTCCGCTCTGGCCCGGCCCGCGCGCCTTTTGAACCCGCGGTGCGGACCGCGGCACTGAAGAACGACCGTCCGTCCCTCCTCGCGGGGCAGGCGATCCGGATCGAAGCGCGAAAGCGGCATATTGACGGCGCCCTCGATGTGCTCAGCCGCATATTCATCCGCTTCCCTCACATCGACGATCAGCGTTGAACCGCTAGCACGCAGGGTATCGAGCTCGAATGCGGATATTTCCTTATATCTACCCTGCTTCCCGAAGCCGAACATGAACCAACTCCTCTGTGTTTCTTCGTACTTGCGAAGATGTGAGGATATGCATATCTAATGTCAAGCGACAGCGCGCGGAAACCCTGGTGGGAGAAAACAGATGGCCAATCCTCGGATCGTCATTCTCGGAGCAGGCCTCGGCGGCACCATTGCAGCTTTCGAGATTCGCGACACTCTGCGTGGCAAGGCCGACATCACTGTCGTCTCGGATACCAACACTTACTCGTTCATTCCTTCCAATCCCTGGGTGGCCGTAGGCTGGCGCAAGCCGGAGGCGATCCAGGTCGATCTTCCGCCGGTCTTCGCCAAAAAAGGGGTCGAATTCACGGCTGTGGGCGCAAGCCGGGTGAACCCGCAGGAAAGCGTCGTCGAACTCAAGGACGGCTCCTCCCTAAGCTACGATTATCTCGTGATCGCGACTGGTCCCGATCTGGCATTTGACGAGATCGAGGGCCTCGGCCCTCATGGCGGCTACACCGCCTCCATATGCCAGACCGCGCACGCGGTTGAGGCTGGCGCCGCTTTCGAGCGCTTTGCACAAAATCCAGGTCCGGTGGTGGTTGGTGCCGTGCAAGGGGCGTCCTGCTTCGGCCCAGCCTACGAGTTTGCATTGATCCTCGACTCCGAGCTTCGCCGTCGTCGAATCCGGGATCGGGTGCCGATGACCTTCGTCACCTCGGAGCCGTATATCGGCCATCTCGGCCTCGACGGCGTTGGCGACACCAAGTCGTTGCTCGAAAGCACGCTTCGCGAACATCACATCAAGTGGGTAACCAACGCCAAGGTGGCGAAGGTCGAGTCCGGCCTGATGCACGTTGAGGAAGTTGGCGAAGGGGGAGCGATTGTGCGCACCCACGAGCTTCCCTTTGCTTATTCGATGATGCTGCCAGCCTTTCGCGGCATTCCCGCCGTCCACGGTATCGAGGGACTTACCAATCCGCGCGGCTTCATCCTCGTTGACAGCAAGCAGCGCAATCCGACTTTCCCGAATATATTCGCACTGGGCGTGTGCGTCGCCATTCCGCCGACCGGATCGACTCCGGTCCCAGTTGGAGTGCCCAAGACCGGGTTCATGATCGAAAGCATGTCGACGGCGATCGCGCACAATCTGTATGAACTGATCGACGGCAAGGAGCCTAGCCACGAGGCCACCTGGAACGCTTTCTGCCTCGCCGATTTCGGGGACGGTGGAGTGGCCTTCGTCGCGCAACCGCAGATACCGCCGCGCAACGTCAACTGGTCGGCAAGCGGCCGGTGGGTACATCTCGCCAAGGTGGCCTTCGAGAAATACTTCCTGCGCAAGGTTCGTAAGGGCGAAAGCGAGCCTTTCTATGAGAAGCTCGCGCTGCGAGTGATGGGTATCGGCAAGCTCAAGGTGCGGTGATGGCCGCTCCAGTGAAGGTTGGGAGAGAAAAGATGAGCCTGGACCGTGTCATGTTCGTGTTCGCCGGGTCGATGGTGCTGCTCTCGGTGCTGCTCTCGCTCACAGTCCATCCGTGGTGGATAATGCTGGCGGTGTTTGCGGGGTTGAACATGATCCAGGCCGCCTTCACCGGATTCTGTCCCGCGGCGATGGTGTTCAAACGCCTCGGTTTCCGCTCAGGCCACGCTTTCGAATAGCTCATGGGCCTTTTTCTCCCGATCGCTTTTGCCGTTGCGGCTCAGACGACGCCTGCCGAAGCCTTGACACTCGACGAGGCGATCGACGCCGCTCTTGTCCGTGCGCCGGTGGTCGCCGAAAGCGAGGCGAATGTCGACGCGGCGGCCGGCCGCCTCACCCAGGCTCGCGCAGCTCGGCGGCCCAGCGTCGCCGTCAACGGCAGCCTCGGGGTCGGATGGATCGATCCCCGAGGCTTTTTCGGCCTGGAGGGGGAGAGTGTCGTTCCCCGCACCGCCCAGGTCGGCGCAGAGCAGCCGCTTTTCACGGGCGGGCGGGCGAGCGCCGCCATCGATCAGGCCCGCGCTGGCCACCGGGTCGCGTCGGCGAGACGCGACCTTACGCGCGGCCAATTGATCGCTGCGGTCGCCGGCGCATATGGCGCCGTCTTGACCGCAACGGAGGAACGGCGGCTTCACCGGCAGCTCATCGAGGAGCTGGCGGAGATCGAGCGTCAGGCTCAGCTTCGCTTCGATGCCGGCGAGGTTGCTCGCACCGACGTCCTGCAGGCGGCTGCCCGTTCCGCGGAAGCGCGGGCGGGCCTTGCGCAAGCCGAGGGCAATGTCGTTTCGTCGAGGGCACGCCTGAGAACGCTGACGGGTCTGGATGCGGAAGTGTTGGCGCCGCTTCCCGCCCCGCCGGTGACGCCGGCGACCTTAGGTGAGGCGATAGCTGCGGCGTCGGAAAACAGTCCGGCCATAGCCCAGGCGCAGGCAGCGCTCGCGGCTTCGCGCGCCGCAACGCGGCTTGCCCGGGCTGAAAGAATGCCGAGGGTCGGCGCCTTTGCCGACGCTTCCTACGTGCGTGACCAATTCTTTCCGGATTATGCCGCTGACACCGCCACCGTCGGTGTCCGAGTCAGCTGGCAGATTCATGACGGGGGCCGCACCAGCGGTAGAATTGCCGAAGCCAGCGCGGAGGAGCGGGCTGCGGAGGCGCGCCTCCGCCAGGCGCAGGCCGAGGTCGAGGAACTCGTCATCGCAGGCTTCCAGGCGATTCGAACGGCTGAGCTGGTGGAGCGTGCTGCGGCAGAGCAGCTCAGGGCCGCCCAGGAAGCGGTGGTAAACGTCCGTCATGAGGTGCGGGTCGAAGTGAAGCCGCAGCTGGACTTGCTCAATGCCCAACGTGAAGCGCTGGCGGCTGCCGTCGCATGGATGCGGGCAAGCGCGGAGCGGGTCGCCGCGGCGCATCGCCTTCTTGCCTTGCTGGGCAATTACGCCGCTTGAGATTGGAACAGGCGGGCCGGAGACCTGCGTGCGAAGAGCAGCGGGATTGGCGTCGATTGGTCGGCTGCGGAGAAACTGCTGTACGCGCGGTCTTCCCGCATTTGGGTAGCGTGGTTCCGGCGGAGGTCGGGAGGCTAGCCGTTCGCCTGCTGTCGTTCCTGGACAAGCTGCTGATTGGCCTTGCTGGCGAACAGGCTCGCCAGTTCGTGATGGCGTTCGCGCGCTTCGTCAGTGAGTGCATGGCGCGCACGGCGCTGCTCCTCGGCCGCTCGGCGGGTATAATAACGGTGGTCAGATTCCATGCCGTCGCCTCCCCTCGACTCGGGTCGTATCATAGGCGAACTGGATTTTCGAATCTCGTCGCCTCGCCGCCGAAATAAATGATTTCAGCCCGTTTTTCGGCGGCAATGACGAAGATCAGGGTGATTTGAGCCCTGGGCCAGGGCCGCAATTCAGAAGCTGCGGCTGCTGATCTCGAGCCCGACCGTCGCGCCCCAGGCTTCGGCGCGCTTCAGGTCGCGCTGCGACAGCTTTTCGTAGATCTGATTGCCCGGCAGGCTCTTGCTATCGGCATCAGCGGTGGGTTTCAGGCGGACGAACAACGCCTCTTCTTCGATCATCGAGAGGAACTCGAGGCCCACCCGACCGCCCCCGGTCCACGCGACTCGCGCCGGAACGACCGTCGAGCCGCGCTTGAACGTGACTTCGGTTCCGACCTCGAACTCTTCCCCGCATTCGAGGAGGGTGCCCTTGCGAGACAAATCACGAACGCGGGCATCGATTTCTTCCGAAGGCGTGACGATTTTCGCGGTGAGCAGGACGCGCGCCCGCTTCGTCGACCGATTGCCGACGCCGACGGTCGAGTTCACGAAATTTTCGACGCCCATAATGACTTTTCCCCTGTGGCGGCCGCCACCCTAGGGGCCGAAGGCCAAGAATTGGTAAACATCGGCGCGGGAATCCCCCACCCCGGATCAGGGCCGGACAAGCCGGTTGACGGCTCGTTCTTCGGCTCCCAAGGGCCCTGAATGCGCTTTTTCTCTGACAATGCGGCGGCAGCCTGTCCGGAGGTGATGGCCGCGATTGCCTCGGCCAATCACATCGACACCGCTTATGACGGCGACGCGCTGAGCAAACGGCTGAACACGGCGTTTTCCGAGCTGTTCGAGCGCGAGGTCGAAGCCCTGTGGATCGCGACCGGGACGGCAGCGAACAGCCTCGCGCTCGCCGCATTATGCCCGCCGCACGGCAGCATCGTCTGCCACCGCGACGCGCACATCCAGAACGACGAGTGCGGCGCACCGGAATTCTACACCCATGGCGCGAAGCTTCTGCTGGCCGAAGGGGAGGGCGCCAAGCTGACGCCGCAGTCGGTGACCGAGCTTCTCGCCACGGTGCGCGACGACGTCCACCAGGTACAGCCGGCGGCCCTTTCGATCACCAATGCCACCGAATATGGGCTCGTCTACAGCCCCGAGGAAACCGCCGCTCTGGGTGCCCTGTGCCGTGAGCGCGGGCTCGGCTTCCATGTCGACGGCGCCCGCTTCGCCAACGCAGTGGCAAGTCTCGGCTGCACGCCCGCAGAACTCAGCTGGCGCGCAGGCGTCGATGCCTTGTCGTTCGGCTTCGTCAAGAATGGCGGCCTTTCAGCGGAAGCGCTCATCTTCTTCAGGCCCGAGCTTGCCACCGCGACCCATTACCGCCGCAAACGGGCCGGCCACCTCTTGTCGAAGGGCCGCTACCTCGCCGCCCAGATCCTGGCGATGATCGAGGGCGACATTTGGCTTCGCAACGCCCGCGCCGCCAATGCAGCCGCGGCGGGGCTTGCCGACGCCGCCGGCGCCGACCGGCTGGTCCTTCCGGTCCAGGCGAACGAAATATTCGTTCGGGTCACGCCGGACGAAGCCGGTGAACTTCGCCGCCAGGGGTTCGACTTTTACGACTGGGGGCCCGGCGAGGCGCGGCTGGTGACGAGCTGGGACAGCGATCCGGCCCACGTCGATGCCTTGGCCAAAGCGATCAGGGCGTTGTGAACGACCAAAGGAGTTTCGGCGACCCCAAAGTCCTGTTGCCCTTTCTCCTGATCACCCTGATCTGGGGGTCGACCTGGATCGTCATCAAGGACCAGCTCGGATCGGTGCCCCCGGTCTGGTCGGTCAGCTACCGGTTCCTGATCGCCGGCGCGGCCATGTTCCTGCTCGCCCGTCTGACCGGCGCCGCCTTTCGGATCGGGCGGGAAGGCCATGCCCTCGCCGGCGTGATGGCGGTGCTGCAATTCGCGATCAACTACAACTGCGTCTATGCCGCCGAGCAATATATCACCTCCGGCCTGGTCGCGGTGGTATTCGCGCTGCTGATCGTCCCCAATGCGCTCTTCTCGAGGATCTTCTTCGGGCACCGCATGACCACCGGCTTCGCCGTTGGTTCCGCGGTGGCCCTCGCTGGGGTGGGCCTGCTGTTCCTCCAGGAAGTTCGGATGACCGAAGTGCCGGCAGGCTCGGTCTTCGCCGGCATCGGTCTCGCCGTCCTTGCGGTTCTCGCCGCTTCCATCGCCAACGTGATGCAACTCATGAACGGGATTCGGACCCGGCCAATCTCCGTCATGCTGGGATGGGCGATGCTTTACGGGGCCGCGATCGACGCGCTTTTCGCCTGGTCGGTCGCGGGCCCTCCGGTGATCGAAACCCGACTCGGTTACTGGCTCGGCCTGCTTTATCTGAGCGTGATCGCCTCATCGCTCGCGTTCTTCCTTTATTACCGGATCATCCGTGCGATCGGCCCGGCACGGGCCGCTTATTCAAGCGTCCTGATCCCGATCATCGCGATGGGCTTTTCGACATTGTTCGAAGGATATAGCTGGGCGCCGCTCGCGGCGGCGGGCGGCGCGCTGGCCCTGGCGGGGCTGGTGATTGCCTTGCGCTCGCGCCCTCCGCCGGCGCCCTCACCCGCCGACTGACGCGGACCTACCGGCGTCGCTGCGCCTCGATCTCGGCGGCGCTCAAGCGGCGGACACCGGTCACGAGGCAGCGTTGCGGCCCGATGCCGCGGTCGGGGAGGAGGATTTCCGCCTCCATGCCGCGGCAGATCCAGGGGCTTCCACCAATTGTGCGAAGCGCGATGCGCTGGGACCAGTCGACGTCGGGGCAATAGCCTGCAAGTTCGAGCCGATATTGCTGGCGGCGGCTGACCCGCACGTCGACGAAACGGTCGCCGGCCGGCGTGAAGCTGTTGACGTTGTCGGCATGAAAGCAGTCGCTTCGGTTCGACACCCGGGAAGCGGAAACCGGATCATTCTCTTCCGCACAGGCGGGCAGGAGCAGGCAGGCGGCAATCACGGCGAAGAAAGCTTTCATCGGCGCACCTCGAAGGCCCGTCATGATAACCCGCAAAGAGGTCCGCGGGTAGCCGGCTTGGACGCCGCGCCCCGTGCGGAGGATGCAACGGCCCGGAATCGGGCCGAAACGTTCAAAACCGGTTCCCACGGCGTCGTGATCCGGCCTAGAGCCCTGTCATGCTCGATGCCCAGAACGCCGCCGTCGCACCCCCCGTCGTCATTCGCCGCGAAGATTATCGGCCACCGGAATGGCAGGTTCCGGAAATCTCGCTGGATTTCGATCTCGACCCGGAGCGCACCCGGGTTGGAAGCCGGCTCCACGTCACCCGCGCGCCCGGCGTGGGTCCGTCGCCGATCCGGCTGAACGGGGAGGGGCTCAGCCTGGTCTCGGTGATGGTCGACGGCGCCGAAGCCAAGTGGCGGATGGACGGTGGCGATCTGCTTGTGGATCTGCACGGCGAGGCTCACCTCGTCGAGATCGTCACCGAAATCTCGCCGCGAGCCAACAGCCGCTTGATGGGCCTTTACGAATCGGGCGGCATCCTGTGCACCCAGTGCGAGGCGGAGGGATTCCGCCGCATCACCTTCTTTCCCGACCGACCGGACGTCCTCAGCCGCTTCCGCGTGAAGATGACGGCCTCCAAGGCGCTCTACCCGGTCCTGCTCGCGAACGGGGATCTGGTGGCGGCCGGAGACCTGGCGGATGGCCGCCACTGGGCGGAGTGGAACGATCCCTTTCCC
>DASTDX010000137.1:0-10223 GCA_035710145.1 Allosphingosinicella sp.
TGGCGCGATAGAAGGCGGCGAAGTGCTGAATGGGGTGTGAGACCACGACTGCGAGCCGAGGCAGAGTCGAGGCTGGCGAAGATCGGGTTCCTGTATGACAATTCATGACCCTTGGGCCCGGCTCTTGAGGGCGATGACGGGACCGTAACGGTCGACGAGTTCGAAGCTGCCGTCGGCGGCGAGTGAAGCGATTAGTTCGTCACTGGTGCCGAAGTCTGGATGGTCGTGGGTTTCCATGACGATCCAGGAGGCTCGTCGGAGAACTTCCGGCTCATTCCTCCAGAGGTCCCACTCAGCCCCTTCTATGTCGCTCACGAGACTGAAGCGATCCGTGCCATTGCGTTTCAGGAGCTGAGACAAGCTGGTCGCCGCAACGTTGATCAACTGACGTTCGGCGTCTGCTTTCACGGCAACTCGCCCGGCGTTCGAAGCCTGCCCAACCATGAAGCGAACATGGTTCACCCCATCGGGTGCGATGGCGACGTTCTCGACGACGGTGCCTTCGACACAATCGTTAATGGCCAAATTCCGACGCAGAAGCTCGACAATGCTGGGATCGGCTTCGACCACCACCAGGCGGCGATCCGGAGCAAGCCTGCGCCGGATCAGGCAGCTCATCACACCGAGGCTTCCGCCGAGTTCGATCACATCGACATCGGCTGGCAGGTAGCGCTGCATGAAACGGTACTCGGCAGATTCGTACGCGCGAAAGAGAAGCCTGGCCTTGGTCCGGTCCGTTACGTGTCGGTTGCTGACATCCACAGTCAGGCCGCGGTGAGGAATGCGATCACCGAATACCTTCCCCACAGCCTTGCCGACGCCATTGCTCACCAAGGCCGTGCCGACAGCGCGGCGCAATGATAGCATTATCTTCACCGTCACTCTCGTCTTCATGAATTCGGGAAATGACCTACGCCGTTCCACCTCGCGCAAGCCTACCGAAGAATCCTGGTCCCGCCTGACCAACGATAAGGGCGCTTCGGCCAATGTTATTCATCATGCCGCGGCCTCCGACCGATTTTTATTGCTGGTCAATGAGATATCTCTTCACTGACGGTAAAATCTTGTCAATGTCATTCGGCTGCAACCGCTGACACCGGCAGGTCCTGGTTCGACGCTTGCTCGGGCCGAAGGAGAGAGCGGCTGACTGGATCTGGCTTGCTGATGTTTTTGTGGATGAAGAGTAGGAGTTCAATTTCTTGATCGCAAATCCAGAAGACTCGTCGCCGAATTCCGGCCTGTACGCCAGTTACGTCGATTTCAAGAAATGGTCGGTTCAACCTCAGCAAGGTGAAGGCGCCGTGTTTGCGGACCTCATTGCTTCAGCCGGTAAATCCGGCAAGCTCGATCTACTTGAGATCGGATTTGGCAATGGATCCTTCATGGATTGGGCCCGGCATTCTGGACACAATATTGTCGGGATCGAATTAATTCCCGATCTCGTCGAACTAGCTAGAGGACGGGGGCACGAGGCGTATCTCAACCACGAAGGGCTGCCTGGCTGCGACCGGTTCGACGCGATCATCGCGATCGATGTGCTGGAGCATCTGGATCTTTCGCAATTCCGTGACTTCTTTAAAGTGGCTGATCAGGTATTGAAGAAGGGTGGGGTCATCATCGGGCGGTTTCCCAATGGAGACAGCCCGTTTTTCGGGCGCTACCAATATGGCGATTATACCCATGACAAACCGTTGTCCTGGCGGGCCCTACATCAGATAGGGATTTCGGACGGCTTCGAAGTAAAAAGAGCCGTCAATCCCAGGCCACTTCCCACGGCCATCCGGTCACGTTTGAAACAGAGATTGGCTTATGGGCTTCGAAATTTGATCGAGACGGTCCTCGGGTTCACGTATTTCGGTTACCGAACCCCGATGGATCCGAACATTATCGTCATCATGGGACGAAGGTCGTCCACCTGATCCAAATGTGATGATAGACGCCTTCCTGATCGATCTTGGCGATTCACGGGGCGGCGGTCGTGCTGCCGGGCCACCGGTTAGGTCTACGCTGAGGCACGATGAGACCAGTGGCGATCTTGAGTCCGATCATGGCGAGAAGTGCGATCGCAGTCGGCGTAATTACGGATGCAACGAAGGCTCCGTCGATGGAAAGCCCGATCTCGAAACAGAGGAGGGCAAACGGCATCAACAGCCAGTCTCTCTGGGCCACGATCCTGAACGAAAAGCTGGTTGCCTTCCAAAGCAGTATCCCGAAGAGTGATAGGACTCCGAAAATCCCATACCAGCCAAGGTTCCAGTAGAGATCTGCGAAGGCTGTCATGGCCAGCTGACTATTATCCCGGCCGGTGATCAGGATGTAGAGGTCCCGCCCGGCGGAACTTACCACTGGTTTGTCCGGCCAAATGAAACGCGGGATGAGCGTCCAGGCGCTCTGCTCGATGCTTTGACTGGGCAGCCCAAGATCGTGACGAGCGATGACATATGCCGCCGGCGCGGTGAAGGTGAGCCTCGCAAAAGGGGAGGTCGCCCTTTCCTGCTCGAAGCGTTCGCCCGCGAGAAAGTCCAATGAGTAGCCGAACCGTTCTTGGAGCGTCCCGCCAAAGAAGCTGCCATAAGTGTCAACGTGAACCGCGCGCGCGTGGGAAATCATCGGCTTCAGGACGGCAAAAGTCAGCAGCAGCGTCGCTGTCACGATGACGATGCGCCGCCACGTGACTCCCTTGTAAATAATCGCCAGCGAGACGAACAATAATGCGAACACCGATATGAACTTGTTGAACGTGACGAGCGTGATGACGACCGTCAGGAGGAGCGGCAGGAGATAGGCCAGATGGGCCAGTCCGCCTCGCTCCATCGCCCACAATGCCACGAGGAAAAATCCGACCGCTTGTGCGGCCTGCAGAAGCTTGAGCAACGAGCCGGGAAGCGTCAGTTCGTACCAGCCCACCAGCGTAGGAAGCTCGTAGGCGAGGGTATAAAAGAGACCCGGGATCAGGAAGGCGAGCCCGATCTTCAAGGTGTTCTGGCGGTGGGACGCGATCGGCGCTCCGAGCCGGCTGGAAGGTCCTCGGTCGAACCTGCTGGTCAGGAACGCGGTAGTGATGAGGACCGCACTGCTCACGCACCAGACCAGAAGCACCTTTGCAAGTTCCTGGTCAGAATAATTGTAGGTCCTGCGAACATAGGTTTCGACTTCCTCACCCAGGACAACGGGAACCAGACTCCCCACGCACAGAAACACGAAGATCGAAAGGCGAAGCGCGAACAAGGGCGTCCAGATGGACGCGGCATTGACCCGCGCCATTTGAAGGTTGGCCAAGCCGATTAATCCGCCAAGCCCAATGGGGGCGAGGAAACTGACCGTCCGGTATGCGCCGACGGCCCACAGGGCTGCCAGGCCGGCGATCAGGAAGAGAAGTCCCGCGACCTCCCATGACTGAGGCGCGATGTCCGAGACTGACACGCTGGGGGCATGATGTCGTCGCTGGAGGCCCGGTCGTCGCGCCGCTCGGCTCGCCCTTGGTCCGCTCAGGACGGCGGGATGGCCTCGGTCAGTCATGAGTGTTGTCGGGGCGATAGCGAACGTCGCGCGCCGTCAGCCATTCCCGGGCGGTGTCACGCAGCAGGACCATCGCCGAGGCGTTGAATTTCTCGAGATCCTGGTGCCACTTCGGATGGATCTCCACGCCGCGGCCGGTCAGCAGGCCGACCTGATAGCCATGAGCGTGGGCCAGGTCGAAAACGTCATGCAGAAAGGCGCGGCTGCGGATGAACAGCCAGCTATATTCGAACTGCACGACTTCGACCGCGTGGCGAGCGAGCAGGGATTTCATGCCCGCCAAGACCTTTGGGTCGAACCCTTCGGCGTCGATCTTGACGATGTCGATGGCGTGATCCGGGGCGTCGAAATAATTGTCGAGCGTCGTAACGGGGACTTCGATCTCCTCGCCCTGCAGGGCGCCGCTGGACGCCTCGAGATGATGATTGCCGGCCTCGATTTGCGTCATGATCATTCGGGCGGTGCCGATCTCGTCCGAAACCGCGCAGCGCTCCAACTTGATCCGGTGCTCTGGAAATTCTGCGGCCAGGCCGGCAACGGCGTCGGCGATCGCCGGCACGGGCTCGAACAGGATCAACTCCGCAGCCGGCGCCCGGGATTCGCGGAGCGTCGACAGAAACGCGCGTGACCACTGCCCGTAATTGGCCCCGACGTCCACGATCCTCAACGCCTTGTCAGTCGCCGCCGAATGCTGCGCAAGGGCACGTTGCAGATAGGCTTCACCATTACGCTCGAAATCGAGCGATCCTTCGCGACGTGCATGAAGATATAGTCGGCGGCCGATCTTCCACATCGCGCGGCGACCGATCGCGACTTCTATCAGCGAAAGCAGACTCAAGAATATATACCCTGCAACAAGCCGCGTCAGTCATAGCCGAGCCGAACCCAACTGCAAGACGTGGATCGACGACTTGATCCGGCAAGCTAGCTTTGAATGCGGCCGCCGGCGGGCGAGCGGCAGATCATCGCCTGGTGCAGCCCATGATCCTCCGATTCTTCGAAACCGAGCCGTCGATAAAGCCGAGTCGCGTCGGGATTGGTCTTTTCGACCGACAAGCGGACCGACTTGTCGCCGCCATGAGCCAGGTCGATGATATCGGCGATGATCGCCGTTCCGATCCCGCGCCCGCGAGATTGCGGCCGCAGGATGATGTCGATGAGACGGACATGATCCTCGGCCGCGTTCAGATAGAGACGGCCGATGCCTTGTCCCGACTGCTCGACGACCAGCCACTCGCCGTCCGGGTAAATGGCGCGGAAATGACGATGCTGCGCGAGATATTGCTGCTGCAGGAGAGCGGCCAGGGTCTCCTCCGGCCAGCCCAGATCGGAGAATTCGAACGCCCGCGTGGACACGTAGAGCGCAAGCATGAAGGACTGGTCCGCCTCTGTCTCCGGACGATAGTCGATTCCGAGGGCGGCAGCGGCGCGTCGGGCCGGCGGCACGTCAGTTGAAGATGGCGAGCATCCGCCGCGGATTGCCGGTGCTGGTGAGCAACAATTGAAGCGGTCCGTATTGGGGATGATTGAGCGTGTAGATCAGATCTCCCGGCATCGACGAGCCGCGAATGAGGTCGAACACCGCGGCGAACGCGCTGTTTCGAAGCGATGCCGGCCGCTCGCCCACCGAGAGGAGCGGCTGGACGCCCGCGAGCTTGAGTTGGTAGCCGCCACCGACGTTGAAGGTCGAGCCGATCTGGTTGCTCCATTCGGCCATCTCGGCCTGCGACAAGGAAAGCATGCCGCGGGTGAGGGGGGTCGAGGCGAGCACCTTGCGGGCCTGGCGCGTGAAGCCGGGCCGCAAGGCGGTACCGGCAAGAGCGATGGTTCCGGCGAAGGCCGCGCCGATGGTGATGAGAATGTTGCGCCTGGAAAGAGTCGAGCGAGCCTGTTCCATCATGTTCCCCCTGCCGTGACTGCGCCCCCGCACCGATCGCGGCACCTTGCCCCGTCACCCTGGCTGCGAAGCATATCTCCAATCATCGCTTGAGCCTAGCGGTTTCCGCCGCAGGTTATTCGCGTCTCACGAGCCGATCGCGCTTGAGATTTGCCGCGCGCCTTGCCACGGGAAATTGCATGGCCATCCTGCCACCTCCCCCGCCGGATCTGCTTGACGGGGCAGCCTTGTTCCTGGACTTCGACGGTACCCTGGTCGAGCTCGCCGAGACGCCGGCCGCGATCCGGGTATCGCCCGGGCTTGGCCCACTACTCGAGCGACTTCACGAACGGCTCGGCGGGCGGCTGGCCATCATCAGCGGGCGATCAGTGGCCGATCTAGAACGACACATCGCCTGCGCTGGAATTGCGTTTTCGGGTTCGCATGGGCTGGAACTCCGTCTTGCCGATGGGCATTCGGTGCCGCTGAGCGTTCCGGAGGACCTGGAGGCGATGCATTCGGCCGTGTCCGGGTTCGCCGCCGCCCACGAAGGCCTGCTCGTCGAGGAGAAGCCGGCCGGCATCGCCCTTCATTACCGGCTCGCACCCGCCTTTGCGGAGCAAGCCGAGGCGTTCATGGCGGCGCTTGCCGAGGCCCACGACATGACCCTCCAGCGCGGTCAAATGGTCGTCGAGCTTCGGCCGGAAGGCGCGACCAAGGGCGATGCGCTCCGCTCGTTCATGACGGAACCGGTCTTCGCCGGTGCGCGTCCTGTCTTCGTGGGAGACGATCTGACCGACGAGCACGGCTTCGAGGCCGCCGCCGGCCTTGGCGGGGCGGGAATCCTGGTCGGGGCCGAACGTCCAACCGCTGCGCGCTATCGCATCGGCACCGTCGCGGCGGTGTCGGACTGGCTGGAAGCGGCATGAGCGACCTGAACCTCTGGCCGATCGGCAATTGCCAGGTCAGCGCCCTCGTCGACGATAGCGCCGGATTCGTCTGGGCGTGCCAGCCGCGGGTAGACGGGGACCCGCTTTTTTGCAGCTTGCTCAATCCCAAGGGCGACAGCGAGACGCCGCGCGGCGAATGGCGGATCAGCCTCGAGGGGCAGGTCTCGGCGGAGCAGCGTTACATCAAGAACACGCCAATCCTCGTCACCCGCCTGACCGATGCCGAGGGCGGGGTCGCCGATCTCTACGATTTCTGTCCCCGGTTCCAGCGCTCCGGCCGAATGTATCGGCCGGTGGCCTTTGCGCGGATCCTGAGGCCTACCGCCGGAGCGCCGCGGGTTCGCGTCGTTGTTAATCCATCCCTCAACTGGGGCGAGCGCGACGCGGAGCGAACCAGCGGAAGCAACCATATCCGCTTCCTGCTGAAGCCCCAGCCGCTTCGGCTGACCACCGATGCGCCGATCCTCCATTTGCTCGAAGGACGGGCGTTCCGCCTCGAGCGCAGTCTTCATTTCTTCCTCGGTCCGGACGAGCCGTTCGTGGGCAACGTCAACCAGGTGCTGGCGACGATGCTTCACCAGACATCCGATCACTGGCGCGAGTGGGTGCGCGGGCTGGCAATTCCGCTCGAATGGCAGAGGGTCGTTATCCGCGCCGCGATCACCCTCAAACTGTGCCTTCACGAGGAAACCGGGGCGATCGTCGCCGCGCTCACGACCTCGATCCCCGAAGCGCCCCATTCAGGCCGGAACTGGGACTATCGCTACTGCTGGATTCGCGATGCCTATTACACCGTCCAGGCTCTCAACCGGCTTGGGGCGCTCGACGTCCTCGAGAATTATCTCAGTTACCTTCGCAACATCGTCGATGAGGCTGAGGGAGGAGTGATCCAGCCCCTTTATTCGGCCTCGGGTGAACCGAAGCTCGTCGAAGGCGTCGCCAAGCATCTCGCCGGCTATCGCGGCATGGGCCCCGTGCGGGTCGGCAATGCCGCTTACACTCAGGTCCAGAACGACGCCTATGGGCAGGTCATCCTTTCCAACGCTCAGGCATTCTTCGACGAACGCCTCTACCGCAAATCGACCGCCGAGGACTTTACCGCCCTCGAACGCGTCGGCGAACGGGCCTGGGAATCGCATGATCAGCCCGACGCCGGTTTGTGGGAATTTAGAACCCGAACCGCCGTTCACACCTACAGTTCGGTCATGAGCTGGGCCGCCTGCGATCGGCTGGCCAATATCGCGCTGGAGCTGGATCTGGCCGAGCGCGCGAAGATGTGGCGCGAGCGCGCGGACTCGATCCGGCGCGAGATCGAGAGCGAGGCATGGCACGAAGGCGAGCAGAGATTTGCGGCGACGTTCGGCGGCGACGAGCTCGACGCCAGCCTGTTGCAGCTGATCGACATGCGCTTTCTCGACGCCGGCGACCCACGCTTCGTCAACACGTTCAACGCCGTTGAACGCGGGCTCCGCCGAGGCGAGCACATGCTCCGTTATGCCGCCGAGGACGATTTCGGTCTGCCCGAAACGGCGTTCAATTTCTGTACCTTCTGGCTGATCGAGGCGCTGCACCTGGTGGGAAGATCCGAGGAAGCGCGCGTCCTGTACGAAAAGATGCTCGAGCGCCTGACCCCGGCGGGACTGCTTTCGGAAGACAGCGACTTCGAGACCGGCGAATTGTGGGGAAACTATCCGCAGACTTATTCGCTTGTTGGATTGATCAACTGTGCTGGGCTTCTGTCCAGACCCTGGACTTCGGTCCGCTGACGGGGAGGTCAATTCGCCGCCGACATGAGCCGACTGATCGTCATTTCGAACCGCGTCTCGACGCCCAAGGCCCGAAGCGCCAACGGCTCGCAGGGTGGACTTGCGGTCGCATTGGCGGCGGCTCTGCGCGAGTATCGCGGCCTGTGGTTCGGCTGGTCAGGCGAGAAGACCGACGAATTCACCGGCCAGATCAACCTTCACCGCGAGGAAGGGGTCACGACGGCGACCATCGACCTCGAGGAGCAGGACATCAACGAATATTATAACGGCTACGCCAACCGCACCTTGTGGCCGCTCTTCCATTACCGGATCGACCTTGCCGAATATGACCGAAGCTTCGGCGCCGGCTACGAGCGGGTGAACGAGCGGTTCGCCGAGACCGTGACTCCGCTGATCGAGCCGGACGATCTGATCTGGGTCCACGATTATCACCTGATCCCGCTGGGCCAGCAGCTGCGCCAGCGCGGACTGCGCAACCGGATCGGTTTCTTCCTCCACATACCCTGGCCACCGCAGCGATTGCTCGTCTCGCTTCCCTTCCACGAGCGGCTGGTCAAATCGATGCTCGCTTATGACCTGATCGGTTTCCACACGGACGAATGGCTGGAGAGCTTCCATCATTATATCACTCGGGAGCTTGGCGGCACCGTGGCCGAGGACGGAACCGTGACCGTCGGCAGCCGAACCGTGAAGACGGCGGCCTTCCCGATCGGGATCGATTTTTCCGAATTCGCCGACACCCTGGCCAGCGATGAGACCAAGGCCGCCTTCGAGACGCTGAAGCGGAGCGCCGAGCAGAAGAAGATCATCATCGGCGTCGACCGGCTCGATTATTCCAAGGGGCTGGAAGAAAGGTTTCGGGGCTATCGCCGGTTTCTCCAGGAACATGACGAATGGCGCGGCCGGGTCTCGTTTCTCCAGATTGCGCCGCCCTCACGCGAAGAGGTCCATACCTACGAAGCGATCCGAGAGCGGCTCGACGAGTTGTCCGGGCGGATCAACGGCGAGTTCGCGGAGGTGGATTGGGTGCCGATCCGGTACGTCAACCAGGGTTATCCGCGCCAGGCTCTGGCCGGCTTCTACCGCGCCTCGGACGTGGCCCTGATCACGCCGTTGCGCGACGGCATGAACCTCGTCGCCAAGGAATTCATCGCTTCACAGGACCCGGCCGATCCGGGGGTCCTGATCCTGTCCCGATTTGCCGGTGCGGCGCACCAGCTGAAGCAGGCCTTGCTCGTCAATCCCTACAGCAAGGACGAATTGAGCGACGCGATCCGCGCGGCGCTGGACATGCCCAAGCCGGAACGGATCCGTCGCTGGGAAGAAATGGTCGATAATGTTCGAAGGGAGGACGTCCTGGCTTGGCGGCACGCTTTTGTCGAGGCGCTTCAGGGCGTTAACGCCGCTCAGGCCGCTGCGCCGGTGCCGACCCACTAGGCCTGGCAAACTCTGTCGGACGCAAGGCGGGCGGCGCCTCTAGGGAAGAACGCCGCCCTTAAGTGTCTTTATTAGCAGGCCGAACATGGCCACAGGCTTAACATGGTTATGGTCGCGACGATGAGCCAGACGGGCCAGGCGGCGAGCGCCATCAAGGTGCCGAGCGGCAGCCTGCTGGTCGCGGTGACGGCTTCACCACGCATCCTCATCGAGGCTATCGCGGCGAGACCGAGAAGCCCCGCGCCGAGCAGGATGTAGGGCAGCTGGAGGGCGCCGACCCACGCGCCGATCGCAGCCAACAGGACCGGGTCGCCGCCGCCCATCCCGTCGCGCCCTCGAAGGCGACGGTAAAGCCAGGCGATCACGGCGAGGACAGCAAACCCGGCGATCGCGCCGATCACGCGATCGGCAAGGCCCGGGCCGAACCCCAGCCAGGCGACGACGAGACCCGCAGGGATCAAGGGAAGAGTGAGCCGGTCCGGAAGCCAGTGATGCTCGAGGTCGAGGGCGGCGATGAGGAGCAGCCACCAGCCCAAAAGGGCGGTGACCAGGGCCAGCGGAAGCGGGTGGGCGAGGATGGCGATAGTCGCGACGCCCGCCGCCGCCAATTCCACGACTGCGTGGCGGAAGTCGATCCGGGCGCCGCAGTTGCGGCAGCGCCCCCTTTGCAGTGCG
>DASTDX010000138.1:0-2047 GCA_035710145.1 Allosphingosinicella sp.
CCTATGCCGAGTTCGGACAGGCCCGCCGGCCAGGGACCGCCGGTGATCATGGCCTCGACCGCCTCGGCCAAGGCCGGGGCCGTCTGAAGCCCGAAACCGCCCTGGCCGGCGAGCCAGAAGAAGCCGGGCGAATCGGGGTCGAACCCCACCGCCGGGGCCCGATCGCGGGTGAAGGTACGCAAACCGGCCCAGCGATGGGCGATCCGGTTGACCTTCAGGGTCGTATATTGCTCGACCTTCGCCGCCGCCAAGGCGACGTCATATTCTTCCGGCTGGGCGTCGCACGGATCGCTTTCAGTCTCGTCGACCGGGGAGGCCATGAGCTGCCCGGATTCCGGCAGGATGTAGAAATCGTCGACCACGGTCTTGACGAACGGCCAGCCACGAACGTCGGCGCCGCCCGGTGGATCGAGGACGATGATCGTTCGCCGCAGCGGCCTGAGGCCGAGCGGTTGCACCCCTGCCGACCGGGCCGCCTGGTCGGCCCATGCGCCGGCGGCATTGACCAGGATCGGTGCCGACCAGGCCTGCTCCGCCTCGGTTTCGACCTTCCACCCGGCGCTCGTCGGCTGGATCGACTTCGCTCGGGCGCCGGTGAGGACGAATCCGCCACGGTCCCGAACCGTCCTCGCATAAGCCTGGAGGAGCGCGTCCGAATCCAGGCGAAGACCTTCGGAGTAAAGGATGGCGGCCACTATCCCGTCGCCGGCGATTCGGAGCGGCGGAAACAAGTCGGCGAGTTCTGCTGGCGCCGGGTCCCGCAGCGAATCGGTGAATTCGGCCATCTCGCTCCGCAGCGTCTCGAGCGCGGGGCGCATCTCTTCGGTCGCCACGAACAGGGCCTTGCTGGTACGCGCCAGCGGCGGCTGGCAATCTTCGAGGAAGAATGCGCGACTATGGAAAGTAAGGCCGCGGACCAGGCGGTTGCCGATCCCGTAATGGGAGAAAGTCGCGCTTCGGCCCGAGGAATGATAGCCGAGCGCATTCTCCGCCTCG
The DNA here is from genome assembly GCA_035710145.1 of Allosphingosinicella sp. Classification (GTDB taxonomy): domain Bacteria; phylum Pseudomonadota; class Alphaproteobacteria; order Sphingomonadales; family Sphingomonadaceae; genus Allosphingosinicella. The sequence continues at coordinate 997 of DASTDX010000138.1, forward strand.
ATCAGGACTACATGGCCGTGGGCGGCCAGGCGAGCGGCCGCCGACAGACCAGCCACACCAGCGCCGACGACGAGAAAGTCCGCTGTTTGCATCGAATCCGGTTAGTGCCCGGTCTCGACTCTCGCAATGGTGGGCGCGGATCACGGCGATTGCAGCGGTCCGGGACTTGCCGCATCAGGGCGCCGAGCAACCAGGGGAAGGGCAAAGTTTGACCGACGAGGACTTGGCGGCGCGACTGGCGCAGGAGGCGGGGGATCTTCTGCTGGAGCTTCGCAGCGCCCACTCGCCCGCCGACCCGAACCTCGGATTCGTCGCCGACAAGGCTGCCAATACGCTCATCCTGGAAAGGCTTCGGGCGTGGCGCCCGGACGACGCGATCCTTTCGGAAGAGAGCCCCGATTGCCTGGAGCGGCTTGCGAACGATCGGGTCTGGATCATCGACCCGCTGGACGGGACCCGGGAATATACCGAAGGCCGGAGCGACTGGGCGGTCCATGTGGCTCTCGCCGTCAACAATGCGCCGACGCTCGGCGCCGTCGCTTTGCCCGCCAAAAAGCTTTTGTTTCGATCCGACCGGGTAGAGGCCTCGCCTTCGTCGCGTGAACGGCCGCTGATGGTGGTGAGCAGGACGCGTCCGCCTCCCGAAACCGCGGCGATCGCGGACATGCTCGGCGCGGAACTGGTGCCGCTCGGCTCGGCGGGGGCGAAGGCGATGGCCGTGGTCGCTGGCGAAGCCGACGTCTATTATCATTCCGGTGGCCAGCACGAATGGGACAATTGCGCCCCGGTCGCGGTGGCAATCGGCGCCGGGCTTCATGCCAGCCGGGTCGACGGCCGCGCCCTGGTGTACAACAATGCGAATTCGCTGGTTCCGGACCTGGTCATCGCACCCAGGGAACTGTCGCTGCGAATCATCGCTTTCTGCCACTCCCAAATCGACAAAGAGGGTTCATGATCCAGGAATATCTGGCGTGGAAGGCCGCCCTGGGCGAAAAACTGGGCGCTTCCGAAAGCCTCATTCACGTCCACGTCGGGCTCGCCATCTTCGTTC
>DASTDX010000139.1:0-12103 GCA_035710145.1 Allosphingosinicella sp.
TTACGTCGAGAGCCTGAGCGCCTATGCGCGCCAGTTCCTCGAGATGATGCAGAAGCCGGACGTCGACCATATCGATGGTCTGTCGCCGGCCATCTCGATCGAGCAGAAGACCACCAGCCGCAACCCGCGATCGACCGTCGCCACCGTCACCGAGATCTACGATTACATGCGCCTTTTGTGGGCGCGGGTCGGGATCCCCTACAGCCCGGTGACCGGCGAGCCGATCTCGGCCCAGACCGTCAGCCAGATGGTCGACCGGGTGATGGCGTTGCCCGAAGGCACAAGGCTCTTCCTGCTCGCCCCGGTCGTCCGCGGCCGCAAGGGCGAATATCGCAAGGAAATGGCGGAGTGGCAGAAAGCCGGCTTCACCCGGGTCCGGATCGACGGCGAGTTCCACGAGATCGAGGACGCCCCCGCCCTCGACAAGAAATACAAGCACGACATCGAAGTGGTGGTCGACCGGCTGGTGGTCCGCGAGGGGATCGAGACGAGGCTGGCGGATTCGCTGGAGACGGCGCTGAAGCTGGCGGACGGCCTGGTCTATCTCGACCCGGCCGACGCCCCAGGCAATGTTCGCCCCGAGCCCTCCGCGCTTTCAAAGGCGGAGACCGAGGGCAGGGCTTCGTCGGTAAGCGAAGCGCATTCCGCCTTCATGGTGCCGAGCGAGCTGGATGACTCCGGACGCCCCCTCTCCGAAGGCCCCAATTCCTCCGCGATCGAATCCGCCGACGCGGAATCGGGCAGCGGCCGGACCGGTGTCGCGGCGGCGCTTCAGCAGGCGCATGAGCGTGCCGTGCTGGCCGACAATGCCCCGCCCGGCCGGATCACCTTTTCGGAGAAGTTCGCCTGCCCGGTGTCGGGCTTCACCATTGCCGAGATCGAGCCGCGCTTGTTCTCGTTCAATGCACCGCAGGGCGCCTGCCCGGGCTGCGACGGGCTCGGCGAGAAGCAGTTGTTCGATCCCGAACTGATCGTTCCCAACGAGAACCTGTCGATCAAGAAGGGGGCGATCGTCCCCTGGGCGCGATCCAACCCGCCGAGCCCTTATTACATGCAGGTGCTCGGAAGCCTGGCCCGCGAGTTCGATTTCTCGATCGAGGCTCCGTGGCGCGAGCTGCCGGAGGACGTGCACGACATCATCCTCAACGGCACGAAGGGGCGGCCGGTCACCCTGCGTTTCGTCGACGGCCGCAAGTCCTACGAGGTGAAGAAGGCCTTCGATGGCGTCATCGGCAATCTCCAGCGCCGCTTGCTCCAGACCGAGAGCGCCTGGATGCGCGAGGAATTGAGCAAGTATCAGTCGGCCGCGCCGTGCGAGACGTGCAACGGCGCCCGGCTCCGGCCGGAGCCGCTGGCCGTGAAGATCGCCGGCGAGCATATCAGCCAGGCGACCGCCCGATCGGTCCGCCACGCCCTCGACTGGTTCTCGACGCTCGAGGAGAAACTGACCCCGACCCAGCGCGAGATCGCCAAGGCGATCCTCAAGGAGATCAACGAGCGCCTCGGCTTCCTCAACAATGTCGGGCTCGATTATCTCGACCTCAACCGGACGTCCGGGACCCTGTCCGGCGGCGAGAGCCAGCGCATCCGGCTGGCGAGCCAGATCGGTTCGGGATTGTCGGGGGTGCTTTACGTTCTCGACGAGCCGTCGATCGGCCTTCACCAGCGCGACAACGACCGGCTCCTGATCACGCTGCGCCGGCTCCGCGATCTCGGCAACACCGTCATCGTCGTCGAGCATGACGAGGATGCCATCAAGTCCGCCGATTACGTCATCGACATGGGACCGGGCGCCGGAGTCCATGGCGGCGAGGTCGTCGCCCACGGCAAACTGGAGGACGTGCTCGCCAACGAGAAGAGCCTGACCGCCGACTATCTCACGGGGCGCCGATCGGTGCCGGTGCCGGCGAAACGGCGCAAGGGAACGGGCAAGAAGCTCACCGTCCACAACGCCACTGCCAACAATCTGAAGTCGGTGACGGCGGCGATCCCGCTCGGCACCTTCTGCTGCATCACCGGCGTGTCCGGATCCGGCAAATCCTCCTTCACCGTCGACACGCTCTACGACGCGGCCGCGCGCCACCTGAACGGCGCCCGGGTCCAGGCCGGCCGGCATGAAAAGCTCACCGGACTCGATTATCTCGACAAGGTGATCGACATCGACCAGTCGCCGATCGGGCGGACGCCGCGTTCCAACCCGGCCACCTATACCGGCGCCTTCACCAACATCCGCGACTGGTTCGCCGGCCTGCCGGAAGCGCAGGCGCGCGGCTACAAGCCGGGCCGGTTCAGCTTCAACGTCAAGGGCGGCCGGTGCGAGGCCTGTTCCGGGGACGGCCTGATCAAGATCGAGATGCACTTCCTTCCGGACGTCTACGTCACCTGCGACGTCTGCCATGGCCAGCGCTACAATCGCGAGACGCTTGAGGTGAAGTTCAAGGGCAAGAGCATCGCCGACGTGCTCGACATGACGGTCGAGGATGCGCACGTCTTCTTCAAGGCGGTGCCCGGAATCCGCGACAAGATGGCGATGCTCGAGGAAGTCGGGCTCGGCTACGTCAAGGTCGGCCAGCAAGCGACGACCCTGAGCGGCGGCGAGGCCCAGCGGGTCAAGCTCGCCAAGGAGCTCAGCCGGCGGGCGACCGGACAGACCCTCTACATCCTCGACGAGCCGACCACCGGCCTCCATTTCGAGGACGTGCGCAAACTTCTCGAAGTGCTCCACGCTTTGGTCGAGCAGGGCAACAGCGTCGTCGTCATCGAGCACAATCTCGAGGTCATCAAGACCGCCGACTGGATCGTCGATCTCGGCCCCGAAGGCGGCGACAAAGGCGGCGAGATCGTCGCCGCCGGAACGCCGGAGGAGGTGGCCAAGGAACCGCGCTCATACACCGGCCAGTATCTGGCGGAGATCCTGGCCAAGTCGGCGCGGGACGAATCCAGGCCGGCGATGAAGTTCACGAAGGCGAAATCGCGGGCGAAGAAGGTGCGCGAAGCGGCGGAGTGAACGAAGCCGACCTTGCACATTCTGTTAGCTTGAAAGTGCCGCTCCAGGGGAGCCCAACGGCCCGCCGGCGATGACCGGCGGACCGCATCGGGATCAGAAGATATAATCGCCCTCGAGCGGCGGTGCGGAGCCGCCGAGGAAGATCGTGAAATCGAAGTTGCCGTCATCATTGACGTCGACGCCGATGAAGGTGTTCGGACCAACTTGCGTCGCCTCGATATCGTCCAGGCCGATCCCATAAGCGCTGAGGTCGATCCGATCCGTCCCTGGCTGATAGGTCAGGATGGTATCGTTCCCGGGCGCGCCCGAAAAGACGAAGGTGTCGCTTCCGGCGAGACCGACGAGGAGATCGTTGCCGGCACCGCCGTCGATGCGGTCGTCGCCGTCCAGGCCGACGAGATGGTCGAGGCCTGATCCTCCGATGAGGAGATCATCGCCCATGCCGCCATTGTGGAACACGTTGAGGCTCGCCCCGCTGTCGTCATAGACGTCGTCGCCGCTCGAGCCCAAGCGGACGATGGAGTAACCATTGCCGCGAACCGCGCCGTCCGGGAGATTGCGCAGATCGAAGGTGACGCCCGGCGCGCCGATGAAGGAAATGCCCTCGTCGTCATAGCGGCTCACCGCGCCGGTGAGGTTGCCGGCGGTGTCCTCCGCCTGCAGGCGGACGTTGAGACCCCCATCCTCGCCGGCAAGCGCGCTGCTGTCGTTCGGATTGCCGTTGCCGGTCTGAAGCGTCGACCAGGTGAGACGAATTTCGCGTGGCGGGCCGAGCACCTGGACGACATCGTCGCCGCTGCCGAGATCGGCCGTGTCCGACCCGTCGAGATTGTGGCGATAGATGACGGTGTCGTTGCCCGCACCGCCGAAGAGGCTGTCGGTGCCGGGCCCGCCGACCAGGACATCATCGCCGTCGCGACCTTCGATGCGGTCGTCACCGAAAGCGCCGACCAGATAGTCGTCGCCCCGACCGCCGACGAGGCGGTCGTCGCCGAAGCCGCCGTGAACGTAGAAATCCTCCATCTCGAGGCTGAAGTCATGATCTTCGCCGGCGCTGGTGCCGAGCACAACGACGTCGAACAGGCCGCTCGACGGACCAACGACATCGCGAATGTCGAACTTCACGTTCGGCGACTGGGTGCGGAAAATGATCCCTTCGTCCGTGAAGCGGCTGACCGGACCGGCCAGCGTATCTCCGCCGATTTCGGCCTGCAGACTGACGGCCAGACTGCCCAACGAATTGTGCGCGTTGCCGTTGCCGACCTCACTACGCGTGAAGTTCAGGCGGATCTGATCGATCGCCTCGTCCTCGGTGCGGACGATGACTTCGAACTGATTGGGTTCGAAATCTTCAAAGACGGCTTCGCCCCGAAGGGGATCGAAAAAGTAGAGGTTGCGGTGCAAGTTCCTGGGCATCTTCCTGTCCTCCCATGCGCTGGTGAAATCAGCCCGATTTGGGTGGAGGATCGGAGGCGGCCCGACCATGATGGCGGCCCGATGATTGACCGATGATTTCCCGAAGGAGACCGTGAGCGTCAGGTTGCGGTCGGTCGGAGCCACCAACTGGGCAGATCCTCTGGAGCCGACGACTGGCCTCCCCTTCAAGGATGCGCGCCAGCCGCTGGAAGTGCTCCATGCCCTGGTCGAGCCGGGCAACAGCCTGGTCGTCGTCGAGCATGATCTCCAGGTCACCAGGACCACCGACCGGATCGTCGACCTGGAGCCCGAAGGCGGCTACCAAAGGCGGCGAGTTCGTCGCATTGGGATCACCGAAAGAGATGTCGAAGCGGGTGAAGGAAGCGGCGGAGTGAAACTGGCAGCGTTGGCCGCCTTGCTGGCCGCGTTGCTTCCGTTCCAGGCCAACGCGCCCTCCGCTGCACCCGCTCCGCCGTCGACATTGCCAGAGTCCGTTTCCGGGCTGGTCGAACTTGGCGAGAGCGCCCTGGCCTATGTCCCTGCCGGGGCGCTGAATGAGCCCGCCCCATTGCTCGTCCTGCTTCACGGTGCCGGTGGACAGGCCAATGGGATGATCGAGCGCTTTCGACGCGTCGCGGAAGCGGAAGGCCTCGTCCTTCTCGCTCCGCAATCGGCCGGCCGAACCTGGGACCTGATCCTCGCCGCTTCGGCTTCGCGCGGCAGCGGTACCTTCCGCTTTTCCGGCGGCGACTCCGACCGGATCGAACAGGCCATGGATCGCCTGAGCGACCGCACGTCGCTCGACAGCGATCGGGTCACTTTGGCGGGCTTTTCGGACGGCGCCAGCTATGCGCTCAGCCTCGGCCCGACCCGCCCCGGTCTGTACCGGTCGATCCTGGCCTTCTCCCCCGGCTTCACCGCGCGCGCGGCCGGCGCGGCTGGCCGACAGCCCATCTTCATCGCCCACGGCCGCCGCGACAACATTCTCCCCTTCGCACGAAGCCGCGACATCGTCGTGCCGCAGCTGCGCTCGGCCGGCCATTCAGTCACCTTCCATCCCTTCGACGGCGGCCATTCGATAGGTGAAGAGGCGATAACCCAGGCTATCCGCTTTCTCGACGAGGGCCCTCAAGTACGCGCGATCACTGCCGTGCCCGAGCGAACCCGCCACATGAAGCAGCTTGGTTTAGCCCGATGGACCGAACCTGCGGAGGAATCGAACGGGCAAAAGTGAACGAGGCAGTTACCCGAAAAGCGGCTGGCGACTGATGAGGTCACCGTCAGTTTGACTGATCTCCCAAATTTGCCTCTCGGGGCTCGCGGGTTATGCTGCGCCCGGCAGCGAGACACCTCGCGGCCGGGTAAAGGGGGGATAATGACAGCAAGGAAGCTCGCCGCGACGGTCGTCGCGGCCCTGGGGCTGGTGTTGGCCGGACCGGTTCTGGCCCAGCCAGCCGAAACTGCCGAGAGCATTGCGCAGCTGGAGTTCGAGAAGCCGGCAGGGCCGTGGCGGCAGCTGATCGATTATACGCCGATGCCGCACGACGCGCGACAGCCGGAACGCGAGAACGGAATCTCGCTCTGGGTCAACGAGGCGGCGATCCTGCCAGAAGGCACAATGCGCGCGACGACCTCGCGGGAAGCCTTCGCCTTGTGGATCTTTCACGGCACCGCCCGGGCCGGAAGCCAGGCCTATCGCATCGACCGCAGCCTCTACCGCTGCGGCGAAGGCGACATGTCGAATCTGGCCCATGCGGCCTACACCTTGTCCGGCCAGTTCATCGCGGCGGTGCCGGGCAGCGGCGAGCGGATCCCGCCGATTCCCCATTCCGCGGAGAATGAGATCTATCGAGCCGTCTGCAGCGACGGCACGAGCGCCCGGCGCGGAGCGGCCGCCGACAGTGTCGCCGAGGCGGCCCAGGCGGACTGGATCGGACCTGAGGGGCCCGAGCCCGCCAGCGAGTTGCGCGTCGATCTCGACGCCGATGGCCTCCCTGAAATCCTTCGGGCCCAGATGCGGCCGCACAGCATGCGGATCGACGTCGAGCTCATAACGGGTCGCAACCCGACCCGGCCGTTCAACATCATCGCCGTCGAGCAGCCGCCGACCGGCCCGCTGGTCGAATCCCGGCTTCGCTACGTCACGCCCAACCTGTTCCTCTACGCCTGCGAGAGGCAGGAAAATCGCGACGTGGAGCCGTGCCGGGGCGGAGTCGCCAACGCGACCCGCGGCGCCATCGAGGTCATCACACCGGGCCAGCCGTCTTTGCTGATATGGCTTCCGGACCGGGAGCCGCGGATCGTCCGCTTCCCCGAAGTGCCGCCACCTTCCCCTCCGCCTCCGCTTCCGATCAGCCATCACGATCGGCCGCCCGTTCTGGGCGTCGGCTATCCGGGCGTGCTCGGCGGCGCCTGCGACGACGGCACCCTCGCCGACGGTCGCCGTTACGAAGACCGCGAGCACCCGTTGATGCCGGGCCAGACGATCGGCGTGACGCTCAGCTCGCCCGACTTCGAGCCTTTGCTTCACGTCTTCCGCAAGAGCGATCCGGACCGGTTGCTCGCTGTCCTCTCCGGAGCCGCGAACGGCCGGCGCTCCGGCCTGGTCTTCACCGCGCCCGAGCAGGGAGATTATGTCTTCCGGGTCATGGGCCACGACGCCACGGCGGTCGGCCGCTGGCAGGTAGACCTGCTCTACAAGGAGGCGATCGAGGCCGGCTTTCCCGGGAATGACATGCACTGGGCGGAGCGCCCCGCAGCAAGCTGCAGCTAGTCGTCCCCGCGCGGACCTGATGGCCGCTCAGCTGTCGAACTGGCGCCCCTCACCCGGAACGACCGCGTTCCAGGCCTCTTCGGTGGCGGGCATGCTGGCATCGGCGATAATCCGCCAGCGATCGGACTCGCGCCGCATCGTGACGAGGAACCGCGCATACCGGACCTGGCTCTGGCCGTCGGGCCGGACGACGCTCTGCCGCATGAAGCCGGCGTCCACCGCCAGATCGCCCATCACGGACCGTCGCTCGACGCGATATTGCGTGTCGATCCTGCGGCCGTCGGCCACCAGGCGATCCCGCATCGGCTGGAGCCGGGCGGCGAGCTCGCCGCCGCTGATCGGCGGGCCGGGCCGGGAATCGATCAGCAGGCCTTCGGCCGCGAAAGCCCCGCTCATGCCGGCGACGTCGTTCGCCGTCCTGGCCCGCGCCAGCTCCACGTAAACCGCGTTGATGGCGCCATCCTCGGGCGCCGCCCGGCACGGTATCGCCAGCGCGACCAACCACGCCATCAGTCCATAACGAAGCAAACGCACGATCATTCCTGCCTCCCGCTCGTGATCCGAGCGGCGCCCTGCCCTGACGCACCCGCCTTTCCCCATCGCCATTCGACCAACGAGGTCGCTTGTTCGATCAAGGCCACTTCGCGGGCCGAGTGGACCCCCGAGGCCGAAGCGGGGTTATGGAGACACCAGGGAGACTGGCCAATGCTCGGGAATCACAACTCGTCCGCCATCGTCGCCGTCGCCGATCTCGACCGCGCCCGACGTTTCTACAGCGACGTGCTCGGGCTGGAGCTGGCCGAGGAAGGCGGAGAGGAAGGGGTGCTCGTCTACCGGACCGGTTCCACCCAACTCATCGTGTACGAGTCGGAATATGCCGGCACCAACAAGGCCAATGCGGTCGTCTGGGGCGTGGGTGACGATATCGACGCGATCGTCGCGACGCTGGAGGCGAAAAATGCCACTTTCGAACATTATCCCGGCATCGGACGGCTCGACGGCCATGTGCACATCGCGGGCGACGCCAAGCTCGTCTGGCTGACGGACCCCGACGGCAACATCCTCCACATCAATTCGATGTGAGTGGGATTGCTGCGACCGCCCACCCAACGTCCGACGTTTAGCGTCTAGCGATCCCGACCTCGGCCATATTGCGACCGGTCCGCGTTCTGACCGCTGTCGCTGTCGGTGATCCCCGTGCGACTGGTACGCCTGCCGCCACGGCCGTTGCCGGCCGGATCGGACATGCTGCCGCTGTCGTTGTCGGTCAGACCCGAGCGACCGCGGCGGCCATTGCCGACGGGATCGGCATTGTTTCCTCTATCGCTGTCGGTCAGGCCGCTCGTCCTGCGGCCGCGGCCGTTGCCGGCGGGGTCCGCGTTGCTGCCGGAATCATTGTCGGTCAGGCCGCTCCTCCGGGCGCCGCGGCCATTGCCGGCCGGATCCGAATTACTGCCCGAGTCATTGTCGGTCACGCCGCTCCTGCCGCCGCGACCGCGCCCGGCCGGGTCGGCATTGGTGCCGCTGTCATTGTCGGTCGTCTGGGCCTGTGCAGATTCGCCGAGGATCGTCAGAGCGGCCCCACCAGCAACGACGCCTCCGGCGACGCGGCCGAGAAACGATCGGCGGCTTAACTTGCGCGTTGGCTTCATCTGGATTTCCCCCCTCTCCTCAAAGCTTTCGCCAGCGTAAGTATTGGAACCGGGCTGTCAAGAATTATGGAAAAGGCGAGCCGGCGCTTCAGGACGTCGTCATCCTCCAGCCGGCATCTAGCAAACGGAGGAAAGCGAGGCGGGTGCCGGTTGCGGATGCAACACTGGAGCGCTCCAGCTGTTCTGCATCCGACTCACACCAGGAGGAAATGTCCCATGGGTATCTTCGGCTCGATCAAGAACGCGATCTTCGGCCACGCGCGAGAGGCGCAGACGGCGGCCACCGGCAGCAGCACGATCCCGCCGGTGGGCGGCCAGATCCAGCAGCAGCCGCAGGCGGGGCAGCAACAGCCGGTCGACGTCGAGGCCGTGCTGACCCAGATTTCCAGTCAGAAGGGCAATCCCGACCTCAACTGGCGAAGCTCGATCGTCGACCTGATGAAATTGCTCGACCTCGATTCAAGCCTCACCAACCGGAAGGAACTCGCCACCGAGCTGGGTTATACCGGTGCCAAGGACGGAAGCGCGGAGATGAACATCTGGCTTCATCGCCGGGTGATGGACGAACTGGAAAAGAATGGCGGCCTGGTGCCCGCCAGCCTGAAAGACTGAGCTACCGAGATCGGGCCGATGGGACGGCAAGTCCCCATCGCGCTCGAAGGGGTTGTGGACCCGGTGACGGGCCTGCCAGGTTCAGAAACCTGGATCAGCAGCGCCGGCCGCGCCCGGCCGGGTCTGACCCCTGCCCCCTGTCGGAATCGGTGCAATTACGGGTTCCGCGGCCATAATCCGGCCGGTCGCCCGGATCGCGATCGGTAATTCCGGTGCGGCGGCTCCCGCAGCGGCGACCACGACCGGGCGGGTCGGCATTCCGGCCGGAGTCGGAATCACTGCAGCCTGAATTGGTATTGCAGCGGCGACCACGGTTGGCGGGATCGGCGTTGCGCCCGGAATCGGAATCGCTGCAATTAGTGTTGCACGAGCGGCCGCGGCCAATCGGATCGGCATTGGTTCCGCGATCATTGTCGCTGCAATTGGCCGGCCGGCGGCAGGAGCGGCCGTTGCCGATGGGATCGGCATTGGTTCCGCTGTCATTGTCGCTGCAACCCGAACGTCCGCGGCAGGAGCGGCCGTTGCCGACCGGATCACTGGGGTCCGAATCGTTGCAGCCCGACTGGAATGCCAAAGCTTCACCGCTGACCGCGGCAAGCGCACCAACGCCGACGATGCCGCCAGCCACGGTGCCGAGAAACGAGCGTCGATGGAGCTTGCGGGTCGGCTTCATCTTCGTCCCCCCAAAGAGGGCGCCCTGAGCAGCGCGCGCTCCAGAATATCAGTTCGGCAGCAACTCGCCAGCCTCATTCGGTACGGTTGCGAAAAGGGCGCGCAAACGGGCCGAAAGCCCAGGTCCGGGACTTGCCAGTGGCGGCGCGACGCGCCCGGAATCCCGCCTTGCCGGCACGGGGCAAGCCAGGGCCGCAGCTTGCAAATCCGGGCCCCAGGCCCCACTTATACAGAGCTTCGGTCGTAAAGATGGTCTTCGGCGCTTTGCGGCTCCTTCCTCCTTTCCGCGCCTCCCTGGCACGCAAGGCAAGCCAGTTTCGGCCAGCCACAGAGAAGGATCAGCCCATGACCGTCGGCAAAGTGAAATTTTTCAACGCCTCCAAGGGTTACGGATTCATCGCGCCCGAGGACGGCGGAGACGATGCGTTCGTCCACATCACCGCGCTCGAGAAGGTCGGCCTCCGAAGCCTGAACCAGGACCAGCGCGTGACCTACGACCTCGAGACGGACCAGCGCGGCAAGACCAGCGCGGTGAACCTCCAGGTCGACTAAGGCCCAGCCTCTCCGCCCGGCTCCGGCCGGGCGGGAGGCGGCTTCACCGGCACTGGCCAAAGCGGGACCCCCGCTTCGGTCGAACCGCCGGCCCATGACGGCGGAGCCCCCGGCCGGAGCTTCCGCCCATCAGAATCTCTTACGCGGCCGGCAGGAAAGGCGAGACATGTCGCTCAATCACGATTTCTACTGCCAGCGCGCCGTCGAGGCCCGTCGGGCCGCATCCGACGCAACTCTGGACAATGTCCGCGACCGCCATCTCGGCGCCGCCGCCGCCTGGGATGCGATGGCCGATCGCGCTGCCCGAACCACCCGCGCGCGGATCGACACCGAAGAGCGCAAGGCCGCCGCGGCCGCTGACCTCGAGGCGCGGATCCCAAGCGCCGGTTGAGCCGGCGGCCAGCACCGCCCCGCGAAATTCGTCGCGAAACTGATTGCGAGCTATCGGCGCCGCCGCGCCGTCGGGCTCAATTGCCGCTGGTGCCTCCGGACATCCTGCCCGACATGCTGTCGTTCCGGCTACGCTCGGCCAGGCGATCCCAATCGGCCCTGGTAAGGCAGACCCGGCGCCCGCCGGCGAGCCGCCCGGTATCTTCCATCCGGCGGCAGATGAGCCGGTTCGGATCGTCCTTCGCCTGGGTCCTGGACTTGGCCGCGGGCTCGTCGGCTGCCGTGACGACCGCCGGAACGACGAGCAGGCTCAGGCCGAGGGCGGCGAGGGAAACCGAAGCGCGCATGTCGAAAATCCTCTCGAGAAAAGCGACCGGCTGATAGCACTTTTTCCCGCCCGGCGGAAAGTCACAAGACTTGTCAGCGCGCCGGGCGAAGCGCACGGACCTCCGAAAGGAGAAGGCAGGATGATCACTCGAAGCGCGACCGCGCGTTACCAGGGCTTCGGCAAGGACGGAAAAGGCCAGGTCTCGACCCAGTCCAAAGTGCTCGACAACCAGGTTTATGGTTTCGGCTCGCGGTTCGAAGAGGGCCCCGGGACCAACCCCGAGGAATTGATCGCGGCCGCCCATGCCGCCTGCTTCACGATGGCCTTGTCCTTCGCGCTGGCGAAGGAAGGGCTCAGTGACGGCAGCCTGGAAACCGTCGCCAAGGTGAAGCTCGACAAGGAAGGCGAGGGTTTCAGGGTCAGCCGATCGGATCTCACTCTGACGGCTTCCGTCGCCGGGATCGACGAAGCCCGCTTCGCCGAGATCGCCCAGGACGCCAAGGCGAACTGCCCGATCTCGAAGCTGCTGAAGGCCGAGATCGGCTTCGAATTCACGCTGAACGCCTGAGCCGATCCCGGCGGCCGGCGGGTCTCCCTCTCCCCGGAACTCAGGCCGTGGGAAAGGCGACCCGAATTACACCTGGCCGAGCCAGGATTCCGAAAAGGCCCGGCTGACGGATGGATCGGCGCTTATTCGCCGC
>DASTDX010000140.1:0-13296 GCA_035710145.1 Allosphingosinicella sp.
GAATTTCGCCTTCACCCGGGATGTCGGCGAAGCCTTCCTGGACGTCTTTCCCCGGATCGTTCGGCGCCGGATGGAAACTCAGTTCACACCCGAAGACCGCGCCAGGCAACTGGAGTATCGCGGCCGTTACGCCGAGTTCAACCTGATCTACGATCGTGGCACCCTGTTCGGGTTGAGAACCGGCGGCAATGTCGACGCCATTCTGATGAGCCTGCCGCCGCTGGCCACCTGGTCGTGAGTCCGCGCTCCCGCCGCTGGGTGCGCACCCGTTCCCCGCCGGAACCGGGAGAGGGATAGATGGGACTCCATTCCTTGCCGCCGGGCCATGTCGGAGCGGTGGTCACTTATCTGGAAATGACGAAGCGACCGCCTGCGCCGCAGATCCCGGAATCGCCGCTTCGCCTGGCAGCCTGGGAGACGATCGATCCCGAGGCCTATCGCGCCTTGTTCCGCAAGGTGGGCGGCCGCTGGCTGTGGTTCTCCCGACTGGAGATGGACAACCCGAATTTGCTCGCCAGCGTTGCCGAAATGCATTGCGTAATCGATCCGGACGGCCGTGAAGTCGGGATGCTCGAGCTCGATTTCAGCCGGCCGGGGGAGTGCCTGATCAAATTCCTCGGCCTGGTGCCGGAGCTTGCCGGACGGGGGCATGGCCGCTGGCTGTTCGCGCAGACCCTGAAGCTGGCCTGGCGTGGTGGGGTCGGCCGGGTGCGGGTCAACACCTGCACGCTCGATCACCCCGCCGCCTTGCCTTCCTATCTGAAGGAAGGGTTCGCAGCTTATGCGCGGGCCTTCGAATCCTTTCCCGACCCGCGGCTCAGCGGGCTGCTGCCGCGCGATATCGCGCCCCAGATTCCCGTTCTGGATTGAGTCCGATCGAATCCCCGCCGATCCGCTCGGATCAGGCGACGGCCTCCGTCGGCACCGATCCGGACAGCTGGGCATAAACTCGCGCAAGCAATGTCACGAAGATGGCGCTGAAGATGGCGGACAGGAGCGCGGAAAGGATCGTCATCAGGATGAACGAGGTGCTGCCGGGATCGGGCGGGCCGGCCAGCATGAAGACGAATATGCCGACCAGCGCCGAAATGGCGAAGATCACGACCATGGCGACGATCAGCATCAACAGGACGAGGCCTAGCAACTTCCAGAAATGACCCGCGGTCAGCGCCCAGCTTCGGCGGATGATCGCGATCGGGCCGGCATTTTCCGCCGCCGCTACCGGCGTCATCAGCATCAGCCGGACCCAGAAAGCGAGCGCGATGCAGGTCGCCAGCAGGAGAAAGAGCAGGAGCGATCCGCCCGCGGCGGTAGGATTTCCGCTCGCTATCGCGCCGCCCATGAAGATCGCCGCGAGCGGGATCATGACGAGGAGCGCCGCAAGCCCGATCAGGAGGGAGGCGATAAAGACGGGAAGGAAGCGCCTGAGACCGACCTGAAGCCCCTCGCCGACCGAGGTGCCGGGACGAAGCGCGAGAAAGGAGATGGCCACCGTCCCGACAATGCTTGCGAACATGACGACCGGAATGAGGAGCAGCCAGGCACCCGCTTCCGGCGTCTGCCCCGGCGCCGGCGCCGGCGGCATGGCGAGCTGCATCGCCGCCCCGGGCACGGCCAGCAGGAGCAGGGCGATCGGCAGGATCAGTCCCGCCTCTCTTTTCATGAAGGCGGCGGTTTCGTTCCACGCCTGACTGATCGACAAACTCGCCATCGCATTTCCTCCCCTGGCTTTAGCCGTTATGCGCACAGCCGATGACCGACGCAACGTGCGCAATGCCGGCCGCCGCGCCTTCGTCCCCCGGTTTCCCGCTGGAGTGGCGCGAATCGCCGGGCCTTTCTCCCTATCCGGAGGCGCTTGCGCAGATGGAGGCGCGCGCCACGGCGATTCGAAGTGGCGACGCTGCGGAATTGATCTGGCTGCTCGAGCATCCGCCTTTGTTCACCGCGGGCACCAGCGCCGATCCGGCCGAGCTCTTCAATCCGCAGAATTTCCCGGTCTATGCCGCCGGGCGGGGCGGTCGTTACACCTATCACGGCCCCGGCCAGCGCGTGGTCTACGTGCTCCTCGATCTGGACCGGCGCGGAAGGGACGTCCGCCGCTTCGTCCATTCGCTGGAAGGCTGGGTCATCGCTGCGCTGGCCGAACTCGGCGTTTCCGCGCGCCGGGCGGACGACCGAATCGGCATCTGGGTCGATCATCAGGGCCAGGAGGCGAAGGTCGGCGCGATCGGGGTGAGAGTGCGCCGCTGGGTGACGATGCACGGCTTCGCGCTCAACCTGAATCCGGACCTTTCCCACTTCTCGGGAATCGTGCCCTGCGGGATTGCAGAATTCCCCGTCACCAGCCTCGACGAAATGGGCCTGCCCGACATGCAGTCCCGCTTCGACCTGGCCTTGAGGCGACGGCTCGACCAATTCCTTCTCGACCTCGACGGGTGAGAAGGCGGCTTGAGAGCCGATACCTTTCCGTATAAGTGTGCACACCGATTTGGACAAAAAAGGGGCCTACCCGACCAAATCATCAATCTAGGGAGACCTTTGAATGCGTAAGATCCTCACTTCTGCGATGGTTGCCGGTGCGGCCCTCATGGTTGCGGCCTGTGGTGGCGAGACCGAAGTCAACAACACCGCGGCGACGGACCTGGGCAACGACATGTCGATGGACGCCAACATGACCGACATGGGCATGGACGCCAACATGACCGACATGAACATGACCGACACCAACATGACGTTGGATACGGACACCAACACCACCACCACGACGACGACCACCGAGACGAACACCACGACCACCAACGGTATGTGATCTCTCGATCGTTCGCGATCTTGGAAGGCCGCCGGGAAACCGGCGGCCTTCGCTTTATGGGGATCAGACCATCAGGCGCCGGTTGCCCGGATCCGCGCAAGGGCCGATAGAGACCGACCGCCCAGCGAGGAGCCCATCGAAATGCGCCGTGTTGTCAAAGCCGCCGTTCATGCTGTTTTCGTTCTTCCAGCGGTGATGGCCCTGGCCTCCTGCGGCGGCGCGGACGAGACCAACAAGGCCGAGTCGAGCGAAACGGATTCGAACGTCATGTTCGAGCGAATAGGCAATGATGCGAGCGCGCTCGAGGCCGCCGCCAATGCCTCACCCCTGGCGCCGTCGAACGATGTCGCCGCCGATGGCGAAGCGGCCGACGAAGATGCTCCGACGAATTCAGGCGCCGATGCCAGCCAGTCGGTCCTGGGCGAAACAGAAGGCGGCGACACCGGCGGCAACACCATTCAGGGCAATGTCAGCGGCACCTGAATATTCCTCATGCGGCCGGCCCCCGAGCGGGAGGACGGATGAAGCGTGTTTGCTGCGCGACAGGCGAGTCGCAATGGGATAGGCAGTCGGCAAGCAGTTGTTACTGTTGCCGAACGGACCGGAGGATTTCACGAATGCGTTACGGCTTCGCAGCGGGACTGAGATTGATGCTGGCCGCGGCCGCGGGGTGCCTCCTTGCGACCCCGGGACAGGCCCAGTTGTTCCATTACGATCCGGTCTTCCCGTCGGCACCGATCGAGCCGACCGATCCCCTGGTCGGGATCGCCCTTCCGGGCGCGACCGCTGCGGAATCGCGCGCCCACTTGCTGTGGAACCTGCGCTCCGGGCTCAACGTCGGCGCTCTCCAATGCCAGTTCTCGCCCTCGCTGCGGGCGGTCGACAATTACAACGCACTTCTGGCTCATCATTCGCGCGAACTCGCCAGCGCCTACCAGACGCTCGAAGGCTATTTCCGCCGGGTCCATGGCAATGCCGGCCCACGGATGTTCGACGAATATTCGACCCAGACCTACAACAATTTCTCCACGCTCCAGGCCCAATTGGGTTTCTGCCAGACCGCGTCGCGAATCGCGAAGGAAGCGCTCGGACGTCGCAAGGGCGAGCTTCATCTGGTGGCCTCGGCAAAAATGCGGGAGCTTCGCGGAAGCCTCGTTCCCGCTTATGATTCCTACGCTTTCATGCGCATGCCGATCCGTCTGACGCCGCCGACCCTCGTGCGTTATTGCGAGAACCTGACCCGCCGCGAACGGCGGGCTTGCCGGCGCCCCTGACAGCGGACCTGTAAAGCCGCTTGCTCGGGCTCAGGGCAGGCCGATCAACTTGTGGGTCTGAAGGCTGAGCCTCCAGCCCGGATGGGTCATCACCAGGTCGATCGCTGCCGCCAGCGCCTCCGCCTTTTGCGCGCAGTCCTTGGGCTGGATCAGGAAATGATCGAAGTCCCAGCCGGCGAAACGGTCGGGATCGACATCCTCCTGAGGCCAGACCAGTTTCAGTTCGTTGCCGCGTCGTTGGACCACTTCGCTTCGGCCCTTGGGGCTGACGCAGAGCCAGTCGATTCCGTCCGGGGCAGCGATCGTTCCGTTGGTCTCGACCGCGATCCTGAAGTCCCGATCGTGAAGCTCGTCGATCAGCCCGGAGTCCAGCTGCAGCAAAGGCTCGCCGCCGGTGATCACCACTAACTTGTCCGGCCCGTCACCCCAGATCATGTCGACCTTCCGGGCAAGGTCCGCGGCGCCGTAGCGGCCGCCATTTTCGCCATCCATTCCCACGAAGTCGGTATCGCAGAATCGGCACTCGGCCGTCGCCCTGTCCTGCTCCCGGCCGGTCCACAAATTGCAGCCGGCGAACCGAAGGAAGACGGCCCGGCGGCCCGCCTGCATCCCTTCCCCCTGGAGGGTAAGGAAGATCTCCTTGACCGCGTAGCTCACGAGCGGGCCGCGTAGTGGGTCGGATCTTTCAGTCCGGCCTCGGTGAAGCCAAGCGAACGCAGGCGGCAGGAATCGCATCGTCCGCAATGCAGGAGATCCGGGGTCGGATCGTAGCATGACCAGCTCAGTCCCGGATCCAGGCCCAGGCGGTAGGCCTCGCGGGCGATGTCGGCCTTCGTCATTTCGAGCAGAGGCGCGTGGACCGTGAACCGATCGCCTTCGACCCCGGCTTTGGTTGCGAGATTCGCAAGCGACTCGAAGCTTCGGATGAATTCGGGCCGGCAATCGGGATAGCCCGAATAATCGAGCGCGTTGACTCCGATGAACAGGTCGCGCGCTCCAGCCGCCTCGGCCCACCCCAGGCAGAGCGAAAGGAAGATCGTGTTGCGGGCGGGAACGTAGGTGACGGGAATGTCGCCACTGTCGTGCCTCCCCGCCGAGGTCGGGCTGGCGGCGGTCTCCTTGGGTACTTCAACGTCGGAGGTAAGCGCCGAGCCGCCGAAGCGCCGCAGATCGATCGGCAGTACGATGTGGCGCTCAGCCTGAAGATGAGCGGCGATATTCGCCGCCGATTCCAGTTCGATCCGATGGCGTTGATTATAGTCGATCGTCAGAGCGAAGAGCCGAAAGCCGGCTTCCCGGGCGAGGCCGGCGACGACCATCGAGTCCAGCCCCCCGGAGAGAAGGACGACAGCTTTGGGATCGGCGGCATTCATGGCCGCGATATAGCGGCGGCGCGGCAAAAAAGAACGGGCCGCCCCGGTTGTCCAAAGCGGCCCAGTTCAGGCTGAAAGCCTGCTAGGGAGGAAAAGTGCCAGATCCAGGCACCCGGTCTTGTTAGCCGAACCATGTTAAACTTCGACTTAACGGGTGGTTCGCCCGCGTTCAGCGCCTCGCCTCAGCAGGCGCCTGTGCGCCGGGCTTCGGCGCGAAGCGCAAAAGGCGCGCCCCGATCGATGCCCTGGCTGTCGATCTGGACAAGCCGCGGAGTCTCGAGCCGGATCGTCGTGCGTCCGCGACCAATGCCCGGGCAGCCGTAGTGCACCGTCGCCGATCGCGAATCGGAGGCGATCACCTCGCGGGCGCAGTCGGTGTCGCGATGCTGGGGCTGCGCAAGTCGCAGCCGGTCGCCGAGACAGATCGAACCCAGGCCGGCGCCACTGGAGCTTCGGAGCTCCCACAGACCGGTTTCGAGCCGATCGAGGACAAGACCCGGGGCAACCCTTTGGGTGGAAGCCGGGACCGCCATGAAGACGACCGCGGCGCTCGCGACTGCGCAACCGAACCTAAGCATCGACATGACCAAGCCACTCCACAGTGGCCGAGATCGCCCCATCCCCGGCAGCCGCATCATAATCGATGTCGACGGGCGAATCGATAATGGTCGGCGAATCCCCGCTCAGCCGTCCAGATCGCTGAGTTTGATCGGAAAAACGCGCGAGCAGAATTCGCAGTCGACGCTGATGAAGCCGTCGTCGTCAACCATGTCGGCGCGTTCATCCGCGCCGAATCGCGCAATGACGTCGCGGACATAGTCGAAGGTGCAGCGGCACCCCTTGCTCAATCCGACCCTGGTCTGGACCAGCACTTCCTCCTCTTCGTGGAACAGCCGCCAGAGGAGGGTTTCGAGGGGCAGTTGCTGGTCGAAAAGCTCGTTTGCGCGAATCGTCTCGGCCAGGACGCGGACATGCTCCCAATCCGGGTGGTCCAGCCGGGTATGGAGGCGATCACGCCCCTCCTCCCCTTCCGGCAGATGCTGAAGCAGGATTCCGCCGGCGACGTGGCCCGTATCGTTGACGGCCAGTCGGACAAGGCTGGGAATCTGCTCCGACTGGCTGAAATAATGCTGCGCCGCCTCCGCGAGGCTGTCGCCCTCGAGTGGAACGATCCCCTGATAGCGCTCCTTCGTGGCGGCCTGATCGAAGGTGATGGCGAGATAACCCTTGCCGAACAAGGCGAACAAGGAAGGCAGAATGGACGCCTCGGACAGCCTGGCCGAATCGAACCGCACATAGCCGCGCAACTCGCCGCCTTTATAATCGCAGACGAGGAGATCGATGATCCCCTCCTCGGTCTGGGCCTGTAGCGTCAGCTGGCCGCCGACATCCTTCAGCATCGCACCGAGCAGAGCCGTGAGGGTCAAGGCCTCGGAGAGGATCCGGGCAATCGGCGCCGGATAATCATGGGCGGACAGGACCTCGTCGAGCACTGGCCCAAGCCGCACCAGGCGACCGCGCGCGTTGCTGGAGGGGATCGAGAATCCGACCGCTTCATCGAGATTGGCGGCGACGACCGCATCGTTCATTTGTTCGGAAGCCATGCCGTTCATGTGGCGACTCGGGCGCCTTGTTCAATATGTCGGGCGCGTCAGGGGCCGTCCGCGCGGGGCGGTCGCCCCTGACGGCCGCGGCGATCCGGACTGCGGCCTGTGGCCCGTCGGCCGGAGCGGCTCCTACGCCGCCTGGGGCACGTGATAGTCGCGCGCCGCCTTCGACAGCCTGTCCACGAATTCGGTGATGTGCGCTTCTTCGATGATGAGCGGTGGCAGGACCCGCATGACGTTGTCCCCGGCGGCAACGGTGAGCAGGCCGTGCTCGCGCAGATAATTGACGAAGGCCCGGCTGTCCGACTTCATCTTCACGCCCAGCATCAGGCCGATGCCCCGAACGCCTTCGAAAAGATGGTCGTGATTGGGGATCATCTGCTCGAGCGCCCCGCGCAGGCGATCGCCCATCCGACGGACATGTTCGAGAAAGGCGTCATTGGCGACGACGTCGAGCACGGCCTGACCGGCGGCGCAGGCCAAGGGATTGCCGCCATAAGTGGAACCGTGCGTGCCGATCACCATGCCCGCGGCGGCCTTCTCCGTCGCGAGGCAGGCGCCCATCGGGAAGCCGCCGCCAATCCCCTTGGCCGCAGCGACGATGTCCGGTTCGATGCCGTAATGCTCATGGGCGAACAGATGACCCGATCGTCCGAACCCGCACTGCACTTCGTCGAGCACCAGCATAAGATCGTTTTCGTCGGCGAGCCGTCGAAGTCCCTTCATGAAGGCCTCGCTGGCGGGACGAATCCCGCCCTCGCCCTGGATCGGCTCGATCAGGAAACCCGCGGTGTGCGGACCGATCGCCGCTTCGACGGCTTCGAGATTATCGAATTCGACCACCGTGAAGCCAGGCAGCAAGGGGGCGAAACCGTCGCGCAACTTGTCCTGGTTCGTGGCGCTGATCGTTCCCAGCGTGCGGCCGTGGAAGGCGCTGGCGAAGGTGATCAGATCGTGCTTTTCGGGGTGGCCATGATGGTGGTGATAACGCCGCGCCGTCTTGATCGCGCATTCGACCGCCTCGGCGCCGCTATTGGTGAGGAAGACGGTGTCGGCAAAGGTCAGGTCCACCAGTCGCTTCGCATAGGCCTCGCCCTGCGGCGATCCGTAGAGGTTGGAAACATGCATCAGGGTCGCGGCCTGGTCCTGGATCGCCCTGGTCAGCACAGGATGCCCATGGCCAAGGAGATTGACGGCGATGCCGCTGGCGAAATCGAGATATTTCTCCCCCTTGTCGCCGAAGAGGTAGACCCCCTCCCCTCGGACCGGCCGAACCGGCGAACGCGGATAAACTGGCATGAGCGGCGTAATGGCCATGACGGCTCCTCGGCTAGGACCTGAAGTGAAAAAGGCGACCCTTTCAGGCCGCCTTCTCACTTGTTGCTATAGGAATATGGCGGGCGCCGCGTCAATCGAGGCGGCGCCCTTCAACCTATGCTTCGGAACCTAGAAGCGTCGGCCGTCGCGGTCGCGACGCTCGAGGCGCAGGTTCTGCTCCAGACGATTGACCTGGACCCGGAGCTCGGCGAACTCCCGGCCGCTCAGGCCGTTACGGCTGGCACGTGCGAGGCGATTGCGGATCTGGTTCGCCTGACGGTTGAGAGCGATGCCCTCGCGGCGGGAAATATTGCCGCGGCGCATCTGGCGATCGATTCGGGCATCGACCTCGTTGAGCTGGCGAATGAGCTGGCTGACGGCCTGACGGCTCGGTCCGCGCTGGTAAAAATCACCGCGGCGATCGTCACGGCGATCGTTCCAATGCCGGTCATTCTGTCCGTACTGAGCCGCAGCCGGAACAGCGGCCAAAGTGGCGGTCGCGAGAGCGACTGAAACGAGCAATTTACGCATCTTGACTACTCCTGCTGCACGATTGCAGGCGTTACTTCTACGCCGCCGGGACTATTTCGGGGCTGAACGGGCCTGACAGAATCCGTTCATAATTGTCGCAACTTTTATGAACGGATTTTCCAGCCTGTTCTCAACAACATGAAGCAGGTTACGCCCAGAATGACGTTGATGAGGAGCAGCAACAGGGCTCCGAACAACACCGGCGAATCCGCTTCGCCGACGAAGCCGTAACGGAATCCGGAGATGACGTAGAAGAACGGATTGAAGTGGCTGATCCCCCGGAACGTCGAGGACAGAGTGTCGATTGAGTAGAAGGTGCCGGAAAGCAGCGACAATGGGGCGATGACGAAGTTGGTCACCGCCGCCGCATGATCAAACTTTTCGGCCCAGATCGACGTGATCAGGCCGAGGAAGCCGAGCATCAGGCTTCCCATCACTCCGAACCAGAGGATCGCCCAGACGTGAATCGGCGTCACCGACACGCCGGGCCAGGCCAGCATCGCCAGCCAGACCGCGAGGCCGACGAGCAGGGCCCGGGTCACCGATGCGCCGACGAGGGCGGATATCAGCTCCCCAACGGACAGAGGCGGCATCAGATAATCGACGATCGTGCCCTGGATCTTCCCGACCAGCAGCGAGAAACTCGCATTGGCGAAGCTGTTCTGGATCATGCCCATCACGATCAGGCCGGGCGCGAGGAAATCGGCGAAGGGGATGAACGTGCCGCCAAGCGCCACCGAACGGCCTTCCCGGCCGAGCGCGACGGTAAAGATGACGAGGAAAAGGAGCGTGGTGACCGCCGGCGCCCAGATCGTCTGAAGCTGGACCTTGAAGAAACGCCTCACCTCCTTCACATAGAGGGTCCCGAGGCCTCCCCAATTGACGTTCCTGATGACGGGGACGCCTGGGGCGGTACGAACCCAATTCGAAGGCTGGTCGTTCGCGGTTCTGTTGGTCACTGGCGTGGTCGCTAGTCGCAGACGCTGTGACCCGCAAGCCTGTGAAGTATTGAGGATGATGTGATGTCGTGGACCGACGAGAGGATCGATCGCCTGAAGGCGCTTTGGCTGCAGGGCATGACGGCGAGCCAGATCGCCGATGAACTGGGCGGTGTTTCCCGCAACGCCGTGATCGGCAAGGCTCACCGGCTTGGCCTCCAGTCGCGTCCTTCACCGGTCAAGCCGAACGAGCATGAGACTGAAAGCATCGAGCCCGCGCCCAGGGCCAAGGCCAAGCCGGCGGTGGAAGCGCGTCCGCAGGCTTCCGAGCCGGCGCCCGAACCGCGGCCGGAGCCGCGCCGTCCCGCACCGCAGCCGGCACCCGCGACTGCGCCCGGCGCCACACCGGCGCCGGCCCAGCAGCAGGTTCGCTCGATCGGTCCGGGCGGCTTCGTTCGGCAAGGCCCAGGCGATCAGCAGGCACCGATCCCGCCGGCGCCGCCGAGGCGTCTCGTTCCGGCCAAGCCGAGCCCCGAGGTCGCCGAGAAGACCAGCCTGCTCGATCTCAACGAGAAGATCTGCAAATGGCCGATGGGTCACCCCGGCGAGCCCGATTTCCATTTCTGCGGCAAGCCCGCCAATCCGGGCTTCCCTTATTGCGTCGATCATTGCGGAGTCGCCTATCAGGCGCAGCTTCCGAGACGCGACCGGCGCCCCCCGCCGCCGCTGCCCTTTGGCGGGCCGAGGGTTCGTTAACCCCTTGGGATTGCTGTAGGACTAATCTGGATCAAAGCGAATTTCCGGAACGGGTGAAGTCGTCTTCGCGTTATTTCGCTTGATTGCGGAGCCGAAAGAAATTCGCTTTCCGCAGGTTGAAAGACGGGGTGTCATGGCTGGCGAAGACGTCAATTATCTCGAGAAAAGAGCCGAAGCGGAGCTCGAGCTCGCCCAGCGAGCCACGCACGCCTCCGCGGTTCGAGCCCATTACGAGCTCGCGACGATTTATTTGGACCGGATTTATCAGGACGAGGCACCCGCGCCCGAGCAGGCCTGACGCCTCCGGCGAAGGTTGAAGCTTCGGCGCCGACGCGTTCAGGTCGCCGTCCATCCAGCCACAGGTGTGGATGAAACGGGCAAGCCGCTTGGCATCGGGAGTCGCGACCTTCTATAGCTGATCCATGTCAGATCTGTTCGTTTCCAATGGTCGCCAACCCCAGGATTATGACGCTCATTCGATCGAGGTGCTCGAGGGCCTGGAACCGGTCCGGCGTCGGCCCGGAATGTATGTCGGGGGCACCGACGAACGGGCCCTCCATCATCTCGCGGCCGAAGTGCTGGACAACAGCATGGACGAAGCGGTCGCCGGCCATGCCACGCGTATCGAGGTGATTCTCGAGGCTGGAAATCGCCTCACGGTCACCGACAATGGCCGTGGCATCCCGACCGACGAGCATCCGAAATATCCGGGCAAGTCCGCGCTGGAAGTCATCCTGACGATGCTCCATTCGGGCGGCAAGTTCTCGAACAAGGCCTACGCCACTTCGGGCGGCCTCCACGGCGTCGGCGTAAGCGTCGTCAACGCATTGTCGAGCAACACAGTGGTCGAGGTGGCCCGCAACCGGGAGCTGTTCCGCCAGACCTTCGCCCGCGGCCTCCCGACCTCTGCCCTCGAACGACTCGGCTCCACGCCCAACCGCCGCGGCACGACCCTGGCCTTCACCCCCGACCCGGAGATATTCGGCGAGGAAGCGAAATTCCGGCCGGCCAGGCTCTACCGGTTGGCACGATCCAAGGCCTATCTCTTCGCCGGGGTCGAGATACGCTGGCGCTGCGACCCGGAACTGATCTCCGACGAGACCCCCGCCGAGGCCGTATTCCAGTTCCCGGGCGGGCTCGCCGACCATCTGCGCGAGCAGATCGGCGAGAAGGAGACCGCGACCAGCGACTTCTTTGCCGGCAAGCACGACTTCCCGAACGAGCAGGGATCGGTCGAATGGGCGGTCGCCTGGCCGGTCTGGGGCGACGGCAACGCCTCATATTACTGCAACACCATTCCGACGCCGGACGGGGGCACGCACGAACAGGGGCTCCGGACGGCGCTGACTCGCGGCCTTCGCGCCTTCGGTGAGCTGGTCGGGCAGAAGAAGGCGAAGGACATCCAGGCAGAGGACGTGCTCACCGGCGCCGAGATCATGCTGTCGGTGTTCATTCGCGATCCGCAATTCCAGAGCCAGACCAAGGACCGCCTTACCTCCCCCGACGCGGCCCGGCTGGTCGAGAATGCCGTCCGCGACCATTTCGACCATTTCCTGGCCGATCATATGGAGCGGGGACGATCGCTGCTCGGCTTCGTCCTCGACCGCATGGACGAGCGCCTGAAGCGCCGCGCCGAACGTGAGATCAAGCGCAAGACCGCGACGTCGCACCGCAAGCTGCGTCTGCCCGGCAAGCTGACCGATTGCGCAAACGACGATCCGGCCGGCACCGAATTGTTCATCGTCGAGGGCGACAGCGCCGGTGGATCGGCCAAGCAGGCGCGCGACCGAAAGACCCAGGCGATCCTGCCGATCCGCGGCAAGATCCTCAACGTCGCCTCGGCCACCGCCGACAAGATCCGCGCCAACCAGGAAGTGGGAGACCTGATTCAGGCGCTCGGCTGCGGCTCGCGGGAACGCTGCAATCCGGATGACCTTCGCTACGAGCGGATCGTCATCATGACCGACGCCGATGTCGACGGCGCCCATATCGCCACCCTGCTGATGACGTTCTTCTTCCAGGAGATGCCCGAGCTGGTGAAGCGCGGCCATCTGTTCCTCGCCCAGCCACCCTTGTACCGGCTCGCCGCCGGCGGAACCGTCGCTTATGCGCGCGACGACGGCCACCGGGCCGAGCTGGAAGCCAGCCTGTTCAAGGGCAAGAAGGTCGAGGTGTCGCGATTCAAGGGACTTGGCGAGATGAACCCGCAGCAGCTCAAGGAAACCACGATGGACCCGAAAACACGGGGCCTGATCCGGATCACCTTGCCCCAGGAATATGAGGAACGATCGGCGGTGCGGGACCTGGTCGAACGGCTGATGGGCCGCAATCCGGAACATCGGTTCCAGTTCATCCAGAGCCATGCCGCCGAACTCGACGAGGAAGCGATCGACGCGTGAGCCGTCATCGCGCCCCGGCGCCGCAGACCGGTTTTCGAAGCTGGACGATCCAGCGCGCCACCGGGACGGGGATCGTCGCGGGCCTGGCCGCCTTGCTGATTGCGGTGGTGATCCAGAGCTGGCCAGAGGGCCTGCTTTATCCTTATGCGGCCTTGCTGGTCCTGACCGCCTTTTGCGGGGTTTCGATTCTGTGGATCACGGCCATCGACATGCGGACCCGCGGGACGAGCGGACGGATGCGCCCGATCCGCGGCTTCGACCTCGCTTTGGGCTTCGCCTTGCTGGTTCCGGC
>DASTDX010000141.1:0-2641 GCA_035710145.1 Allosphingosinicella sp.
GGGGATGCCCTTGAGGAGGCAGCCGATCGCCCCGTCCTGTTTCGCGGCCAGCTTCCAGATCATAGCGGCGATGCCGAACAGCACCGCCGCCGCCAACGCCAGACCGGCTTCAGGAGCGCCCTCCGCGACAAGGATGGTCGCGGCCGTCGCCCACAGCACCGCGAACCAAGCGCCGAGCACTGCAAAGGCCCAACCTGTGTTGCGATGGAAACTCGTTCCGGCGAACCTCTTTTCGAACTGGTCGGCGAGTACCTTGCGGGCCGACGCGAAGGTGGCGTGATGCTCATTGTCCAGCACGATCGTGCCCCCGCTCGGAACCAGCTTGTCGAGCGCCGCCAGCTCGGCCTGGGCGAGCGGCGTTGATCCAGTAGCGGCCAGTCGCTCGATCCGCCGGCTGGTCGGCGAAAAGATCCCGTCATCCTCCTCGACCAGTCGGACATGTCCTTTCACGCCGGCATCGATCAGGGCCGCGGCGAAGGCGCGGTCGTCCAGCTTTTGCCTCGTGACAAAGCGCATCGCCGCTGGGCTGAGTCCGTCGGGGGGCGAGAACAACGGCACTACGGTGCCCTCGGGCGGGTCGCGGCCGACCCGCTGCCAGGTTCGAAGCAGGAAGGCGCCCAGACCGGCAAGTCCGAGCAGCGCGACCAGCGGAGCGGCCCAATCGGCCAGGAACCAGCCCGCCCGGCGGCTCGCCGATGGGGCATCGACGACGCCCTTGGGAAAGGCCGCGGCGACAGTCAGGCCTTCATAAGGCGGCAATGGCGCGCTGGTTTCGAACCGGATCCGGCCCGGCGCTTCCTCCACCACCCGGGCGGCGGAGCCGGTGGCTCCCTGCGCCCCGGTATAGGCCGCGCGCTGGCCGAAGCCGACCGGGGAGGGCAGCAGGATGGTCGCTGCCGCCCGGTCGATGGGGAACTTCCAGCCGGTACCCGTGACGTTCCAGTACAGCTCGTCGTAATCATCGAAAAACCCGAGCTGCCGGGTCGTACGGTAGCGAATGGTGTAGACGTGCTCGCCGACTGGAATGGTGACGTCCGGCGAGCCGATGCGGATTCGAACGCCGTTGCTCATGCTCTCAACCGCCGACGGCTCCGTCCGGCCGTCGCGGCGGGTCTCGATCAGCTCGAAGCCGACCCTGATCCGTTCCCCGCGCCGTCCCTCGTAGCGGGTCGGAAAATCGCGGTAGATGCCGCGATTGATGTCGACATTCTCGGCGTTGACCCGGATCGTCTCGGTGACGTCGAGAGAGCCGTCCTTGCGGATTTCCAGACGGCTGTCGAAATTGAGAATGCGCTCTTCAGCCCGCGCCGGGGACGGAGCGGTGGCCAGCGCCGCCAGCGCCGCGAGGACTGCGAAGAGGCCGCGCATCGGCCCTCAGGCCTTGAAATCGATCTTCGGAGCGCTCTGGATGGCCGGGTCCTCGTCCTTGTAGAACTCCGCCTCGGTAAAGCCGAGCGGGCCCGCAAACAGCACGTCCGGGAACGACTGGACGCGTGTGTTGAGGTCGCGAGCAGTGGCGTTGTAATAGCGCCGGGCACCCTGAAGCTCGCCCTCTATGGTGCTGAGCTCGCTCTGCAATTGCTGGAAGTTCTCGCTTGCGCGAAGCTCGGGATAGGCCTCGGCAACCGCGAACAAGCGCCCGATCAGTCCGGTCATCTGGGCATCGGCGGCGGCGGTCGCTGCTACCCCGCTGGCGCCAGTCAACGCGCCGCGCGCTTCGGTGATCGCCTCGAACGTCGCTTTCTCGTGGGTCGCATAGCCCTTTACCGTCTCGACCAGGTTGGGAATGAGGTCGGCGCGCCGGCGAAGCTGCACTGTGATTCCGCTGAACCCCTCGCGGACCAGCGCGCGCAACCGCACCAGCCGGTTGTAGATCATCACTCCGAACAGGAGGATGACGAAGATGATCGCAAAAATGATGCCCAAGGTCATGGTGGCCCCCTCACGTCGCGCCGGCAATCATAGGGGCGACGACGGCCCCTAGAAAGCGGAAATGCCGGTGATCGCGCGGCCCATGATCAACGCGTGGACGTCGTGCGTTCCTTCATAGGTGTTGACCGTCTCGAGATTGGCGGCGTGGCGCATGACCTGGAACTCGGCCGAAATGCCGTTCCCGCCATGCATGTCGCGCGCCGTCCGGGCGATATCGAGCGCTTTGCCGACGTTGTTGCGCTTGATGAGGCTGATCGTCTCGGGGATCAGCACGCCGTCCTCCAGCCGCCGCCCGACCCGGAGCGCCGCCTGCAGGCCCAGCGTGATCTCGGTGACCATGTTGGCCAGCTTCAACTGCACGAGCTGGTTGGCAGCAAGCGGGCGATCGAACTGCTTGCGGTCGAGCGTGTAGCGCCGGGCGGCATGGTAGCAGGCCTCGGCCGCGCCCATCGCACCCCAGCCGATGCCGTAGCGGGCGCGGTTGAGGCAGCCGAACGGACCTTTCAGGCCCTCGACGTTGGGAAGAAGCGAAGCCTCGCCGACCTCCACTCCATCCATCACGATCTCCCCGGTGATCGACGCGCGCAAGCTCAGCTTCTCGCCGATCTTCGGCGCGGTGAGGCCCTTCATGCCCTTTTCGAGCACGAACCCACGGATCTTGCCGTCATGAGCCGCGGACTTGGCCCACACCACGAACACGTCGGCGATC
>DASTDX010000142.1:0-5091 GCA_035710145.1 Allosphingosinicella sp.
TGACCAGCGAAGACATCGCTTCCGTCGTCGCCCGCTGGACCGGAATCCCGATGGAGAGAATGCTCGAAGGCGAGCGCGAGAAGCTGCTGAACATGGAAGCTGAGATCGGCAAGAAGGTGATCGGCCAGGCGGACGCGGTCAGAGCGGTCAGCCGGGCGATCCGCCGTTCCCGTGCGGGCCTCCAGGATCCGAACCGGCCGCTCGGCTCCTTCCTGTTCCTCGGTCCGACGGGCGTCGGCAAGACCGAGCTGACCCGCTCGCTCGCCTTGTTCCTGTTCGACGATCCGCACGCGATGGTGCGGATCGACATGTCCGAGTTCATGGAGAAGCATAGCGTCGCCCGGCTGATCGGCGCGCCGCCCGGCTATGTCGGCTATGAAGAAGGCGGAGTCCTGACCGAGGCGGTCCGGCGGCGGCCCTACCAGGTCGTCCTGTTCGACGAGGTCGAGAAGGCGCATGGCGACGTGTTCAACATCCTTCTCCAGGTGCTGGACGACGGCCGGCTCACCGACGGCCAGGGCCGAACCGTCGATTTCACCAACACGATCATCATCCTGACCTCGAACCTGGGCAGCCAGTATCTGTCAGGCCTGAGCGAGGGACAGAAGGTCGAGGAGGTCGAGCCGCAGGTGATGGAGGTCGTTCGCGGCCATTTCCGGCCCGAATTCCTCAATCGTCTCGACGAGATCATCCTGTTCCACCGGCTTGCCGAGGAGCATATGGGGCCGATCGTGGATATCCAGGTGGAGCGGGTGCAGGCGCTTCTGAAGGACCGCAAGATCCGGCTCGATTTGACCGACGGCGCCCGCGCCTGGCTCGGAAGGGTCGGTTATGATCCCGTCTACGGCGCAAGGCCGCTGAAGCGCGCAATCCAGAAATATCTCCAGGACCCGCTCGCCGACGCGATCCTTCGCGGCGAGATCGCCGATGGCCAGACGGTGAAGGTGGAGGAGGGCGACGGTGTCCTGGGCCTGAGCGTGCAGTGATCAGTCGGAAACGTCGCCTCCCTGGCCGGGATTGAAGCCGCTTTCGTCGGCGACCCGGAAGAAGGTCTGGAGGAGCCCGCGCTCCACTTCGGTCAGATGCGGGTTCCAGACGTCGAATATGAGGACGGCGCGAAGCTCATTGCTCTCGTTCCAGGCTTCGTGTTCGATCGTATCGTCGAAGGCGAAGGCTTCACCGACTCGCCACTCGCGGGTCTCGCCGCCGACCCGAAATCCGCAGCCTTCCGGAACGATCAGCGGCAGGTGCACGATCGTGCGCGCATTGCTGACCCCGGTGTGCGCCGGCAAGCGCGTATGGGGGCGGAGGATCGAAAAGAAGGCCGTGGGGGCACGATTGGCCATCTCGGCGCGCGGTATGCGTTCAAGCGCCTCCGCCGTAATCGGGCATCGCGCGCAGGCCTCGTCATCGCGCCTGCCATGGTGCCACAGGAAAAAGGCGCCCCAGTCCAGCGAGTTGTCGAGACCGCTCCATTTGTTCGTCGGCGTCCCTGAATCCATCGCCACATAAGGCCGGAAACCATCGAGACCCGGCGTCAGGAGCGCTTCGAGCTCGCCGCGGATCGCCTCAGTCTGGGCCTCGATTTCCTCGAGCCACGGGAAATGGGAGCGATCGAAAAACTCGTCGGCAGGCAGAAAGGGGAAATGAAGGCCGGAGCAAATATTGTGATAGATGATGCGCCGGCCGAGAATCGCATCGACACAGGCATCGAAACGCCGACGGTCGCGGCCGTCCAGCCGGCTGCGAGCCTGTTCGAGGCCGCCGTCGACGACCTCCCCGAACGCCTGATTCTGCTGGGCAACGTAGGCTTGGGCATGGGCCAGAAGCGCTTCCAGCCCGGGAGGGATCTCCGGCATCAGCCGAGCGATGGCGAGCACGCCCGACCAGCGACGAACGGCCTGGGGAATTTCACCGAGCCGCTCGTGCAGTTCAGCGAGCCGGATGTGCGCCATCAAGTGACGCTGGTCGATCTCGAGTACGCTCGTCAGCGCTGATCGCTCGCCTTCGTCATCCCCCCGCCGCCGCCGGGCCGTCGCCAAGTTCAGCCACAAGGCCGGCGCCTGGGAATCCGACTGAGCCGCCTGCGAAAACAATCGTTCGGCGGCTTCCAGATCGTCGCGGGCGAGCGCCCGCATGCCAAGGGAATTCAGCGCGCCCGGATGTCCCGGCCGAAGTTGCAGTATCTGCTCGAATTGGCGCTCCGCCTGCTGATCGTTGCCGCGCTTCTGCGCTTCGAGGGCGGAGACGAACAATTGTTCGATCTGGGGCTCGTCAACAAGGTGGCTGGCCAACTCTTCGCTCCCGGCGCCGTCAATGACACCTATTACCGGCGGCTTCTAACCGATCGAGGCCTTCAGGTTAATGGGCCGCGCCGCTCGCCGGTCCTGGCGCTTCCTGGGCTAAGCTCGACGACCACGCAGACGAGCCGTCCTGCTCTCCGCAATCGGCGCGAGCTTCACCTCACCCGCGGAAAAGCCGGCGGTTCCTCCAAAACAGCGATTCTACCCTTGGTTTCGGGAGCAAACAGTGAGCTTTCGTCAGTTGCTCACCGCGCCCGCGGAAGTCATGTCGCTCGTCAGTCGCTGGCCACGAGCCCGCGCCGCCTCTGCGATCCGATCCCATTCGGCGCGGGTGAAGCATTGCCGGCGCCGACGCGCAAGAGAGCCAGTCTCTTCCACGGACTGACAGATGAGGCGCTCGTTCTTCGACTTCGTGCTGGCCTCACCAGACCCCGTCGACTGCGCTGCAACGGTTCCCGTCGCCAGGGTCAGCCCCGCAGCTACCCCCAACAAAGCGACTAAACGCATATTCATTCTCCCGTTTCTTCAGCGCCGTCTCAACGCGCACGCATATTCATAATATCGGATGGACTCGAAAGGTGGAACAATTTTTCGAGGGGTGGCGGCTCAGGAAACCTTGCGGTGCGGATTGAGCGAACCTGTCGAACAGCGGACGATGGCTTGTGAGCCCAAGGCGGTCGCCATGGTTTTCCGATTATCGACAAACCCCGATTGAAGAGGCTGCGCTTCCTGTGCAGAGGTTCGGTCATGGCGGAAACAGACCGGCAGACGTCCAAAATCGTGAGCGATCCTTCCTGGCTTGCGCATCGTTATGACTCCACCAGGGACGCGGTTCATTTCATCAGGGCTTCGAGACAGGAGCATCGCGCCGCGACCTTCCTGACCGACGAGTTTCTCCCGGGCCACGCCCGACCGATAGGCCTCGACCGCAGCGATTCGGTGGCCGCTTCCGAACCGGGCACGGCCCTCCATTTCATCTTCCACTCGGCTTATTGCTGCTCGACCCTGCTGGCACGAGCGCTCGATGTCGAAGGCGTCGCCTTCGCCCTCAAGGAACCGGTCATTCTGAACGATATCAGCGGCTGGCGGCGGCGCGGCGGCGCCCCGGCAGATCTCGCCCGAAGCCTGGATTCGGCGCTGACCCTGCTCGCCCGGCCCTTCGCCGCGAACGAAGCCGTCATCATCAAGCCCTCCAACCTCGTCAACCCGTTCATCCCGGTGATGCTGAGGATGCGCCCCAATGCTCGCGCCATCCTGCTGCATGCGCCGCTTCGCGCTTACCTTGGGTCCATCGCCAGGAAGGGGATGTGGGGTCGGCTCTGGGTTCGCGAGCTGTTCGTCAAGATCGCCGACGGCGGCCTGCTCGATTATGGATTCTCGAGCGAAGAGGTATTTCGGCAGACGGATCTACAGATCGCCGCGATCGGCTGGCTGGGACAGCACCGGCTCTTCGCCGCTTTGGCGCAGCGTCATCCGGATCGGGTCAGAACCCTGGACAGCGAGCGTTTCATGGCGGACGTGGAGCAGACGCTCGCTCGCCTGGGCCACTTCTTCGATCTCGATATCGATGCTTCGGCTGTCGCGGCCGGTGAGGCCTTCAAGCGTCACTCCAAGGGCGGAGCTGAGTTCAGTGCCGAGGAACGGCGGGCCGATCAGCGCGACGCGGCGATGGTCCATGCCGAGGAGATCGACAAGGTGGCGACCTGGGCGGAGGCAGTCGCCGCAAGCGCTGGTCAGCCCCTGAGACTGCCTTTGTCCCTGCTCGACGATTAAAGGTTCGAACCGGCTGCAGGAGGGCCGCTCTTCCGCGGCAAGAGCGAGCCGCCAGAGCCAACCTTCATCCCCGCCGGCGTCAGGGCGTCCATCGGTGCTCGCGGATCCAGCGGCTTGCGAGCAGCTTGGTCCCGCGCTGGACCGGGAGTCCTGCATGTTGCGACATCGGATCGACATTGCCGTCGGGGAGCGAATTGACGAACAGCAAAGCGTCGCCTTTCCTCCCCTTCACCTTGAGATCCGTCTTCACGAAGCAGGTCTCACCGCCCTCATAATCGTGGTTGAGATAGACCAAGGCGGTCTGGAACCGCTGATTGTCCGACCGCTGGACGAAATCGAAGTGGCTTCGATATTGCTGGCCGGGCCGATAGCGCAGGATCTGGAGCGCCTCCCCCTGCTCGGCCAACGTACCGCTCACCGCGGCGAGGCGCCGGTTGAGGGCGTGGACCGCGGGGTCCTCGATTTGCCAGTGGATTGTCGAGGCGTCCGACGTGCGGATCGGATCACGCACCAGCCGCCTCTGCGCGTCATAGACGGTGGAAGGCAGGTAGCCCGGCTCGGCCAGCTTCAGGAGGTAATCGCATTCGGCCGCCGAGAAGAGCCGCGGAACCATCGTTACCCGCGGTGAGTCGCTAAGAGACTGTCGATCGGGGACCGCTACGGGATCACCTTCCGCGTCGAGCTTCATCCGGCCAAGCAAGGCGAGCGCCTCGCGACGGCGGGGATCAGCACGTGCCTCCTTCGCCAGCCGACGCAGCGCCTGTGGCCAGTCACGCTCGCCGGCGACACCATTGGCCAGCAGGTTCGTGAAGACCGCCGCCGCCCGGGCATGGCCGAGTTCACCGGCCCGGCGGTAGAGCTCACGTCCCTGGACCGGATCCTGCGGCACCATTCCGCCGCGCCACTTCATCTCGGCAAGGGTGAAGATCCCTTCCGGATCGCCCATTGCGGCGACCTGGTTGACGAGGAGGACCGCCTCGGCGTTGCGGCCAGCATCGGACAAGGCGAAGGCCTG
>DASTDX010000143.1:0-2306 GCA_035710145.1 Allosphingosinicella sp.
GAACATGAAAGGGCCTCCCTCGGGAGGCCCTTTTCTTTTGTGCCGTCGGAGCCGTCGCCCCTCGTTCGGGCCTCAGAACCAGCGGCGTTTTTCCGGTTTCATTCGCGGTGCGGCTACCATCGAGACCGGCACGATCAGTGCAGCGATGGTGAGGAACGCGCCGATCGTCACGATTGTCCACCGAAGCCATCCGATCGGGATCTGCCAGGCGCCGAACGTCAGCGCGGCGAACAGGACGACCAGGGCCACCGCCTTGGCGAACTCGGCCGGTGTGGTCGGCAGGAGCGGGATGTCGCGGCCGAGCCGATACTGGAGAAATTCCGACATCAGGACGTCGGCTGCCGCCAGCAAAGGCGACAAGGGGCTGCGCCCGCTGCGAAGTTCGCTCGTCGAGGCCTCGGCGGTCAGGACC
Organism: Allosphingosinicella sp.; assembly: GCA_035710145.1. Taxonomy (GTDB): domain Bacteria; phylum Pseudomonadota; class Alphaproteobacteria; order Sphingomonadales; family Sphingomonadaceae; genus Allosphingosinicella. The sequence continues at coordinate 413 of DASTDX010000143.1, forward strand.
CCGTTCCGGGTCAGGACGTAGAAGCGCATCATTCCCGGAGCGGCTTGGGGATAGCTATCGGTCGGCTCCATCACCTCGACATATTCGGCCGCGGTCTCGACCAGCCGCCTCGCCTGGACGACGACGTGGACATGGGACAGTCGGCCGATCATCCCGTCGCCGTCGTGGAGATGGAGGTCGCCGCGCCCGTTCGCGAAGGCGACGATGGTGGTCGGCCTTGGGAAGCTGCCGGCTTCGACGATGATGCCGTAAGGCCGGTCGCCATATTCTTCCGGAAGGCCCAGAACTTCGGGCGTGACTCTCAGCGCTTCGGCGCGGCGCCAATCGCAATCCTCCGGACCGTTCGGGGAATCGTAGCTCCCGTCATCCTCGACCCCGCTCGCGCTGGCCATCATCGCGTCCCATAGACGCATCCCGGTCCTCCCCAACTCGGTGTTTCTCGGCGAGAAGCCCGCGCCTTGTATCAGACCCTGGCGGCCCTGGCTTCAATTTGCGCTTGAGTCGAACCTGCGGCTGGTGCCGTTGCTCTGGCTTCGGAGCAGGTCAGAGCAGGGTGACGGTCACCCGATTGCCGCGATCGCTGGTCAGGGTGCGGCTCTCTCCGCGGCGCAATGGCGTCCGGTAAGGCCAGCATTCGCGCGGGGCATTGCCCCACCAGAAGCACAAGCCGTCGTCGCCGACCTGCCAGCGTCCGGTGAGCGCGTTCGGTCCGAACTGGGCCCGAACCGTGAGGTCGGGCCGGAAGCTGAGCGTCGACACTTGCCCGTTGGACGTCACCATCCGCACCTGTTCGCCGGCCAGCTCGGCACCGAGCGGGGCGCCGCCGCGCGACGTGGCGCAGCCACTGACGGCGAGAGCGAAGGCTATGGCAGCTGCAATGCGTGATGATCTCATGATTTCCACCTCTAAGCAGTATCGCTTGGGGGTCGAAACGGTTCCATGGAGCGCCGGATGGAGCGTTGTGCTCCATCCGGCATTCCGAAGCTCAGGCGCTTGCGGCCTTCATGCTGTGCTTGAGCGCGCTGGCACGGTCGTGGCCGGCGCGGACCGACTGATAGGCTTCGCGAATCAGGGTCATGCTTTCCGGGGTAAGCCGGCTGTCTTCCAAGGCGGCGTCGTACTTGGCCTTGATATAATCCTCGCCGCGCTCGACTTCCTCGATGATCGCCTTGTCGCCGCGGCCGATCGCATCTTTCAGGTCGACCCAGCGGCGATGAAGATCGGCCTTCAGCGAGCCGTCGTCATTGGGCGTTCCGCCGAGCTGGCGGACCTTTTCCTGGAGCCGGCCGACGATCTGGCGGCGCTCCTGGGCGAATTCGCGGAACATGTCGACGAACTGGGGCGCGTCGGCGTCCTCGGCGGATCGCTCGAATCCGTTGGCGCTGTCGATCGTGGTCGTGATCAAGCTGTTGAGGACATTAATGTCGTGGTCGAAGTCCATGTCATGCTCCTGAAAATGGGGGTGAGTTCGAACAACGAGCCACGGCGCCGAATGTTCAGACGTCCGCCGCAGCGCCGGAACGTCTCCGCCGGGGTTCGCCGATCGGGAAATATTCGGCCAGTGCCTCGATCGTGCTTTGGGCGTCGCGATGGTGGATGAAGATCCCGCCGACTTCCTCCCACCGATGCCGGTGCCTGAGCTGGTCGTCGACGAGGACGTCGCCTTCCTTCGCATGATCGCGCTTGTCGCGGGCCAGGGTCGTGATGATCCTCGTTCCCGGGAAATGCTGCGCCGCCCAGCGCACCTTCTGGTCTGCCGCCCAGTTGCCGCGCGGAAGCCCGGTCAGGATCACCGGGTGGAGAGGCTTCACCGCCTCGAACAGCTCCATCGCGTCGGGCATCAGCGGCAGGCTGAAATAGAAATCCGGCGCCGCGGCCAGCTTCTGCCAGAACC
>DASTDX010000144.1:0-5484 GCA_035710145.1 Allosphingosinicella sp.
CGTCTATGCGATGGCAAGCCGAATCACGATCGTCCCGATGGAATTGTTCAGCACCTCATTGTCGCAGGTCTTCTTCCAGAAGGCGGCCCGCGCCCAGGAGGTGACCGGCTCCTTCTGGGGGCAGATGAAGCTCAACCTCGCCCTGATGGCGGTCGTGACCGGCGCCGTCGTCGTCGCGATCTGGCTGTTCGCACGCGCCGTCGTCGACATCTATCTGGGGTCGGAATGGGCGCTCGTAGGAGACGTGCTGATCATTCTCGCGCCCATGCTCGCGCTTCGCAGCATCGCGGTGTCGGTCGCAACGGCGGTGTTCATCATCAAGCGGCCGGCCTGGCTGTTCATGCACAACCTTGCGGCCGCGCTGGCGCAAGGCGCCGCCTTTGCGTTCGCCTTGTGGGGCGGCCTCGACATGCGCTCGTTCCTGATGGTCGCGGCGACCCTGATGGCGATCGAGTCCGCCTCGTTCATCCTCATCCTCGTCGTGGCAGCGCGCCGCCGGCATCTCGGGCGCGCCGCGCCCGTCGATCCCGCCGATCGAGCCGCCGCCTTGGCGACTGCTCCCGATGCAGGTTAGGTTGCCGTGATCAGGTCCCGCTCGTGAGACAAATGTTGTCGAAATTCGCCGCCCGCCTCTGCTTCTTCCTCTACCTCTGCATCATGAGGAAGGAGCTCCCGATCTATGTGCGGATCAGGAGGCGCCTGCTGAATGTCATGCTGGGGCGGAAGCATGTCGGCCTGTTGGTGTTCCCGGACGTCCATCTCGGCGACTGGCGGAACCTCAAGATCGGCGATCACGTCAGCATCAACCGCGGCTGCAACTTCTCCTGCCTGGGCGGCATCGAGATCGGGGACTATGTGTCCATCGCGCACGGCACCTCGCTCATCAGCACCGAACATGAATATCGCGACCCGAACCGGCCGATCAAAGCGCAGCCGGTTTCGCTTCATCCGATCGTGGTCGGGTCCAATGTCTGGATCGGAGCCCAGGTCTGCATCCTGGGCGGCGTGAGGATCGCCGAGGGCAGCATCGTCGCCGCCGGCGCGGTCGTGACCAAGTCGGTTACCGAGCCCAACTCGATCGTCGGAGGCATCCCGGCGCGATTCATCAAGTCCCGGTTCGGGGATTGATGGCATGGCGGAAGCAGTGAACGTCTCCCCTATGGGGGGTGAGCAACGTGCCGACGGGGCAGCGCAGAAGCTGCTCGTCATCGACACCACCTACACGATGGAGGCGATCAAGGTCCGCGGGATCGAGGATTCCGTCACCTGCCGCGACCTCGACGGGTTCTTCAGCCATGTGTGGAGCGTCCACCCGGTCGCCACGCTCACGACGTCGAAGGAGTGGACGGCGCCCGTCGGGAAGCCGGTCCATTATGGGCTGAACGACCGCCATACCTTCGTCGAAGGGAAGATCGGCCGATTCCCGAAGCTTCGCCGGCTGTTCGTTCCCAACTTCCTCCTGGCGCAGCTCGGGCTGATGTGGTGGCTGTTCCGGTTGATCCGGCGGGAACGGATCGCGGTCATCCGCGCTGGCGACCCGCTTTATACCGGGCTCGTCTCATGGGCTCTGGCACGGCTGACCGGCATCCCGTTCGTGGTGCGCGTCGGCGGCAACCACGACAAATTCCACGAGGAAACCGGTCAGCCGATGATGCCCCGGCTGTTCCGGCGGCGATCGGTCGAGAAGCGGGTCGAGCGGTTCGTCTTTCGCCGTGCCGACCTGGTCGCCGGCGCCAACCAGGACAATCTCAATTTCGCCCTGGCCAACGGCGCGGTGCACGACCGCGCCACGGTATTTCGCTACGGCAACCTCATCGACCGCCGCCATTTCGTCGCGCCGGCCAGCCGCGACGGCGGCGCCGACGCCTGTGCCCGGCTGGGTGTGGAGCCGGGTCGTTTCCTGCTCTACATCGGGCGGCTCGAGCCGGTGAAGCGGCCGCAGGACGTGGTTCGAGTGCTGGGCCACCTCCATGGCCAAGGTCACAGGCTGAAGGCGCTGTTCCTCGGCGACGGGACGATGAAGGCCGAGATGGCCGCGCTGGGCGAGGACTTGGGCGTCGGCGCGGACATGATCTTCGCCGGCAGCGTCGACCAGGGCATCCTCGCCCAACTGATCCCGCAATGCGCCGCGGTCGTGTCGCCGCATACCGGCCGAGCGCTGTCGGAGGCGGCCCTCGGCGGCGCTCCGATCGCGGCCTATGACATCGACTGGCAGGGCGAGCTGATCAAAAGCCAGGTGACCGGGGAGCTGGTGCCCTATGGTGACGCGCCGGCACTCGCCGAGGCGACCGCGCGCTTCGTCTCCGACAAGGCCTATGCGGAGCGTATGGGGGAAGCGGCCCGCGCCGCCGCTCTCGAGATGCTCGATCCGGACATGCTCGATGAGCATGAGCGGTCGATGTATCGGAAGCTGCTCGCGAAGAGCCGGTAGCGGCAGCGCGCCGGCGATCAGGCTGTCTTGGCGGTCGCCAGCTCGCTTGGGTCGATCAGCGCCGGATTGTAGGCGTTGATCTGGTCGGTGACCTCGGCCAGCTGGCTTTCGCGCGGGACGATCACGAAACCGTTTTCCTCGACGAACTGGCGGACGATCTCCTTGGTCTTGAAGAAGTCGTTGCCGGTCCTCGCGAACTTGAAGTCGTGGCAGCTGATGCACATCACCGCGATCTTCCCGAGCGCCTTGCCGAAGCCCTGGATCGCCAGCCGCTCAGCGCCCTCGATGTTCATCTTCAGGAAGTCGATCCGCTCGATCCCTTCGGACTCGCACAGCGCCTCGAGCGTGGTGGCCTCGACCGACACGCCCTTGCCCTGCTCGACGAGCGCGTTGCCGAGCAGCTCGTCCATATTGTCCTCGATGTAGACCGTCTCCTTCTTGTCCGAGAGGGCGAGGTTGAGGACCTTCGTCGACCTGCGGCCGCCCAGGGCCACGGACCTCTCAAGGTAGCGGCAGATGCCCGGGTGGGCCTCGATCGCGATGACCCGCCCGTTGGGCTCGACCCGCTTGGAATAATAGAGGCTTTCGGCGCCGAGACCGGCGCCCACATCGACGATGGTGTGGCCCGGCTTGGGCTCGTAGAGGAAACCCCAGAGGAAGCGGTTTCGCGCCTCGCCGATGTCGTAGGAGCGCATGCGCGGCTGCGGCTCGACGACCACCCCTTCGTCGAAGCGGTGGATCCAGCCATTATCGTAGCGGATGCTCCGGACCCCGTCGGGCAGGGCGCGCGCCGCGAGCGGCAGCAAGCCCGAGACCAGCCAGCGGGTGCCGCGGCGGTCGAGAAGAAGCGTCACCCGCCTTGCCAGATTCCAGACTGAACTCACGATTGCCCCGCTTTGCTTGTCCCGGCCCGGTTACTTGCGTGCCAGATCGCTGACAAGGCGCAACAATTTGCCTCGCTTGGAGCGCGGCCGCGGCCTAGCCGGAGGAGAAAGGCAGCCGCGTGTCGTGGGCATCGTTGGGAAGCGGCCGGATCGTATCCTGGCGGCCCGGGAATGCGCCCCGGAACCGCTCGTTGCGGACGGTGCAATTCTCCCGATTGAACAGGCGCACGAAATATTCGCCCGGAACGGCGAGGTCGGTGCGGTACTCGTTCCCCTCCAGGTCGGTGTGGTGGAAGTTCGGCTCGAAGTCGAAGGCGCGGCTGTGGTCCTTGCGCGCCGCCGGGATGAACATGCGGTTGTTGCGGAAGACATGGCGGCGCCCCTCGCCGGGATTGCCGGCGAAGAAGACGAAATGGCCGCTCTCGGCGGTCGTGTGGGTGCCGATGATCTCGCAATCCTCGACCTCGCCGACGCCGCCCGGGTGGGCGAGGAGCATGCCGTGGATGTGGCTGGTGCGAATGGTCATGCCCTCGAGGCGGACCCGGCTTCCCGGCGATTGCCAGGTCAGCCAGATGCAGCCGCGGCCGGCGTCGTGAACGCCGCCGCGGACGAGCATGCCCTCGCCCGGCCAGGACAGGATCCTGTGGTTGGGATCGTTGTTGGCGTTGCGGCTGTTGCAGTCGATGAAGCGGCAATAGCCCTGATAGTTGCCGGGATAGGCGGCGAGGATCGCGCTCCTGTTGTCGTTGAACGTGCAGCGCAGGAATTCGAGATTGCCCGTCTTCACGTCGATATTCTCGCCCGGCCGCGAACGGTCCGGCTCGACGTCGACGCCGAAGCCGGGCGGGTGGCCGCGATAGTTGGGAGCGGGAAAGCCGTTGCCGCTGAACTCGCAATCGACGGCCGAGAGGCCGAGCACCTGGAGCGCGGCGAGGCCGCCGCGGCCGTTGTTGCGGCACTTAACGTTTTCCAGGCGAACGTTGCGGCAGGCGCGGCCGGGCAGGCGGCCCGAGGTGATATAGTCGTCGCTGAGCAGGATCGCGTCGACCTGGCTGTGGTGGAGGTCGAGGTCCTTGAGCAGAACGTCGCTGCAGCCGTTCAGCGAGACGAGATGGGCATAGCCTTCGGGGACGCTGAGCTCGCGCGTCATGTCGCGGATGCCGCCGTCCATCTCCAGCCCTTCGATCACGATGTTGCGGCCGAGCCGGATTTCGAAGGGCATGAAGGTGGAATCGTGGACGTGGGTCCGGTGGGTCCGGCCGTCGAGGCGGATCACGGCGCCGTAGCCGGAGATTCGCAAACCATCGACGCCGACATATTCGGCATTCTGGACTTCGCGCGGATCGCGGTTCGCCTGCGGTACGCGGCGGCGCCGGGCGACATTATAGGTGCCGCTCGGAAACACGAAATGGCCGCCGCCCGCCTGCGTCGCGTAGGCGGCGAGGCGGTGGAAGGCCTCGTAATTGTCGGTGCGGCCGTCGGGCACGAAGCCGAACCGCTCGACGACGTCGACCGCCGGCTGGCCCGGTTGGGCGAGGGCGGCCGATCGGGTGAGCGCGGCGAGAGCCGGAATCGCGGCGGCCCCGGTCACGAAGGTCCTTCTGTCCATGACCGCCATCCTTCCGAGAAATGCCCTTCCGCGTCTAGGGTTAGCGAGCCCTGCAAGCACTCTGGACCGGCTGAGGAGACGCGGCTAACGAGCCTTGAAGTGCGCGGTGGCCTTGCAGGTTCCGACCGCTCGAACAGAGGCAGTTGGTCATGTTGTCGCGCGTGCGATCGATCCTCAAGCGCCGTCGCATCGGCGAGCTTGCCGTGATGGCCCTGGACCGGGCCGTGAGACCGCTTGGCATCGGGCTGATCAGCTACACGCGCTATGCGGTGGTGCCGGCCCCGCGGACGGACGGCGCTGCCGCGAGCCGGTTCGACGGGATCGCCGCCGACAATCTCTGGGGCTCGGCCGAGAGCCTCAGCGGCAAGGGTTCGGAGATCCGCCAGTCGGCGCCCTATCGCGAACGCCTGATCCGGCTGATCAGGAAACGCAAATTCGAATCGATGTTCGACGCTCCGTGCGGCGACCTCAACTGGATGCGCCTGGTGCTCGAACGATGCCCGATCAAATATGTCGGCGGGGACATCTCGACGACCGTGGTGGAGCTCAACCGGCAACGC
>DASTDX010000145.1:0-5580 GCA_035710145.1 Allosphingosinicella sp.
CTTTTCCGTCGCGGCCGGCCCGTTCGGGACGTACCAGGTGGGCATCCCGCCCAGCCGCTCCAGCCGATAGTCGGTCGGACCGTTCAGTCCCACGACGTCGAGCTCGCGCTCGACCAGGTCGATGAAGGGCAGAAACAATTCCCGGTTGAGTCCGCCGAGATAAAGGTCGCGAGGCGGGCGGTTGGAGGTGGTGATCACGGTGACGCCTTCCTCGAGCAGGTTCGAGAAAAGCCGCGAAAGGATCATCGCGTCGGCACTGTTGTTGATCACCATCTCGTCGAAGGCGAGCAGCCTCGCTTCCTCGGCGATCGCGGCCGCAACTGGGGGAATCGGATCGCCGGCCTCCCTGGTCCTTTCCTCGCGCAGCCGGGCATGCACTTCGAGCATGAACTCGTGGAAGTGAACCCGCCGCTTCGGCTGAACCTTGGTCGCTTCGAAGGCCAGGTCCATCAGCATCGATTTGCCGCGGCCGACTCCGCCCCACATGTAGATACCCCTCGCCCGGGGTTCGGCCTTGCCGAACAGGCCGGCGAGCAAACCGGGCTTGCGGACGTTCGCCAGCTCCGAAGCGAGCCGATCGAGACTTTCTACCGCCCGCTTCTGGTCCGGGTCGGGCTTCAGCTCGCCGGCGGCGATCAGGGCCCGGTAGCGATCAGAGACTGCGGTCACGATCCGACTTGCGAAGCGCACCCGAAAAAGCGGCGACCAGTTCCCCATCCTGAACCACGCGCCCGGCGAAGAAGGCGAGCCGCTTCGTTTCCCGCAGCAGCTCCACTTCGGCATCCAAGGGCACGCCGATTTTTCCCGGCGACAGGAAGCGGACGCTGCAATCCAGGGTCACAGCCCGGATCACGTCGGCGCCGGCAAGGCGGCCACCCGCGAAGAACGCCATGTCGACGAAGGTCAGGATCGCACCGCCATGGACCATGTTGCCCAGGTTGGAATGGCGCAGCTCGGGAAACATCCGGCAGGTCGCCCGGCCTGGGCCGTCCGCCCGCACCAGCAGCCTGCCGATCGTCGCGTTGAAGCGATCGTCTTCGGCCAGGTCCCAGGTCCACCAGCCGGGATGATCGGGATCGGGTTCGTGGCGGATCGCCGGATGAACGTCCATGGTCGCGATCAGTGGCGGCAAAGAGACATTGGATCAAGCACGGCCAATCCGGCGGCTCGGCTCAGGCGAGACGCTGGAAGCTGATCGTGCGCCGCGCCGGATCCGCCGCGACGAGCTTCAGGGTCACCTCGTCGCCAGGTGCGACCTTGTTCGCGCTGACCCGGGCAACGACCGGAAGCTCGCGCAGCTGAACCCTCACTCCGCGCTGGTCGGAGTCGGTGACGACGGCGGCGAAGGTGTCGCCGATTCGCGGCTCGAGCATGATCGTTTCGGCGAGGTCGACGACCGCGCGATCGATCTGCGCGGCGAGCGTGTCCGACTTGGCCATGATCTTCGGCAGCCGGTCAAAGGCCTGGACGATCGCCTCCGGAACCGGCCTGCCATTGGCGAGCGCAAGCGCAGCGCTGACGACGTAGCGATCGGCGAGACGACGAAGCGGCGCGGTAGCGTGCGCATAAGTGGCGGCCATCGCCGCATGCCAGGGGTGGTCGCCTTCCTGCCAAGGAAGGTAGGAAGCGGGCGGCCCGGCCCTGCGGATCGCGAGCATCAGGGCCGCCTGGTTCGGCTCGTTCGGATCGAGCTTGTGCTCGAGCGCGTCGAGCGACATCTGCCCCGGCCATTCGATCCGGAAGGCGCGTGCCGTTTGCCGAAGCCGCTGGATCGCCCGCTCGTCCGGCTCGGCCATCACCCGGAACAGCCCGGTGCGGTGCTTCGCAAGAAGATCCGCGATCGCCAAGTTGGCCGCGAGCGACATCGCGGCATTGTTTCGCTCCGAAGCGAGCAGAGGCCGGAAATGGAGCGAGAAGAGCCCCTCCCTCAGCTCCACGACCTCCTGCTGCGGCGGATCGACCCTTTTGGCACCCCGCCGCGCCTCGGCCGCCTGGATCCGACGGGCCAGCTCCGGAAAATCGGCCGGCAAATCCTCGTCTTTGACCTGGTCATAAGCGAGCTTCGCCCGGCTGTGGATCACCGCGCGCTCCGCCGAATCGAGCGCGACTCCGCCATCGGGTGCCACCCGGACGGTGAAGATCACGGCCGGTCGCGGGCCGTCGGGAAGAAGGCTTGCGGCCCCCTGGCTCAGGATGGGTGGGTAGAGCGGTGCCTTGCCGTCGGGAAAATAGAGGGTTGCGCCGCGCCGCCATGCCTCGGCGTCGACCAGGTCGCCATCGTCGACGAACCAGGCGATGTCGGCGATTGCATAATGTAGCAGCAGGTCAGCGCCGCTGCGCTCGAGGGCGAAGGCCTGATCGAGGTCGGTCGAGCTGGCCGGATCGAGGGTGACGAAGTTGCGATCGCTGCGGTCCACATGCGCGCCAGGGGAACGGGTGGCATTGCGATCGGCCACCGCGAGCACCTCGGCCGGGAAGCTGTCTGGAACGGAATATTGCCGGCGGATCGAATCGAGACCGTCCGTCAGCCGGTTGCAGGGATCGCACAGGGCTCTCACGCCGGCAGTCCTGCCCGCAAAGTCACAAGTGGGCTAGACCGCCCGCTCCAGCAGCAGCTTCTTGGTTTCGGCGATCGCCTTGGCCGGATTGAGCCCCTTCGGACACACGTTCGCGCAATTCATGATCGTGTGGCAGCGATAGAGCCGGAACGGATCCTCGAGATCGTCGAGCCTCTCACCGGCATATTCGTCGCGGCTATCGGCGAGCCAGCGATAGGCCTGGAGCAGGATGGCCGGGCCGAGGAAACGGTCCGAATTCCACCAGTAACTGGGGCAGGAGGAAGAGCAGCAGGCGCACAGGATGCATTCGTACAGCCCGTCGAGCGCTGCCCGATCCTCGGGCGACTGGAGCCTTTCCTTGCCTGAAGGAGTGGACGTCTTGGTCTTCAGCCAGGGCTCGATCGAGGCATATTGGGCGAAGAAATGGGTGAAATCGGGCACCAGATCCTTGATCACGTCCATATGCGGCAGCGGCGTGATCCGGACCGTCCCCTTCACATCCTCGATCGCGGTGGTGCAGGCGAGGCCGTTGGTGCCGGCGATGTTCATCGAGCAGGAGCCGCAAATGCCTTCGCGACAGGAGCGGCGAAACGTCAGGGTCGGATCCTGCTCGCTCTTGATCTTGATGAGCGCGTCGAGGACCATCGGGCCGCAACTGTCGAGATCGACCTCGAACAGATCGTAGCGCGGATTTTCGCCACTGTCGGGATCGTAACGGTAGATCTTGAACGCCTTGGTCCGGCCGGAACCCGTCGGGGCCTTGTGGACCCGCGCCTTGCCGTTGATCTTGCTGTTCTTCGGAAGCGTGAATTCGGCCATGCCCGTTACCCCTTCGAGGCGATGGGATTAGGACTAGCCGGCGCGGCTTTCAAGCAGTTGCGCCGCAATCGAATAGGTGCGGGCATTGTCGACATCGATGGCATGGGCGCCGTCCTTCAGGACGACGGCGGAGGCACGGACGCCGAAGCGCCGGCCCAGGCGCTGCATCGCCCGCGGCAGCGAGACCAGTCCGTAGCGCAGGATCACCAGGTTTATCAGGCCGACGGCCTGGACGATCCGCATCGGATTCTTCGCGAACTGGCCACCGGATCGATAGGTCTCGGCCAGGCCAAGACCTGCATTCGAAAGGCCGTAGAGATTGCAGTTGGAATAACGGCCATCGGTAAAGCGATAGAAACGACGCTGACCCTGGGGATGCGCGAACAGCACGTCCTCACGCCGCGAAAGCGCGACCACCGCATCGTCCCCCGCGGCCAGCCGTCCGGCGATCTGCTGGACGGCGTTGGGGGTGAGCAGGACATTGTCGGCGGTCGTGACGATGAACGGCCCGGGATCGCCGCCCACGGCCGCATAGACGCTGTCGGTGATGGTCGAGGCCGCGGCGACGAACTCCACCTTGGCGGCGATATCGATCGCGGCAACGATCGGTTGAAGCATTGCCTCCGCCCCCGGCTCGACCGAGATTCGGATCGCCTTGATTCCGGAGACCCCGGCCAAGGCGGCAAGCACATGCGCAAGCAGCGGCCGGCCGCCGATCGGCACCAGGCATTTGTGGGTCACCCCGGCTTCCGCCGCCAACGGATCGAGCCGGCCTTCGCGCTGCGCCGCGAGGACGATCGCCGTCGCGTTCACCGCGCCGGTCATGATCCGAGCAGCCCGTGCCGGCGAAGACCCTCGTAAAGGATCGTCTCGACCAGCTGCGCCTGAGTGAGACCGGCGAGCACCGCGGAGCGGCCGAACACCTTTTCCGACCAGAGATTGGCCTGCAGGTTGACCTCGAGAAACTGCACCTGTCCCCCCTCTCGATCGAGCCGGAACTCGAACCGCCCATAATCGAACGGCCGGTACTCCTGCGCAATCTCCATCGTATAGGCAGCGATCCGCGGCATCCACTCCTCGTCCTCGAAGGGGACGAGCTGATATTTGTGACCGCGCTCCACCAGGTCGCGCTTCTCGTAATAGGTCCGCAAATGGCTCGGGTCGGCCTGCTCGAACAACATCATCGGCATGACCCGCGGTTCGCCGTCGACCGTGATCACCGGCACTTCGACGTCGCTGCCGTTGAGGAACGGCTCGACGATGGCGTCATGGCCCTGGCTGTGAATGTCGGCGACGGCTGCCTCGACTCCGGCCCAGTCATGAGCGTCCTGAACGCCCCAGCTGGCCGAGGAGGCGTTCGGCTTGATGACGAGGCGTTCGCCTTCGGGGCAACGCGCCGGATCGACCGGCGCGCCGCGTCGGTAGACGGCCCAGGGCGCCGTCGGGATACCGCGGGCGGCGGCGCAGAGCTTGGTCAGATGCTTGTCGTCGGCAAGTCCGCGAAGGATCGGCGAACCGCCGAGAAAGGGGATGCCGACCCGGGTGCAGAGCAAAGGCAGCATCATCTCGCTGTTGAGGAAGCCGCCCCGATTGAGCAACGGAAAGACGAAATCGACGTCCGGCTTTTCGAACAAGGCTTCATAGCGATCCTCGACGACGAGGTTCAGCCCGAGGTTCCTCAGGATCTCCCGGGTCTCGACGTGGTAGAGGGCGTGATTGCCGTCTTCTGGATGAAGCGTGCCTTCCCATTTGGCGTGCTTCGCGATGAACATGATTCGAAGCCGGCGCTTCGCCTCTTCCGGGATCTGACGCGGCTGGATATGGGAGGTCACGGCTGGAACTTCGCTTTCGGATAGGTGGCGCGCAGCCTTGCCTTCGCTGCCGCTGCAAACTGGAGAAGGCGAGTTAGTAGCGTCAAGGGGCGGGTGCAAGATTCATGACTGTCAGCGTAGAGAATCCGGCCCCCATTTCCGCGGCCACGGCAGCGATGACGACCGGCGGCGATGCCCGGATCCGGCTCGACCCGACGACTCGACTCAACCGATATTTCTCCGCGCCGCAGCCGAGTCGGGTGCTCGCGTACGCCTCTTCCACCGCCAACGACATCTCGCCGGACGCCTATGCGCATGCCGAAGAATTGCTCTCCAGGATCGGCCCGGATCTGTCCGGCGCCGATTATGCCCGCCATCTCGAGCAGCTTCGG
>DASTDX010000146.1:0-3050 GCA_035710145.1 Allosphingosinicella sp.
CTCGCGCTCTGGTGAGAACCAGAAGCCGTTATAGATGAGCTTGGCGTAACGCGGCATGATCTCGTCCTTGAGATGCATCGCGCCGCCGTCGAGGGTGATCGATTCGATGCCGCGATGTGCGGCGAGCAGGATCGTCCCGCCGGGAGTCTCGTACACCCCGCGCGACTTCATCCCGACGAAGCGGTTCTCGACCAGGTCCAGCCGGCCGATGCCATTGTCGTGGCCGAGCTGGTTCAGCCTGGCGAGCAAGGTCGCCGGCGACATGGCTTCGCCGTCGATAGACACCGGGTCGCCGCGCTCGAAGCCGATCTCGATGAGGGTCGGCTTGTCTGGGGCCTCTTCGGGTGAAATGGTGCGTTGATGGACATATTCCGGCGCCTCGGCGGCCGGATCCTCGAGCACTTTCCCTTCCGAAGAGGAATGGAGCAGATTCGCGTCGACGGAGAAGGGCGATTCACCTCTCTTGTCCTTGGCGATCGGGATCTGGTGCTTCTCGGCGAAGTCGATCAGGGCCTCGCGGCTGGTGAAATCCCATTCCCGCCAAGGCGCCACGACGCGGATATCGGGCTCGAGCGCATAATAACCCAGCTCGAAACGCACCTGGTCGTTTCCCTTGCCGGTGGCGCCGTGACAGACGGCGTCGGCCCCGACCTGTCGGGCGATCTCGATCTGGCGCTTGGCGATCAGCGGCCGGGCGATCGAGGTGCCCAGCAGATACTGGCCCTCATAGACGGTGTTCGCTCGGAACATCGGGAAGACGTAATCGCGAACGAACTCTTCGCGCAGATCCTCGATGAAGATGTTTTCGGCCCGGATTCCGAGCATCTCCGCCTTGCGCCGAGCCGGCTCGACTTCCTCGCCCTGGCCGAGATCCGCGGTGAAGGTGACGACCTCGGCTCCATATTCGGTCTGAAGCCATTTGAGGATGATCGACGTATCGAGCCCGCCGGAATAAGCGAGCACGACCTTTTTTGGGGGCGTTTGAACAGTCACTTCAGCTTTCCTGATTTGGTGATCCGCGCGAAGGCGGGGATCCATGCGGCGCCGTGGCGGGCATTTGGGGTTGAACGATCCTTGGGGTGGGGAAGCGGCCGATCACGCCTGCCGGGCCTCTTCCTGGCCCGCCATCCGCGTGAAGCGACCCAGAACCGCTCGGACATCGGTGCCGTCGCGGAGTGCGACGAACATCGTGTCGTCGCCCGAAACGGTGCCGGCGACATCGGGAACGCGGGCCAGATCGAGCGCCGAGGCGACCAGGTGGGCGGAGCCCGGCGGGGTCTTGAGAATGAGCAATTGGCCCGCTGCCTCGATCGACAGGACGAATTCGCCCATTAGCCGCTCAAGCCGGGCGGTGCTCCAGTCGCCGGCTCCGACCTGATCGGGGAGCGAATAAGACAGGATTCCGCCCCGCTTCAGCTTGACCGCGCCGAGGCTCTCCAGGTCCCGCGACACGGTCGCCTGGGTGACGGCGAACCCCGCGGCCTTCAGCTTCTCGGTCGCCTCCTCCTGGCTGCCGATCGTGCCCGTGCGGATGAGGTCGGCCAGGATCCTCAGTCGGCGGGATCGGCTGTCGGTCATTGCAGCATCCAGGCCAAAGCGGCGCGTGCGGTGTGCATCCGGTTCTCGGCCTGCTTCCACACGATGGAGCGCGGACCGTCGATCACGCCGGCGGTGACCTCCTCGCCGCGACGAGCGGGCAGGCAATGGAGAAACCAGGCGTCGGCGCTCGCGGCCATGAGTTTGTCATCGACCTGGTAGGCGGCGAAGGCACGGCGACGCGCTTCGCCTTCTTCGTCCTGGCCCATCGAAACCCAGACGTCGGTATAGACGAACTGGGCGCCTTCGACGGCGTCGCGCGGGTCGACGACGTGACGGACATTGTCCCACCGGGCCAGCTCGTCCGGTGCGAATCCATATTCGTCGGGGCAGGCGATCACCAATTCGGCGCCGGCGAGGGAGCAGGCCTCGGCGAGTGAGCGAGCGACATTGTTCGCATCGCCTACGTAAGCGATCCGGACGCCCTCGATCCGCCCAGCCAGTTGCTTGACCGTCAACAGATCGGCCAGCGCCTGGAGCGGATGGTGAAGGTCGGACAGCAGGTTGAGAACGGGCTTCGACACCGCCTTCGCCATCCGCTCCAGATCGCGATGGTCCATCACTCGGGCGGCGATCAGCTCGTGGTAGCAGGCGAGGGTTCGGGCGACGTCCTCGGCGGTTTCGCGGCTGCCCAGCCCGACTTCGTCCTTCTGGATATAGACCGGGTGCCCACCCAGCTGGACGACCGCCATTTCCATCGAATTGCGGGTTCGCGCGGAAGACTTCTGGAACACCAAAGCGACGCCCTTGCCCGCCAGTGGCGTGCCAAGGTCCGAGCGCTCCGAGAGCTTCAATATCTCGGCGAGCCCGGCGGCGCCGACATCGAGGATGGTCAGCAGCGAAGTCATCGGTCCAGCTCCCGCTTGATCATCGTGCCGATGCCTTCGTCGGTCAGGATCTCGATCAGCAAGGCGTGGGGCACTCGGCCGTCGATGATGTGCGCCGAGCCGACGCCGCCATCCACCGCGTCTGCGCAGGCACGAAGTTTCGGAATCATTCCGGCGGACACGCTCTTGTGTGCGATCCGCTCGCGAAGCTCGGCGGAGCTCAGTCGCGGGATCAGGCTGGCCTCGTCCTTCGGATCCTCGAGCAGCCCGGGTGCGGCGGTCAGGTAGACGATCTTCTCCGCCCCCATCGCGACCGCGATCGCCATCGCCGCCTCGTCGGCATTAATATTGTAAGGTTGGCCATGAACGTCGCCGCCGATGGTCGAGATGACCGGTACCAGCCCCTGGTCGAGCAGACCGTGAAGGCGACCGGCCCGGACTTCGGCGACGTCGCCGACGAAGCCGAGCGAAGGATCGCGCGCTACCGCCGTCAGCAGCCCGCCATCCTCGCCGGCGACTCCGACGGCGACCGGATCGTCCCTCGTTTCGCGGTTGATCGTCGCGACGAGGTCGCGATTGACGCCGCCGACCAGCACCATCCGCACGATCCCGAGCGTTTCCGCGTCG
>DASTDX010000147.1:0-19809 GCA_035710145.1 Allosphingosinicella sp.
CTCGCGGACTGAGGGCGCCGCCGGCCGAAACCTTGGGAGAGTTGGGAATCGCGCTGCGCTTGAACTGACTGATCTGGAAGAAGCGGAACAGGAAGACTTCGAGCCACTTGCGGATCGTGGCGAGATCATATTCCCGCTTCAGCGCATCCGGATAGCCGAACGGCCACAAGCCCGCCTTCGAGTCCTTCCACGCCTGCCAGGCCATGAACGCCACTTTCGAAGGTGGCTGGCCGTGACGAAGGATATGGAACAGGAAGAAATCATGAAGCTCATAGGGGCCGATCCGCTCTTCGGTCGACTGCATCCCGTTCTTCTCGTCGGCCGGCACCAGTTCGGGCGATATCTTCGTGTCGAGTATGGCCTGGAGCACCTGGTCGGTCGCCTCGTCGAACTGGCCGGAGCGGATCGCCCAGCGAACGAGATACTGGATCAGAGTCTTGGGAACGCCGGCATTGACCCCGTAATGGCTCATCTGGTCACCGACGCCGTAGGTTGACCAGCCCAGGGCGATTTCGGAAAGGTCGCCGGTGCCTACGACGAAGCCGCTCCGCTGGTTGGCGAGGCGAAAGAGATAGTCGGTTCGAAGTCCGGCCTGAACGTTCTCGAAGGTGACGTCATATTGCGGTTCGCCTTTGGCGAACGGATGGCCCATGTCGGCGAGCATCTGGCGGGCGGCCGGCTTGATATCGATCTCCTGGCCGACGATCCCGAGCGCGTCCATCAGCTTCCAGGCATTGCGCTTGGTCGATTCGCCCGTCGCAAAGCCCGGCATCGTGAAGCCAAGAATCGTCGAACGCGGCAGTCCGAGATGGTCGCAGGTCTTGGCCGCGACGATCAGGGCATGGGTGGAATCGAGGCCGCCGGAAACGCCGATGACGAGGTGCTTGCCCGAGGTCGACTGGAATCTCTTGGCGAGACCCTGGACCTGGATGTTGAAGGCCTCGTAGCAATCCTGATCGAGCTGGTCGGCCCGGTTGGGGACATAAGGAAAGCGACGAAGGGCGCGCTCGAAGCCGATGTCGGCAAAGCTCGGTCGGTGGTCGAAGGTAATGCGGCGGAAGCTCTTCTCCGGATGGCCGGCGGCGCGGGCATTGTCGTTGAAGGTGCCATTGCGCATCCGCTCGAGACGAAGGCGCTGGACGTCGATATCGGCGACGGCCATTTCGGCTTCCCGGTCGAAGCGGCCGGTTTCCGCCAGCAGGTCGCCCAATTCGTAGATCGAGCCCTGCCCATCCCAGGCAAGGTCGGTCGTGCTCTCGCCCGGGCCCGAAGCCGAATAGACGTAGGCGGCGTGGCAGCGACTGGCCTGGGCCGCGCACAGGAGCTTGCGCTCGTCGGCCTTGCCGATCGTGATGTTCGACGCCGAGAGATTGGTCAGGATCAGCGCCCCTGCCATGGCACCGTTGGTCGACGGCGGCTGTGGTGCCCAATAATCCTCGCAAAGCTCGATATGGAAGATGAAGTCGGCCAGGTCCGTGGCGGCGAAGATCTGATCGGGCCCGAACGGCACCGTCTGACCCGCGACGTCGATCTCCAGCTTTTCCTTGCCGATCCCGGAGGCGAACCAGCGTTTCTCGTAATATTCCCGATAATTGGGAAGGAAGCATTTGGGCACGACCCCCAGGATCCGGCCGCGCGAGAGAGCAAGCCCGCAATTGTACAGCCGGCCGTTGCGTCGCAGCGGCGCGCCGACGACCAGAACAGTCCTCAGCTTCGCACTGGCTTCGGCCAGCCGCCTTATCCCCGCTTCGACCGCATCAAGAAAGGCATCCTGAAGATGAAGGTCATCGACCGCATAAGAGGAGATGTTGAGTTCCGGGAAAACGGCGAGATCGACGCCGCGACGATCGGCTTCCCGAGCCAAAGCCAAGGTCTGATCGACATTGAAAGCGATGTCGCCGGAAGACGCACAGGGGCTCGCGGTCGCGACCCGGACGAAGCCATGGCGATGAATGGACTCGAAGTGTTTCTTCGTCCCCGCTTTCACCACTCCCCCCATCACAGCATCTCCGTCATCATTTCGACCGCGACCCGCATGCATTCGATCCGAGTGGCGCCGCGGCCCACCGGACCGAAATGCTCCTCGCGGTGCGCGGTTATACGCCCGGCCCGGGCGCAAGCGAAATGGACCAGTCCCGGCTCGTCCCCTTTGTCAGCGAAGCCGGTGACGGCAAGCGCGAGGTTCGCACGCGACCGCTCGAGCGCCCCTTCCGCCATAGCGACCGCGACTTCGCGGGAAACCGCGCCTTTTGCGTCGATCAGCTCGAGCGGCACTCCGAGCATCTCGTTCTTGGCCTCGTTGGAATAAGTGACGAAGCCGCGATCGAAGGCGTGAGCGACGCCCTGGACATCCGTGAGCAGAGACGCGAGCATTCCGCCGGTGCAGCTTTCGGCGGTTGCCAGCACCAGCTCGCGCTCGCACGCTTTTTCGAGAAGGCGTCGGGTCGCTTCCTCGACCTCGTTCGGGAGCACTGGCGAAAGCGTCTCCGTCTCGTTCAAAATCCACCCTTTCGGACCGTCTGGCGCGGGAACCGGCGCCTTGCTCCGATTGTTCCACTGGCGCAATCAGGAGAAATTCAATGGCCTCGAACGACAAGTCCCAGGACGCCCTTCAGCTGCTCGCCGCCGACCACCGTGAGGTCGAAGAGCTCTTCGAGAAATTCGAGAAAGCGAGTGGCACCTCCGCCAAGGAGAAAATCGTCCGCCAGATCTGCACCGAGCTGAAGGTGCACGCCATGATCGAGGAGGAA
This sequence comes from Allosphingosinicella sp., assembly GCA_035710145.1. Taxonomy (GTDB): domain Bacteria; phylum Pseudomonadota; class Alphaproteobacteria; order Sphingomonadales; family Sphingomonadaceae; genus Allosphingosinicella. The sequence goes on from DASTDX010000147.1 coordinate 2,751, forward strand.
ATCTATTATCCGGCCATCCGCGGGAAAGTCGAAGAAGATGCGCTCGACGAGGCTTATGTCGAGCATGACAGCGCCAAGGCCCTGATCAATGAACTCGAGGCTGCCGAACCCGACGAGGCCTTCTACGACGCGAAGGTCAAGGTGCTTCAGGAAATGATCGAACATCACGTCAAGGAAGAAGAGAAGCAGCGCGACAATCTGTTCCAGCAGACCCGCGCGGCCGATGTCGATCTGGAGGCCATGGCTGCCCAGCTCGCCGAGCGGAAGCTCGAATTGATGGCGATGGCCGAAGCGGGCACGCTCGGCCCGGCTATGCCGGCGACGATGCAGCATGAGGGAATCTGAATATGGTCTGGAACCGGAAGCGGACGATCATGGCCGCCGTGGTGGCAACGGTCGGCGGCTTCGCAGCGGCCTTGATCAGCCGGCGCGGCCGCATTGGCCTCGACCACGATCCCATGGCCGCAGCGTTCGGCCGGGGCAGGACCGTGCCCGGCCCCGTCGGCCAATCGGGGGCTGCCCGATCGGCGGGTCCGGAGGCAATGCGCGATCCGCCGAGGGATTGGGAGAAAGTCGACCAGTCCTCGGACGAAAGCTTTCCGGCGAGCGATCCACCCTCCGTGAACCCCCACGTCGATTAGCCCAGGCTGGGCGTCAGTCCGTTTTCAGGTCGGCCTGCTTCGCCTCGGGCACATCTCGGTCGGCGCCGCCAGCGAAGATGGTCTGGCGCGCCGCCCCCAGCTCACGAATCGACAGAGCGGTCGCGGCACCCCAGACCAGGTGAACGCCGATCATCAGGAGGTTGCGGCGCACGGGATGCCGATTGGCCGGCTTCAGCAGGCCGACGGCGGGGATCCAGCCCATGTAGCTTGCCAGCCAGATCGCGACGCCCGCGCCGGCGCCTTCCCGCACACCAGGTCGAGAATTGGCGGCGGCGACCAATGCGCCGCAACCGGCGCCGTAGGCAAAATGGGAAATCGTGGTCAGGTCTCGCCCCGGTTCTTCCTCCGGATCGACCGCTGAATCGATGATCTCCCGGGGAGTCAGGGGATAACGTTCTTCCGGTGGCAGCCGCCGGTGAAGGCGGCGCATGGCCGACGTCATGGCCATCGTCCCGATCACGCCCGCGATCGCTCCGACGATGAGCCTCGAGCCCAGCTTCACAGGCCGAGCTCCGGTCGGGCGATCATCAGCCACAAGATGCCGAGCACGGCTGCGAAGGCGGGGAAGCCGAACGCGAACCAGAGCCGGTACAGCCGGTGGTACGCGGCCGGCAAGGCCGCGCCGGAGGCGGCAGCCGCAATCGCCAGATCTCTCATCCTCACCTGCATCCAAACCACCGGCAGCCAAAACGCCCCGGTGACAAGATAAAGGAGGATCGAGGCGACAATCCAGCCCTCGGTCAAGGAGTAACCCACGTGCCACGCGAGAAAAAGGCCGGTGACCGGCTGAGCGACGACGGCCGTGGCGGTGAAAATGAAATCGGCGGCGACGACGATTCTTGCGGTCGCCGCGACGATGACCGCATCCCGGGTCCGGTTGGCCATGAACATGAAGAAGGCGATCCCGGCGCCGGTACCGAGAAGCACCACGGCACCGACCAGATGGAGATATTTCAGGACCAGATATTCGGTCATCGTTCGTCCAGTATCGCCAGGCAGATCAGGTTCAGGGCAAGGATCGGCCATACCTTCATCAGGGGTCCCAGCGAGCCGGCCCAAAGCACGGGCAGAAGGACGGTCCCGAGGATCAGGTAGAGCAGCGAAAACAGCAAAGCCGCGATCAAGGCCGTTCTGGCGGTGCGACGAAACAGGATGGCCGTACCAATCGCCAAATCGGCGACGGCACCGCCGACGACGGCTATTTCGGCGAGCGGGGCGGCCACCGTCATCTGCATCAAGTCGACAGCATGCTGCCAGCCGATCGTGAGCGAGACGATCCCGGTCATCAGCCAGAACCCAGCGAAGATCCCGATGGCAAAAGGTTTGAGAAGGTAAAGCCGGGCAAACCAGCGCTCCTGCACCGAAGCCGGCTCTGCCGCGAGCGCGGTGGCCAGGGAGACGGGCTCTATCCCGGTCGCGCGCCGCCACTCGCTGCCATCACCGATGGCACCGCGAGCCATCTCACGGCGGGCACTCGTCCGGATCGGCGGTCGCCAGCCCAGCCAGGCAATCGCGTCACCGAACTTCCAGGCGAGGGACATGAGAAAAGACGGCACCGACACGGTCCGGGCCGGCCTCCATCCGAGCCATTGGCGATAGGCCGACACGATTTGCTCGACATCGAGCCGGTCCGGTCCCGTCAACTCCAGCGCAACCCTTGTCGGCGTCCCCGGTCGGAGCAGTCTGGCCACGGTCTCGGCCACATCGTCGAGCTGCACGACGTCGAGCGGACCGGAATCCGGGAATCTGGGCAGCACGGGCAAGGCCGCAAGGCCCCGGAACAAGGCGCTGCCGCCATACGCGCCGCGCCCGACGACAACCGACGGCCGAAGGATCACCCAGTCGAGGCGGCTGTTCTGAAGCGCCATGTCTCCGAGCGCCTTCGATCGCGAGAAGTCGGACGCGGCGCCGCGGTCGACTCCGATCGCCGACACATGGATCACGCGTCGGACATTGGCTTCCTCGCAGGCACGCCAGAGCGCGACCGCCGAGTCGACATGGACCTTTGAGGTGGAGTCGCGCAGGCTGGACTGGAGCGTCCCGGCGCAGTTGACCACCGCGTCAATGCCCTGGAGATGGGGCTGCCAGTCGGCAGGGCCGGTTATATCGCGCAGATCGAGCTCGACCCGACGCGTGACCGGCACCCGCCGGGCGGCCGCACCAGGCGCTCTCGTCACGCCGACAAGCTCGTGGTCCTCGGCGGCAAGCCGAGCTGCGACTGCCGATCCGATCAGTCCCGTTGCGCCGAGAAGCAGTATTCGCAATTGGGTCCCCCCAGGTCGAAACGCACGGACCCGCGTTGCGACGGGCCCGTTCCAGTTCTGACCGAATGCGTGGAAGGCTGCTAGGCCTGGTCGAGGAGAGCGTTGCGGGCCTTGCGCGAATGCGAGATGCCCTACTCCGGCAACGCCCTCCTAGAGATCGACACCGCTGGCGATCGCCTCGAGCTTCTTCAGGCGTTCGCGAACGTCTGCGAGCTCGATTCGAACGCCCACCGCCTTTTTCAGCTCGCTATGCTCGTCGCGGTCGAGTTCGATCCGCCGCAATTCCAGCCAGCCACGCCACGCACGAAGCGCCGTCGCACACAGGATGAAAGTGATCGCCAGCGCGGTGGCGGAGAAGATGATGGTTGAGGTCATCGGCGTCGGTCCGTCATTCGTAGCGAAGCGCATGGATCGGGTTTGCCCGGGCGACCTTGAGAGCGTGGCCGGCGATGGTTCCGAGTGCGATCACCAGCGCCAGCGCTCCCGCAAGCACGAAGGGAGTCGGGCCGAGGTCGATCCGGGCATCGAAAGTGTTGAGCCAGTCGCGCATCACCCACCAGGCCACGGGCCAGGCAATCAGATTGGCGACGATGATCGGCTTCGAAAATTGCCAGGCGAGCAACCGAACGATGTCCCGGCTGCGCGCGCCCAGGACCTTGCGGATTCCGATCTCCTTGGTCCGCCGCTCGGCGGTGAAGGCGGCCAGGCCGAACAGGCCCAGACAGGCCACGATGATGGCGAGGATCGCGAAGCCCGCGAAGGTTTTCGCCCGAGCATCTTCGGCTTCGTACAGCTCGGCCATGATGTCGTCGCTGAACTCGCCGGCGAACGGCACGTCGTTGGTAATCGACTTCCAGACCCTTTCGGCCCCCGCCCTCACCAAAGCGGGATTGCCGTCGAAGCGCAGGATGACGTGGGTGTGGCCATTATTGGTGTTGTTGAACATGATCGGATCGAGCGGCAGCCTGACGGAGCGGAAGCGCGCGTCGCGGACGACCCCGATGACGGTGACTGGAACGAGGCCGATCTCGTTGTCGACGAGCGCGGCACGGAACGAACGCCCGACGATTTCGGCCGGGTTGTTGAATCCCAGTCGCCGGGCTGCAAGCTCGTTGACGACGATATTGCCGCCGCGCGCCGCCAGCGCCCGCTGCGTCGCGTCGTCGGGCGGATACGGGAGGCTCATGTCGTCCATCGGGCGGGCGTCGTCGAACCAGCGGCCGGCGACCATCTGCAGGCCCATCGCCTGCAGATAACCTTCGTCGACCTGGTAGAAGCCGATCAGGACGGGATCGCTTCGTCCCGGGACCATCACGCCCGTATTGTTGTTATTGTCGGTAGCGACGCCGATACTGGTCCGGCCGACGGCGCGCACGCCAGGCACCCGCCGCAACCGTTCCGCGATCATCTCTCCCTTCTCGAGCAGCTGGTATCGCGCCAGTTCGTCGATCTGGAGAATGTTGCTGCGGTCGTAACCGGGGTCGACGGTCCGGGCGTAGACGGTCTGGCCGTAGATGACCGCGGTGCAGATGATCAGGCCGATCGAAACCGCGAACTGGCCAACGACGAGGGCGTTGCGCAACCGGCCCGATCCCGGGGTCTCCGATGACGACTTGTTGGCCTTGAGCACCGAAGCCGGCTCGAAGCGGGAAATGAAGAAAGCCGGATAGAGGCCGCCGAGAATACCGGTGACCACGACGAGGAACAGCACCGGCAGCAGGATTCCGTCCGGCCCGAAATATCTCACCCGGAGATCTGCATCGAGGAACGACGAGAAACCGGGGATCAGCAGTTCGACCAAAGTGAGCGCGATGATCATCGCCACCACCGCCATGATGATCGATTCGCCGATGAACTGGACGATCAGCTGTCGACGACTTGCGCCGAGGGCCTTGCGGAGCGCCACCTCGCGGGCCCGCTGGCTCGCTCGGGCGGTTGCAAGATTGGTGAAGTTGACCACGGCCATGCCGAGGATGAGCAGGGCAACGACGGCAAAGGTGATGATGGTCGTCCGATCATTGCCGGGCGCCATCGCCGCCGCCTGGCCGCGGCCGAGATGGACGTCCTGGAGGTTGACGAAGTGCCAGTCCTGGTCGTCGCCGGCGTTGAACCGCGCCTCCCCGGCATCCTGGTCTGGAATGGCCCGGTCCTCCCAGGCCTGAAGGCCGGCCGTGATGGCGCCCACGTCCGCACCCGGCCTCAATTTCACGTAGACGTAGCCGTTCTGGCAGCCCCAGCATTCCAGCGCCTGGGGGGTGTCGTGATTGTAAGCGACGAAATCGATTCGCAGCAGGCTGTTGATCCGGAAATGCGAGTTTCGCGGGAGATCGCGCAGGATCCCGGTGATCCGGAAATCACGCGACACGCCGCGTGTGATCAGGGTCATCGTCCGCCCGATGACGTCGTCCGTGCCGAAGCGGCGCCGCGCCTCGGATTGGGTGACCACCGCCGTATTGACTTGGGCGAGGGCGTTCGAGTCGCCGCGAACCAGCGGCAACCGGACCACGTCGAGGAAATTGCCGTCGACGAAGAGATAGTCTTCGGTCGACGTGGCCTCACCCTCGTCGAAGAAGACGGGATTGTTGTTGCTGACGTACACTTCCTGCTCGATCTGCGGGAAGCTGTCCTTCAGCGACTTGCCCGACGCGTAAGGCGCCATCTGGAGTTGGGCTTCCTGGCCGGTATCGCTGGACTTGAACCAGCTCTGGACCTGGAAGACACGATCGCCGTCCGGGATCCAGCGGTCGTAGCTCATCTCGTAACGCACATAGAGCAGGATCATCAGGCAGGCAGCCATGCCGACGGCGAGGCCGAAGATGTTGATGAAGGCGTAGGTCCTGCTCTTCGCCAGCGCTCTGATGCCAACGGTGATGTAGTTGCGCCACATGAGCCTGCCTCCTGCTCGCGGTGTCGTCCTTATTCGTATCTCAAAGCGTGGATCGGGTTTGCCCTGGCGACCTTGAAGGCGTGGCCCGCAATCGTCCCGATCGCGATCATCAGCGCCAGCATGCCGGCCACCACGAAGGGCGTCGGCCCGAGGTCGATCCGCGCGTCGAACGTGTTCAGCCATTCGCGCATGGCCCACCAGGCGACCGGCCAGGCGATCAGGTTGGCGATGATCACCGGCTTCGAGAATTGCCAGGCAAGCAGGCGAACGATGTCGCGGGTACGGGCGCCCAGCACCTTTCTTATGCCGATCTCCTTGGTTCGCCGCTCGGCCGTGAAAGCGGCGAGTCCGAACAGTCCAAGGCAGGCGACGATCACGGCCAGCGCGGCGAATCCGGCAAACACCCGGGCGCGCGCCTCCTCGGTATCATAGAGTTCTGCGATCCGGTCCTCGCTGAACTCGCCGTCAAAGGGAACGTCGGGCGCAATCCGCTTCCAGGCCCGCTCGAGCCTGTCCCGGACGCCACGCGGGTCGGTTCCGTCGTGACGGATCAGAAGCGCGCCGGAATTGGTCGTGTCCCACGAGAACATGATCGGATCGAGCGGTTCGCGGATCGAGCGGAAGCGGCTGTCCCTGACGACGCCGATGATCCGGGTCGGAACGATGCCGATCTCGTTGTCGACGAAGCTCACCTGGACGGTCTTGCCGACCGCCTGGGCCGGATCCTGAAATCCCATCCGCCGCGCCGCGAGCTCGTTGATGACGATGCTGGCGCCTCGGGCGAGCAAGGCCCGCTCGGCCTCCGGAGTGCGCGGATAAGGCAGGTTCAGGTTATCGGCCGGGCGGTTCTCGTCGAACAGACGGCCCGCGACGAGCTCGATTCCCATCGTCTGGAAGAAATTGGGATCGACTCCATAAGTGCCGATGGTCACCGGCTCGTCCTGCCCGGGCACCTGCACCCCGGTGTTGCTGTTGTTCATGGTGTTCACGCCGATGCCGGAGCGGCCGACGGAAACGACCCCGGGGACACGCTTCATTTCCTCGACGATCATTTCGGACCGTTCGAGCAGTTGCCGGCGGCCGAAATTCTCGATCTGGATCAGGCCGTCGCGGCGGTAACCGGGATCGGTCGTCCGGGCGTAAACGGTCTGGGCGTAGACGACCGCGGTGCAGATGATCAGGCCGATCGACACCGCGAACTGGCCGATCACTAGGAAGTTGCGGAGCCGTCCTGAGCCGGCTGCCTCTGCGGAAGACTTGTTGGCCTTGAGGACCTGCGCCGGCTGGAACCGGGAGAGGTAGAAGGCAGGGTAGATGCCGCCGGCCGCACCGACGACCAGGGTAAGCGCGATGATCGGCAAAAGCATGCCGCCCTCGCCCCAATAGGCCATCTGGAGGTCGGCATCGAGGAAGCTGGCCAGGGACGGGAGCAACAGTTCGACCAAGGCGAGTGCGAATAGCATCGCGATTCCGGCGATCAGGACCGATTCCGCGAGGAACTGGGTCATCAGCTGTTGGCGATTGGCGCCGAGGACCTTGCGGAGCGCCACTTCACGCGCGCGCTGGCTCGCTCGGGCGGTCGCGAGGTTGGTGAAGTTCACGCAAGCCATGGCCAGGATCAGGAAGGCGATGATCGCGAAGGTCACGATGGTCCGCTGGTCGTTGCCGGGGCTCATCGATCCGTCCTGGGCCTCGCTCAGATGGATCTCGCGGACATTGGCGATCCGCCAGTCCTGCTCTTCACCGGCATTGTAGGTTTCCTGGCCGAACTGCTCGTCAGGAATGTTGCGCCTCTCCCAGGCCGGGAACTGGGCCTCGATCGCCGCAGGATCGGTGCCGGGACGAAGCGTGAAATAGAACCAGCCGGACTGCCACCCCCAGTTGGTCATGAATTCCGGGGTCTCGGCGAAATAGGTGTTGGGATCGAACCGGCCGACGATCGTGAAGCGGACATGGCTGTTGCGGGGAAGGTCGCGGGCGATGCCGGTGACTCGGAAGTCGCGCGAAATGCCGCGCGTGACCATGGTCACCGTTTTGCCCATCGCATTTTCGGCGCCGAACAAACGCCGCGCTTCGCTTTGCGTCAGCACCACCGAGTCCACCTGGGCGAGAGCCCGGGCGGGATCCCCCTGAACCAGCGGAAACTGGAGCACGTCGAAAAAGAGATTGTCGACGAGCAGCACATCCTCGGTCGGGAGCGCTTCCGCGCCGCGCATGATCACCGGCGAGCTGGACAAGGCGTAGACCGTCTTGTCGACCTGCGGGAAGTCGGCCTTGAGCCGCTGACCGGCGACATATGACGTCATCTGGAGATGGGTCTCTTCGCCGGTCTGGCGCGAGCGATAATGGCTCTGGAGCTGGTAGCTGTTCTCCGCGTTCGGAAGCCATTGGTCGTAGCTTGTCTCGTAGCGGACATAGAGCAGCAGCATCAGGCAGGCGGCGAGACCGACGCCGAGCCCGAAGATGTTGATGAAGGCGTAGGTCTTGTTCTTCAGCAGCGCCCGGATGCCGACGGTCATGTAATTGCGCCACATGGGACTTCCCCTCCTATCGCCCGTCTGGGGCGGCGTCGGCGGTCCGCCGCGCGACGATCTTGATTTCGGTGATTCCGCCGTCCGGCAGCAGGCGATCGACGTCGATCGCGGTCCACGCGGGTGGCGGCGAGCCCAGAACGCGCCGCTGCACTTCCGCAAAAGCTTCGATCTGGGCGGTGATATCGGTGTGGTAGGTCGTGACGTCGACGATGTCGCCGTAACCGGCGCCGGCGCGCTCGAGGATCCGGCCAATGATCCGGAACACCCGCTCAAAGGCCGGGGTGAAGGTCGTTTCTCCCGGCGCCTGGCCGGCGACGATCCCCGAGAGGAAGATCAGGTCGCCGGCGACGACCGCATCGGCGTAACCGAACCGTTCCTGATCCGCACGCGCCTGCTCATTCGTCGACATGAGCACAGTGTCGGCGTTCCTGGTCTGTGCGCCCGCCGCCGCGGGGTTCAATGCGGCGGCGAGCGACCCGGTCAAAAGCAAGGCCAGTCGCATCAGGCGGCCCGGCGGTGCTCAACGAGGATCCGGCCGTCGAGCATGTTGACGACGCGGCCGGCATAATCTGCGTGAGCAGGCGAGTGAGTGACCATGCAGATGGTCGATCCTTCGGCGTTCAGCGCCTGAAGCATCTTCATCACTTCCTCGCCATGGGCGGTGTCGAGATTGCCGGTCGGCTCGTCCGCAAGGATCAGCTTGGGGCTTGCGACCAGGGCCCGGGCGACGGCGACGCGCTGCTGCTGGCCGCCCGACAATTGTGACGGGCGATGCTTGGCGCGATGCGCGATTCCGACCTTGTCCATCACTTCGTCGACCCGGGTGCGACGCTCGCTTGCGGGGACATTGTGGTAGAGCAATGCAAGCTCGATATTCTCGCGGACGCTCAGTTCGTCCACCAGATTGAAGCTCTGAAAAATGAAACCGATATTGCGCTTGCGGAAATCGGCCAGCTTCGATTCCGACAGGCCGGCCACTTCGGTGCCGTCGAAAACGTAGGAGCCACTGGTCGGGCTGTCGAGCATGCCGATCACGTTCAGCAAGGTGGACTTGCCGCAACCGGACGGACCCATGATCGCGACGAACTCGCCGTCGGCCACGTCCAGGAAGATCCCGTCCAGAGCAGTCGTCTCCACCGTGTCGGTGCGGTAGACCCGAGAAAGATTACGCATGTTCAGCATGGATCAGGCTCCCTTCATTGCCCAATGGGCCGTCACTGGCCGCTAAGGTCCAGCCGATCGCGTTCGGCAAAACCCGTATAAGGAGAGGTGATGACTCGCTCACCGGGGTCGAGCCCCTCGAGCACTTCGATGAAATCGGCATTGCGGCGGCCAAGGCGGACCTGGCGCTTCACCGCGCTGCCGCCATCCGGCGAAACCACGAACACCCAGTTGCCGCCCGTCTCGTTGTAGAAGGCGCCATTGGGAATGAGCAAAGCCGGAGCCGGGTCGCCGAGGGTCAAACGGGTCTGGACGGTCTGACCGCGCTGCAGATCGGCCGGCTCCTGGCCGATGAACTGAAGATCGACCTCGAAGGCGCCGTTGCGCACCTGAGGATAGATCTTGCTGACCCGCATCCGATACGGCCGGCCGCCGACTTCGGCATTGGCGATCTGCCCTTCCGCGACGCGGCCGAGATAGAATTCGTCGACCTGGGCGCGGAGCTTGTTACGGCCGGCGCTGTCGATCTGGCCGAGGCGCTCCCCGCGCGTGAAGGATTGGCCGACCTGGATCGAGAAAGCCGTCAGCTGGCCGGTCACCGGAGCGCGCAGATTGAGCGCGTCGAGGCTCGCATTGGCGAGCTCGAGGCTCTGGTTCAGGCTGGCGGTGGAGGCACGCAGCTGGGCGAGCTGGGTCGACTGGAGGCGTTCGTCGGTCGCCTGGGTGCGGCGAAGCACCGCGAGACGGCTGCGGGCGGCATCGAAAGCGTCGCTGCTGTCGGCAAACTGACGCGCTGAAACATAACCGCGCTCCGCAAGCGGGCGCTGCATCTCATATTGGCGCCGCGCCGTCTGGGTAGCGAGTTCGGCCTCGATGATGGCCCGTTCGTTGGCGAGCCTGGTCTGCGACAAGGCCAGTTCCTGGCTGCGCATCGAGTTGATCTGCTGGGTGACCTCGGTGCGCCGGGCGAGGACGTTGAGCTGGAGATCGGAATTCGAGAGAACCGCAAGCAGCTGCCCCTGCTGAACCGAGGCGCCATCCTCGACCATCACCTGTTCTACCCGGCCGCCCTCGACGGCATCCAGATAGACGGTGACGAGCGGCTCGACCCTGGCCCGAAGCGGCAGGAAGTCGTCGAATCGGCCGCGCTCGACGGTCGAGATGGTGATCCGCGAAGCCTCGACCGTCTGGCTGTTGGCGCCGGGCGCCATGAAATAGAAGAGCAGAGCGACGAGAATGACACCCGCAGCGGCGAGGCCGATCTTCACCTGATTGGACAGGCCCTTGCGCTCGACGACGCGGTCCATGCCGCCGCCGCTTTCGGCCTTCGTCCCGGTTTCCTTGATCCTCACGACGCTCATTCGAACCTTCCAGATGAAGGGAGTTTGTGAAGCCTGCGCTTCCCTTGCCTCCGCCAGCAATTCCCATGCCAGCGGCCGAGTCCCGCTCTTCAGTCAGCGCGAAGCCATGTTGGCGGGGTGACGGACTGTCCGAATCCGGACACTAGTTGTCCGCCACCGCACACCAAAGGCGCGATTCATGCCAGCGGCAGCGCCGCGAAAGTGAGGATGCCGGTCAGAAACAAGCCGACCATCATTCCGAACGATTCTACCTTTGCCATTGTCTTACTCCCTGAACGCAAAAACCCCTGTGACCAACCATGAGCATGGGCTGTGCCAAGCGGCAAAAATGGCGGAAAACTGCGGGTTCAAGCATGGCCGAGGGAAATTCGCGCGGCGCACGGGATGTTCGTTTCCGAACAGGAATGTCCGTTGTCGGACGCCAATGGCGGACACTGGCACGGAAATTGATTGTCACGTATCCAAAAGGCAGGGAGGGCTCAGTGGGACAGCCGAAGCGGTTTGGGCGCTGCATCATCGTCGACGACGATCCGGACATCCTGCTTTCGGCGCGTTTGCTGTTGCGGGACCTTTTCCGCGAGGTGGCCGACTTCCAGGAGCCGGAAGCAGCACTGGCGGCCATGGCGGAGGAGCTTCCCGACGTCATACTCCTCGATGCGAACTTCGGCCGCGGCGCGACCAATGCCGCGGAAGGCTTTCAGTGGCTCGCGCAGATACTGAAGCGGGATCCGCAGGCCGTCGTCGTTATGATCACCGCCCATGCGGGCGTCCAAACCGCGGTCGAGGCGATGAAGCGCGGCGCTACCGACTTCGTGTCGAAGCCCTGGTCCAACGAGCGGCTGCTGGCCACCGTTCGGACCGCCGCAGCGCTTCGCACGTCGCGCGAGGAAGCCGTGACCGAGCGAAAGCGGGCAGCGGTGGTCGGCACCCCTGCCGGCGGCGATCCCCTGCTCCTGGGCCGGTCACCGGGGATGGCAAGGGTCTACTCGCTGATCGAGCGGGCAGCTCCGACCGATGCGAACGTGCTGATCCTCGGGGAGAACGGGACCGGCAAGGAACTCGTCGCACGCGAGCTCCATCGCCGCTCCGGTCGCGCGGACAATGTGCTGGTGTCGGTCGATCTCGGAGCGGTCGCCGAAAGTCTGTTCGAATCCGAGCTGTTCGGCCACGTCAAGGGCGCCTTCACCGATGCAAAAGGCGATCGTATCGGCCGGCTCCAGGCGGCCGACGGCGGCACCCTGTTTCTCGACGAGATCGGCAACCTGCCCCTCCATCTCCAGCCGAAGCTTCTCACCGCGCTTGAACAGCGCCAGGTGGTACCGGTCGGCGGCAATCGGCCTGTCCCGATCGACGTGCGAGTGATCGCCGCGACCAACTGCCCGTCCGAGCAACTCAGCGACGAGACCAGGTTCCGCCAGGATCTCCTGTTTCGGCTCAACACCGTCGAGATCGAGCTGCCGCCGCTGCGCGAGCGGCGTGAAGACATTCCGTTGCTCGTCGACCATTATGTCGGCCTTTATTCGAAGAAGTACGGCAAGCCCGTCCGGGAAATCCCGGCGGAGGTGGCAGCGGCTCTTCAGGCCTATGATTGGCCAGGCAATGTCCGGGCGCTTCGGCATGCCGCCGAACGGGCCGTGATTCTGGCCGACAGGGACTCCTTCTCGGTCGAGGATTTCTCGCTCTCCCGAATCGCGGTTCGACCTGCGGCACCGGCGCCGGCGGCCTCGGCGCCGGCGCGGGACGATTTCAACCTCGAGCGCGCGGAAAAGCACATGATTGAGGAAGCGCTGAAGAAACACAGCTACAACATCTCGCTGGCCGCCGCCGAGCTCGGCCTCACGCGCGCCTCGCTTTACCGGCGGATGGAAAAGCACGGCCTCTAGTGCGAGAGCATCGGACCTGATGTTCAAAAGTCGCTTCCTGCTCGGTCTCGCCTGGCGCCTGGGGCTGCTGCTGCTCACGGTCTTCGCTTTCGTCCAGTCGGTGTCGGCCGAGGGGCTGGCAGCGGCCAGAATAGTAGCCGGACTGCTGGTCCTGGGTGCCGCCGCCCTCCTCTGGCGCCATGTCCAGCGCACCAACATGGAGCTCGCCCGGTTCATCGACGCGGTGCGATTCGCCGACTTCAGCCAGGGCTTCGGCCATCGCTTCGACGGCAGCGGCTTTGCCGAATTGGGGGACGTCCTCAACGATGCGATCCGCCGGATGCGGGACGAAAAGCACAAGTTGATCGATGCCAACCGCTTCTACGAGGCCGTCCTCGACGATGCACCGACCGCCCTTCTCACCGTCGATGGCGGCGGCAAGGTGGAGCTCGCGAACAAGGCGGCTCGGCGACTGCTGATGCGCCACCGCGGCGTCCGCATCGAGGACTTCCGTGAATATGGCGAGGCGTTCGCCAAGGCCCTGGAAGGCGGCGCCGTCAACCGTCCCCGGCTGGTGCCGCTGATCCTGGACGGCGTCCCGCAGACGATGCTGGTCGGCGCCGCTGTCGTCCATCGCCTGGGCGCCCTGGTCAGGGTCGTGGCCGTCCAGCCGATCCAGGGCGAGCTGAACGCGATCGAGATCGCGGCTCAGAGCGATCTGATCAGGGTCCTGACCCATGAGATCATGAATTCGATGACCCCCGTTACCTCGCTTGCGCACAGTGCCGTCGATCTGATGCGCCGCGTCGACAACGACGATCCCGATCTCGCCGACGCCCGGGCGGCGGTTGAAACCCTCGCTCGCCGGGCGGACGGGGTGATGCATTTCGTCGAAAGCTATCGTCAGATCAGCCGGGCACCGGAAGTGAGGCGGCGCCTGATCGACGTCGTCGCCTGGGGCGAGGAACTGGCGGCCTTGTTCCGCGCCGCTGACGGTACCGAGGGGATTTCGTTCGAAGTGACGGTGGCCGAGGATTCGGCGACGCTCGAGGCGGATCCCGATCTGATGAGTCAGGTGCTGATCAATCTGCTTCGAAACGCCGCCGACGCCGCGCGGTCGAACTCCGACAATCCGAAGGTCTCGCTGAGCTTCGAGCGGACGCGTTCCGGCAAGGTCCAGATCGAAGTCGAGGACAATGGCCCGGGCGTTCCGAAGGCGCTTCGCCAGGACGTGTTCCTTCCCTTCTTCACGACCAAGGCGAAGGGCACGGGCGTGGGGCTGAGCCTGGCTCGCCAGGTCGTGCTCGCCCATCGCGGATCGATCAGCATTGCCGACGGCGCAGAAGGCGGGGCGCTGTTCCGGATTGTGATCTAGGCCGGAGCCCGACCGGCAATCCGCCGCGCGACCGCCTGCGCCTGAGCGGCAATGTCGGGCACCGCGATGCTCTCCCAGAAGGCACCGCGGGTGATTGGACCAATCGCCGAAAGATGATCGGATGGGGTGCCGTCACGGGCGACGACCCGGCTCGATCCATCGACCTCCAGACCGAGCCGGCATTCGTCCGGTCGGATCCGACCCGCCGAGACCAAGGATGAAAGCAAGGGGTCGCGGCAACGGGCAATGTCGAGGTCGGGGCCAGTGCAATTGACGATCCGGGAGACGCGAAGCGCCTGCTCCCTGTCTTCGTGACGGGCCCGCCAAAGGACCCGCGCGGCATCGCCGTCGCGGACCGCCGAGACGATCCGGCCCGCGGCGAAGGTCAGCCGACCTTCGTCCTTCATCCTTTCGATCCGGGCGGCGACACCCGGCGCAATGCGATGGCGGTGAACGTCCCAATAGGGCCGCAAATGGCGGATGAATCGGCGCCTTTCCTCGAGAGGCGCCTGACTCCACAACGTCTGGGTCACCGGACGAAGTTCGTGCACCGCTTCGCGCCAGCCAATTTCCCTGACTCGGCGGCGAACCGATCGGAGCATCGCAACGATCCTGGTGGGATGGGAATCGCGCACGCCGCCGACGGCGTCGCGCTTCAGGTGCGCGCGCGGAGCGAGGCCCCGTCGGGAGATGGCGACGATCCGGCCGCGAAAGCCGCTTGCGTCCAGAGTCAGCGCGGCATCGATCGCGGTGAGTCCCGTTCCGACCACGAGCACCACGTGGTCCTCGCTCAGATTCTCGACGATACCGCCGAACCAGGGATCGTCGACGAGGAGTTCGCCCAATTGCGATGGCTCGATGCCTGGCGGGACGGCCGGACGAAGATTGCCGAGCGCGAGAACAACCGATTCCGCTTCGAGCGCTCCGCCCTCGCGAAGCTGAACCTGGAACGGGCCCCTGCCGTCGATCCGCACCGCTTCGCCACGGACGACCTGAAGCCGGTCGCCGGCCTCGGCCATCAGCGCCTCGAGATAATCGCCGAACAGCATTCGCGGCGCGTAATCCTCCGGCTCACCGCCGATCCTGCCGAACCAGCGGGCGAAATGTCCGGGATCGTCCGGATAGACGATCATTCGGCCCGCGGTGACGTTGAGCAGATGCTCGGGCCGTCTGGTTCCGTAGGCGACCCCTCTGCCGGGCTCACGCTCACGCTCGATGAGGGTCACCTTCTCGATCCCCTCCCGAAGGAGATGCAGGGCCTGGATGGTGCCGGAGGCGCCGGCCCCGACGACCGCCACCTGGCGGGAACTCACGCGTCGACCTGCTCGATCTCGCCGATGGGCGGCACCGAGTCGACCGGGTCGGCGAGGGTGAGGCCGTCGAGGATCCGCGCCGTTTCGTCGCGGACCAGAAGCATCGCCCGATGCAACCGGCATTTGTCCTCGCTGATGCAATTCTTGCACGGGACATGGGCGTAGCGGCTGGCGCAGGGAAGAAGGCCGAGCGATCCCCGGGTCAGGCGAACGATCTCGCCATAAGTGATTTCTGACGGCGGCCGCGCCAGCCAGTAGCCACCTTCCCGGCCCCGCATCGTCTCGACCAGCCCTTGCCGACGCATCTGCGACAGGATCACGGTCAGGAACTTGGGCGGCAGGTTCTGTGCCTCGGCAATCTCGGAAAGCTGCACCGGACCTTCGCCGTAACGGTCGGCGAGGTGAAGGAGGGCTCGGATTGTGTACCGCGTTCGTTGAGAAAGCATGCGCTTCCAATGAACCGGGCCGCGCAGAATGGCAACGGCGCCGAGATCGCGAGGCCGTTCCGCTGGAAAAAGCGGCGAAATTCCCTACATGGGCGTCCTATGACAGCTGCAATGCCGATCCCCGGGCACTTCGACCCGGTAACCGTTCCGCGCCCCGCCTTCGCGGACGAGGAGACGAGAGTCGACCTGGTCGGCCTCTCTCGCGACGCGATTCGGGCGGCCCTGGCCGAGGCCGGCCTTGACGATCGGCAGGCGAAACTCCGCGCCAAGCAGTTGTGGCACCAGATCTACCATCGCGGCGCCACCAGCTTCGAGGCGATGAGCGACATCGCCAAGCCGCACCGCCTCTGGCTGGCCGAGCGCTTCCTTGTCGGCCGCCCCGAAATCGTGGTTCAACAGGTCTCGACCGACGGTACCCGAAAGTGGCTGCTCAAGACCCGCGACGGGCACGATTTCGAAATGGTGTTCATCCCGGATGCGGACCGCGGCACCTTGTGCGTTTCCAGTCAGGTCGGCTGCACCCTCAATTGCCGTTTCTGCCATACCGGCACGATGCGGCTGGTGCGCAACCTCACCGCCGGCGAGATCGTGGGCCAGGTGATGCTCGCGCGCGATGCGCTCGGCGAGTGGCCGAGCCAGCCGGAGGGAAGGATGCTCTCGAACATCGTCATGATGGGCATGGGCGAGCCACTCTACAATTTCGATCAGGTACGGGACGCGCTCAAGATCGTCATGGACGGAGACGGACTGGGCCTCTCGCGTCGCCGGATCACGCTCTCCACTTCGGGCGTGGTGCCGATGATGGCCCGCGCCGGCGAGGAGATCGGCGTCAATCTGGCGGTCTCGCTTCACGCCGTGACCAAGGAGGTCCGCGACGAGATCGTCCCGCTGAACCGCAAATACGGGATCGAGGAGCTGCTGGCAGCCTGCGCCGCCTATCCCGGTGCCAACAATGCCCGCCGGATCACGTTCGAATATGTGATGCTGAAGGACAAGAACGACAGCGACGATGATGCGCGCGAGCTGGTTCGGCTAATCCGCAAGTACAAGCTCCCCGCCAAGGTGAACCTTATCCCGTTCAATCCCTGGCCCGGAGCGCAATACGAATGTTCGGATGACGAGCGGGTCCGAAGATTTTCGGACATCGTCTTCGAAGCCGGCATCTCCGCGCCGATCCGGCGCCCGCGCGGCCGC
>DASTDX010000148.1:0-8053 GCA_035710145.1 Allosphingosinicella sp.
ATGCGACCCGGAAGATCCGGATCAACGCGGTCTGCCCCGGCGCGATCGTCACGCCGATGCTCGAGCGGGTGATGGGGAGCAGCGAGGAGGCGCGTCAGACGGTAGTGTCCGGCGAGCCTATCGGCCGGCTCGGCCAGCCGGACGAGATCGCCAGCGCGGTCTTGTGGCTGTGCAGCGACGGTGCCAGCTTCACCACCGGCCAGGCCCTCGCCGTCGATGGCGGATGGACGGCGCGCTAGGGAGCGGTTGCGGAGGACTCGGCCATCGCCTTGAGGGGCAGATCGGCACGGGCAAGCAGGGCCGCATCGACGATGGCATGATCCATCACCAGCCGTCGTCCCTGGGCATAATCCCTCACGTTGTTGACGCAGTCGAGCGCGATGACCCGGCCCTCCCGAAGATAGATGACGGAGAAGCTTCGTCCGTTCGGATCGCCCCTGACCACGGCCTGGTCGTGGCCGCTCGAGAGGCCGACGGTCTGCAGCTTGAGATCATATTGGTTGGACCAGAACCACGGCACGGCATGGTAGGCGACGTCCTCGCCGAGGATCGCGCGCGCCGCCACGATCGCCTGGTCGGTGGCGTTCTGGACCGATTCCAGCCGCACCAAGGCGGCGCCGGCATAAATATTGGCATGAAGCGCGCAGTCGCCGACGGCGTAGATTCCGGGAAGTGAGGTTCGGCACCGTTCGTCGACCCGGACTCCGTTGCCGCCTTCGGCACCGGCTGCGATGAGCGGCTCGACGGCCGGGGCGATACCGATGCCGACGATCACCAGGTCGGCGGCGATCGCGCTCCCGTCGCCGAGCCGGACGTTCGTGACCCGCCCGTTCGCGCCCTCGATGCATTCCACCGTCGCCGCCAGGCGAAGGTCCACATTGTGCCGCCGGTGCTCGTCCTCGAAGAAATGCGACAGGGTCTCACCGGCAACCCGCTTGAGCACCCGGTCGAGCGCCTCGATCAGGGTGACCTTCTTGCCGAGCTTGCTGAGCACCGCCGCCGCTTCCAGCCCGATATAGCCGCCGCCGACGACGACCACGTTCTTCGCCTGCGCCAGTTCGCGGCGAAGCGCGTCGACGTCGCCGCGGCTTCTGATCGAATGCAGTCCGGCAAGCTCCGCACCGGGACAGGAAAGCCGTCGGGGCGTTCCTCCGGCGGCCCAGACCAGATCCTTGTATCCGAACGTCTCGCCCGCGGCGGTGACGACGAAGCGCTCTTGTGGACGGACCTCGATGATCCGGCGCCCGGTGAGCATCTCTACTTTGCGCTCGGTCCAGAAGTCAGCGGGGCGGAAGAGCAGGCGTTCGAACGGCTTTTCGCCCGCGAGATAGTCCTTGGACAGAGGCGGCCGCTCGTAGGGGAGTTCGGTTTCCTCGGTGAGGATGGCGATCGACCCTTCATGGCCCCTCTGCCGAAGCGCGATCGCGGCTTGGGCGCCGCCATGACCGCTGCCGACGATGAGGACGTCGAAGCGCGCCGGGGGTGCGAAGGGCGAAGAAACGCTGAGGTCGCTCGAACTCGTCATTTGGCTGGATCGGGTTTGGGGCGGATGCAGGCGCGGCGCAACCGCCCTCCGGGGCTGCGAACAAGTCTCTCGGTCAGGATATGTGGTGGTTACCCGGCGTCCAGCCGAGGAACGGCAAAGGGCTTCGAGCGATCTTGGACCCGACTGCGCGAGAGAGGACAAGATGCCCGCCGCCTTTTATTTCCGAGAGCAGGCAAGGCTCTGCCGGGAGCACGCCGCGAATGCGGACTCGGTGACGGCCGAGCAGCTCCTGTTCCTTGCCGAGGAGTATGAGGCCGAGGCCGACCGGATGGATCTGGAAGCCCCGCACGAACGGACCGACACGGGTTAGGAAGCCGGCCCGCAACCCCGGATTTATGCGCGTTGAAGTAGGCTCAGCTTGTGCTCGGGGAGGTGGAGATAGCTGCTCTGGAAATCCCCCGCTTCGGCAAGCTTTTTCCAGTTCGACACGGACACGGCCCGCCGGTTGCGCCTGATGAGGCCGTCTTGCTCCAGGGTCTTGAGGGTGCGATTGACGTGGACCGGAGTGAGACCGACGACATCTGCGAGCTGCTCCTGGGTCATTGGCAACTCCCAGGCCTTATGGTCGCCCAGGCCCGCGGCTTCGAGGCGAAGCGAAAATTCGCACAGCAGATGGGCCAATCGGGTGCGCGAGTCGCGGCGCCCGACATTGGCGATCCATTCACAAAAGATCGATGCGTCCACCAGGCTGTCGTGCCACAAGGCTTCGCCGATGACGGGGCGCTCGAACGCGATATTCCTGAGTGCATCGCGCGGAATATAGGCCACTTCGCTACGGGTCAGCGCCTGCACGTTGTGATCAGCGATCCCGAGGAAGGAACTCTGAAAATCGACGAGATCGCCGCGCATGTTGAGCGAAAGGATTTGCCGGGCGCCTTCGGCGACGATCTTGTGGCGAAAGGTGAATCCCGAAACGACGAGGCAGGCGCGAGTCGGCTTGGTCCCGTCCCGAACGATGTAGGCGCCCGCCTCGATTGTCTTCACTTCGTAAGGGAGAGCAAGCAAAGCGGCGCGGTCCGCGCTGCTGAAAGGTCGGCGATATTCCAGCTTGCGAATGAGCGGGTCGAGAGGTGAAACAGACATGAGACTCTCCGCTTGGGCGGGAGCACGAGTCACTCTCAGTCACTGGCGTGCCGACAGCGGCCAGCGATGATGTGTCTTAACATAGGTAGTGAAAGGGGTCGCGGATTTTATTTCAGCAGGCAGCAATCATTTCCAGGTCTGAAGTGTTATGAGGAATGCAGACCTGCCGTGCAGGAGGCCTTTGTGGCACATTATTTCTTCGATACCCGCGACAATGACGATTTCATCGAGGACGATATCGGGCTCGACTTTCCGGACCTGGAAACGGTCAAGATCGAGGCCGCGAGCGCATTGACCGAGCTTGCACGTGACGTGCTTCCTGGAAGCGTGAAACGCAGGCTCGCCGTCGAGGTCCGTGACGAACTGGGCCCAGTGATGCGCACGATCATGACCTTCGAGGCGGTGCTGCTCAGGTCCGCCTGACGACCGAGGGCCTGCTCGCGACCTCTCTGCACCGAACGGCTGATATCCGCGATCACTAGTTTGCCGCGAACGTCTCCAGGGCCTCGCTGGCTTCGAGCCACGCGCTTTCCGCCGTCTCGATCTGTCTTTCGATCTCCGCGCGACGTTTGAGCAGCTCGGTCATGGTCAGGCCGGAAACCGATGAATCGGCCGTGGACGGATCGAACATCGCGCGCTCGATCGCACTTCGAAGGTTCGTCAGCCGGGTGACCTCCTTTTCGGATTCCTTCGCTCGGTTGCGAAGGCTTGCGCCCTTTTCCCGAGCCTCCGCGGCGATCCGGCGCGCCTCCTTCTTGTTGACCTTTTCGCT
This sequence comes from Allosphingosinicella sp., assembly GCA_035710145.1. GTDB lineage: Bacteria > Pseudomonadota > Alphaproteobacteria > Sphingomonadales > Sphingomonadaceae > Allosphingosinicella. The sequence continues at coordinate 3,402 of DASTDX010000148.1, forward strand.
CTTGCCGGGCGCCTTCGAGTCGCCGGCCAGCACCAGGCCGATATAATCGTCGATGCTGCCGTCATAGTCCTGCGCGGTCCCGTCCTGGACCAACACCAGGCGGTCGGCCGTCGTCTCGAGCATGTGGCGATCGTGGCTGACGATCACCACCGCCCCCGTATAGGCGTTGAGCGCCTGGACCAGGGCCTCGCGCGCGTCGACGTCCAGGTGGTTCGTCGGCTCGTCGAGAATCAGCATGTGGGGGGCATCGCGCGTGATCAGGGCCAGAGCGAGCCGCGCCCGCTCGCCGCCCGACAGTTTGCCGACCTTGGTCGTCGCCTTCTCGCCGGAGAAACCGAACCGGCCGAGCTGGCCGCGCACCGCGGCCGGTTTGGAATCCTTCATCAGCCGGGTCATGTGGTCGAGCGGACTATCGTCGCTGCGCAGTTCCTCGACCTGATACTGGGTGAAATAGCCGACGCGCATCTTGGTGGAGGCGGCCATCTCACCTTCCATCGGCTTCAGTTGCGCCGCGAGCAGGCGCGCCAAAGTGGTCTTGCCGTTGCCGTTACGCCCCAGCAGGGCGATTCGATCGTCGGGATCGAGCCTGAGGTTCAGCCGCTCCAGCACGGGTGTTTCGCCATAACCGACGCTCGCCATGTCCAGGGTGATCAAGGGCGGGCGCAGCTCGTCGGGATTGGGGAAATCGAACGACAAGGAAGGATCGTCGACCATGGCGGCGATGGGCTGCATGCGCGCCAGGGCCTTGACCCGTGATTGCGCCTGCTTGGCCGTCGAGGCTCGGGCGCTGTTGCGGGCGATATAGTCCTGCAGCTTGGACCGCTCGGCGAGCTGCTTGTCGCGCGCCGCCGCCTGCTGCGCCTGGCGCTCGGCCCGCTGGCGTTCGAACGCGTCGTAGCCGCCCGGATAGAGGGTCAGCTTGCCGCCCTGAAGATGCAATATGTGGTCGACGACGTTGTTCAGGAAGTCGCGCTCGTGACTGACGATGACGATCGTCGCCGGATAGGATTTGAGGAAGTCCTCGAGCCAAAGGACGGCCTCGAGATCGAGGTGGTTCGAAGGCTCGTCGAGCAGCAGCAAATCGGGCGCCGAGAACAGCAGGGAGGCCAAAGCGACCCGCATCCGCCAGCCGCCGGAAAAGCTTTCCAGCGCCTGGTGCTGCATCTTCTCGTCGAAGCCCAATCCGACGAGAATGCGGGCGGCCCGGGCCGGCGCGGAATGGGCGTCGATCGCGTTCAGCCGCTCGTGGATGTCGCCCAGGCGGTCCGGATCATGGTTGTGCTCCGCTTCCTCGAGCAAGGCGGCCCGCTCCGTATCGGCGGCCAGGACGGTCTCGAAAGCGGTAGCGGTCCCGCTGGGCGCCTCCTGGGCGATATAGCCCAGGCGCGCATTGCGGGGCATCTCGGCACTGCCGCTGTCCGGATCGAGCAGGCCGGCGATCACTCGGACGAGCGTCGACTTGCCGGCGCCGTTGCGGCCGATCAGGCCGATCCGGCCCCGCGGCGGCAAGGCGGCGCTGGCGCCGTCGAGAATGATTCGTCCGCCGAGGCGGACCGTGATGTCCTTCAGGTTGAGCATGGCGGCCCTTGTACGCCGCCATGAGCTGTCGCTCGCAGCAAGCTGGTCGTGGATGAATGGGACCACCCATATGGGTGGCGTCACCGTGAAGAAAAGGACGACGACCGATCGGCGCGTCGCCCGGCTCTTCGACCGGATCAGTTACCTGATCGGCCGCGGACGAATATCGGGCAGGTGCGCCCGCCGCAACCCGTTTTGCCGCAGCAGTGATCCAGATCAATGCGGCCTCGCTTTGGATCTTCAAGTCCGCGGCCGCGAGGAAGACCGGCCCTGCCCAATATCCCGGCGTAAGTCCACTAAGGGGATTGCCTTATTCCGGCTGGGCGCGGGCCTTTCTACTGGCGGGGAATTGTCATGTGCCCTCGGAGGGGGAACCAATGAACTATACGAAAAAATTATGGTTGTGGCTGGGGGCGATCTTCGTGGTCTCCTTTGCCATCCTCGGTCTGATCGGCCGTGAAATTTACGTCCAGGCGCCGCCGGTGCCCGAGCAGGTGGTGACCACCGAGGGCCGGGCCATCTACACGCGCGACCAGATCCAGTCCGGCCGCGAAGTCTGGCAGACGCTCGGCGGCATGCAGCTCGGTTCCGTCTGGGGCCATGGCGGCTACGTCGCTCCGGACTGGGGCGCCGACTGGCTCCATCGCGAGGCGCTCGCCTTGCTCGACATCTGGGCGCGCCGCGAGGCCGGCCGTGATTTCGCTCAGCTCGATGTCGAGCGACAGGGCGCGCTCCGCGCCCGGCTGCAGCAGGAACTGCGCACCAACAGCTATGACTCGGCGACCGACCGGATCGTCGTATCGGAGGCTCGGGCGCAGGCGATGGCGGTCGTCGCCGATCATTATACCGCTCTGTTCAGCAGCGATCCGGCCCTCGCCGAGCTGCGTGAGCAATATGCGATTCCCGAGCGGTCGCTGACCGACGCAGGGCAGCGCGAACGGCTCGGCGCCTTCTTCTTCTGGACCGCCTGGACCAGCACGACCGAGCGGCCGGGCCAGGAGATCACCTACACCAACAACTGGCCGCACGAGCCCTTGGTCGGCAACGCGCCGTCCGCCGCATTGGGCATCTGGTCGATCGCCAGCGTCCTCTTCCTCATCATGGGCGTGGGCTGGCTGCTCTGGTACCAGGCGCGCCGTCCCGAGGAGGCGCACGCCACCGCGCCGGCAAGCGACCCATTGATCGCGATGAAGCCGACGCCGTCGATGAAGGCGACGAAGAAGTATTTCGTCACCGTCGTCGCCTTGTTCTGCGCCCAGGTCCTGCTCGGTGCGATCACCGCCCATTATGCGGTCGAGGGACAGGATTTCTACGGTTACAACATCTCCGAGCTGATCCCTTATGCGCTGACCCGGACCTGGCACACGCAGCTCGGCATCTTCTGGATCGCCGTCGCCTGGCTGGCGACGGGGCTCTACGTCGCGCCGATGCTGTCCAACCATGAGCCGAAGTTCCAGCGGTTCGGCGTCAATCTGCTGTTCGGAGCCTTGCTGTTCGTCGTCGTCGGCTCGTTCGCCGGCGAATGGTTCGCGATCCAGCAGAAGATGGGTCATGCCACCAACTTCTGGTTCGGCCACATGGGCTACGAGTTCGTCGACATGGGACGCTTCTGGGCGATCCTCTTGTTCGCGGGCCTGATGATCTGGCTGACCCTGGTCGGCCGGGCGCTCTGGCCGGCGCTGAAGGCGAAGACGGAGTCGCGCGGGCTGATCGGGATGGTGTTCATCTCGACCATCTGCATCGGCCTGTTCTTTGGTGCCGCCCTTACCTGGGGCCGGCACAGCCCGCTGTCGATGATCGAATATTTCCGCTGGTGGGTCGTCCACCTCTGGGTCGAGGGCTTCTTCGAGGTCTTCGCCACGGCGGTGATCGCGCTCATCTTCGCCGGCTTGGGCCTGGTGCGGGCGCGGGCGGCGAACGCGGCCGTGGTCTTCTCCACCGCCATCTTCCTGACCGGCGGGATCCTCGGCACCCTTCACCACCTCTATTTCTCCGGGACGACGACTCCGATCATCGCCTGGGGCGCCATGTTCTCGGCGCTGGAGGTGGTGCCGCTGTCGCTGCTCGGTGTGGAGGCGCTGCACAACTACCGGATCAGCAAGGCGGCGCCGTGGGTCGAGACCTACAAGTGGCCGATCCTGTTCTTCGTCGCGGTCGCCTTCTGGAACCTGGTCGGCGCGGGCATGCTCGGCTTCGCGATCAACCCGCCGATCTCGCTCTACTACGTCCAGGGTCTCAACCTGACGCCGGCCCACGGCCATGCGGCTCTGTTCGGCGTGTACGGCATGCTCGGCATCGGCCTGATGCTGTTCTGCCTGCGGACCGCGATGCGCACGGCGCCCTGGTCGGACAAGCTCCTCAAGTACACCTTCTGGAGCCTGAACGGCGGGCTCGCGATGATGGTGTTCATGAGCCTCGTGCCGGCCGGCGTCTACCAGGCCTATCACAGCATCACCTCGAGCTTCTGGTACGCTCGCTCGCCGGAGATCATCCACGGCACGGTGATGGAAACCCTGGTGTGGCTGCGCGTCCCCGGCGACATCGTGTTCAGCGTGGGGGTGATGACCCTGGCCTTGTTCATGCTGAACCTGCTCGTCGGTCGCCGCAGGGCACAGGCAGAGCCGGTCGGGCTGGTGCCGGAGCCGGCTTTGGTCGCCGCAGAGTAAACGCATCGCCAATCGGAGGAGGTCGCCCGGTCCCGCAAGGGGCCGGGCGATTACTTTGTGGGCTGTCAGCCGAGCAGCCGGCGGGGGGAGGGCCGGGCACGGACCGAATCCCGGAAACCCGTATAAAAAAAGTCCTGCATCACACTGACTCCGCGCGATAATTGATCCTTGTCACTTCGCGTCCGAGGGCCCTTGGTAGCACTTTCCTTGTCCTCAAAGACAGGAAAGAGAACACCATGAATAACAAGCTTTTTCTCGCCGCCGCGGCCGCCGCCGTGGCCGTAGCGGCGCCGGCCGTCGCTGCCCAGCAGGAGCACGCCGCTCTGGCGGATGCGGCGCCCGCCGCCGCCGGCCAGCACCAGCACGAAGCGGCGGCGCCCGTCGATGTCGCGCGCAACCCGGCGGACC
>DASTDX010000149.1:0-22351 GCA_035710145.1 Allosphingosinicella sp.
CGCGGCGGTCGTCGAGCTCTACGCCCATGACGATGCCGAGATTAAATATTCCACCGTCCAGAACTGGTATCCCGGCGATGCCGAAGGGAAAGGCGGGATCTACAATTTCGTCACCAAGCGGGCGTTGTGCTCGGGCGACCGGTCGAAGGTCAGCTGGACCCAGGTCGAAACCGGCAGCGCGATCACCTGGAAATACCCGAGCTGCATCCTGCAAGGCGAAGGCAGCGTCGGCGAGTTCTATTCGGTCGCAGTGACCAACAATCGCCAGCAGGCCGATACCGGCACCAAGATGGTCCATATCGGCGCCAACAGCCGCTCCACGATCGTTTCGAAAGGGATCAGCGCGGGCCGGTCCAACAACACCTATCGCGGTCTCGTGCGGGTCAATAATGGCGCCGACAACGTCCGCAACTTCACCCAGTGCGACAGCCTTCTTCTCGGCGACAAATGCGGCGCCCACACGGTTCCCTACATCGAGGTCAAGAACCCGACGGCGCAGATCGAGCATGAGGCGACGACGTCGAAGATCAGCGACGACCAGCTCTTCTACGCGATGAGTCGGGGCCTTCCTCAGGAGGATGCCGTCGCCCTGATCGTCAATGGCTTCGCCCGGGAGGTTCTTCAGCAACTGCCGATGGAATTCGCGGTCGAGGCGCAAAAGCTGCTTGGGATCAGCCTCGAGGGGTCAGTCGGATGAATCGTTCGGCCGCCGGAATTCACCCCCCTACAAGCGACGCCGTTGGGCGCACAGTCTGCCGGAAAGCGCATCATGCTCAAAATCGATAATCTGCACGCCACCGTCGACGGCAAGGCCATCCTCAAGGGGATCAGCCTGGAGCTTAACCCGGGCGAGATCCACGCGATCATGGGCCCGAACGGATCGGGCAAGTCGACCTTGTCCTACGTCCTTGCCGGCCGGCCGGGTTACGAAGTGACGGAAGGCTCGGTGACTTTCGAAGGCGAGGACCTGCTCGCGCTGGAGCCGCACGAGCGTGCCGCCAGGGGCCTGTTCCTGGGTTTCCAGTATCCGGTCGAGATACCCGGCGTCTCCAACGTCCAGTTCCTTCGCACCGCCTTGAACGCCCAGCGCCGGGCGCGTGGCGAAGCGGAGCTTTCGGCCGGCGAGTTCCTCCGCATCGCGCGCGAGCAGGCGGCGGCTCTGGGGTTCGACATGGACATGATGAAGCGCGGCGTGAATGTCGGCTTCTCAGGCGGCGAGAAGAAGCGCAACGAAATGGTCCAGATGGGGATCATCGATCCTCGGCTGGCGGTTCTCGACGAGACCGATTCCGGCCTCGACATCGACGCGCTTCGAGTAGTGGGCACCGGTATCAACCGGATCATGCGCAGACCTGACAAGGCGGTGCTTCTGATCACCCATTATCAACGGCTTCTCGACCTGGTCGAGCCCGATTTCGTGCACGTTTTGGCCGGTGGCCGGATCGTTCGTTCCGGCGGTCCGGAGCTTGCGCATGCGCTGGAGCGCGAAGGCTACGGGGCATTGACGGAGACGGCGGCGTGAAGAGCCTCGTCCTTCCCTCGAACCGCACGGAAGGATGGCGGTGGAGCGATCTGTCCAGGCTGCCGGAATTCGCGGAGAGCGAGCCGACAAGGATCGCGCCGGAAGTATTGCCGTGGCTGGATATTCCCGGGCCGCGATTGCTGTTCGTCGATGGCCGGCTCGACCACAGCCGAAGCGACCCGGGTCCCGTCGAGATCGGCGACGTCGACGGCGAAGCCATTGATCATCCACTCGCGCGCCACGCCGGGCGCCATGGCTGGAAGCTCATTCTCGGCCCCGACCATGCGACCGCCGATCCGGTCCAGATCGTCCATGCGACAACCGGCGCCGCTGATCATCTCGCTGCCGAGATCCTGCTCGGCTCGGGCGCCCAGGCTTCGATCCTGGAGACGTTCGTCGGGGCGGGCTGGGCCAATCGCGCGACTTCCATTCGCCTCGCCAAGGGGGCGCGATTGATGCTGAACCGTCGGGCGCTCGGCGACACCGGCTTCATCAGTCTCACCGACCAGGCGGCAGTGGGCGAAGGCGCAAGTTTCGTTTCGGTCTGCCTGGCGGCAGGCGGGCGCGACACGCGCCTCGACGCCGCGATCACCCTCACCGGGACCGAAGCCTATGCCGAGGCGGGCGGGGCCCTTCTCGCCAGGGGCCGGCAGCGTCACGACATCAATCTTGTCCTTCGTCACGACCAACCGGCCGGCATGAGCCGGCAGCTCTGGCGTTCGGTCGCCGACGACATGTCCGCCTGCTCGGTCGCAGCCCGGGTCGAGGTCGCTCGTGATGCCCAGAAGACTGACGGCGAGCAGTCGCTGAAGGGAATCCTGCTTTCGCGCGGAGCAACGATCAACGCCAAGCCGGAGCTCGAGATCTTCGCCGACGACGTGAAATGCGCCCATGGTGCGACCGTCGGCGAGCTTGACCGCAACGCGCTCTTCTATCTCGAAAGCCGCGGAATCTCCCCGGATGACGCAACGGCGTTGCTTACCCGCGCCTTCGTCGCCGACGCGCTCGACCGAATCGGCGAAGAGGCGGTCCGGGCGGCTTTCTATGACGACGGCGAAGCCTGGTTCGGAGGCCGAGAATGATCTCCTTTGTCTGCCGCATCCTGTCCGGCCCGGGCATCGGATGATGGACGCGGCCGTCACAACCCGGCGCCTCGACTGGCTCGCCGATTTCCCGGCGATCCCGGAAGGCTGGGCCTATCTCGACAGCGCCGCCACTGCTCAGAAGCCACGTCCCGTGATCGAGGCGATCGGCCGCGCTTATGGTGAGACCTATGCCACCGTCCACCGCGGCGTCTATCAGCGCTCGGCCGACATGACCCTGGCGTTCGAGGCCAGTCGCGAGCGCACGGCCGGCTTCATCGGCGCCGAATCCGCCGAGGAGATAGTCTTCGTCCGCGGCGCGACCGAAGGGATCAACCTCGTCGCGCAGAGCTGGGGCGGGGCCAACCTCAAGCCGGGCGACCGGATCATGCTCTCGGCGCTCGAGCATCACAGCAACATCGTCCCGTGGCAGATGATCGCTGAACGGACCGGGGCGGTGATCGACGTCGCGCCGCTGACCTCCGATCATCGTATCGACCTCGATGCGATGGCGGCGATGCTGACCGATCGTCACAAATTGGTCGCGCTCGCTCACGTCTCGAACGTTCTGGGTGCCGTGCTCGACGCCAAGCGCGCCGCCTTGCTGGCCCACAAGGTCGGGGCGCTGCTGCTTCTGGACGGCTGTCAGGCGGTGCCGCGAATGCCGGTCGATGTCGCCGCTCTCGATTGCGACTTCTACGTCTTTTCGGGACACAAGCTTTACGGGCCGACCGGTATCGGCGTTCTCTGGTCGCGCCGCCGGATCCTCGAAGCCATGCCTCCGTGGCAGGGTGGAGGAGCGATGATCGACAAGGTGACGTTCGAGCGCACCACTTATGCCCCGCCGCCCGCGCGCTTCGAGGCAGGTACGCCCCACGTCGTCGGAGTGATCGGTCTCCATGCCGCGATTGATTACGTTGCCGCGATCGGCCTCGACCGGATCGCCGCTCATGAAGCGGCCCTGGTGCGCGAGACGCGGGAGGCGCTTTCTTCGCTGAACTCGGTCCGATTGTTCGGCCCGGGAGACAGCGCCGGCATTGTCAGCTTCGCCGTCGAGGGGGTGCATCCTCACGACGTCGGCACCATATTGGACGAGAGCAAGGTGGCGATCCGCGCCGGCCATCATTGTGCCCAGCCGCTGATGGCTAGACTGGGCGTCGATTCGACGGCCCGGGCGAGCTTCGGCGTCTACAACGGGCGTCGGGACGTCGAGGCGCTGGTGCACGGAATCGAACGCGTGACACGAATATTCGGATAGGGATCAGTGGTGAACGAGCAGAGGAAGATCGAGACCGAGGAAGTGGACGGCGTCACGCCGCCGCCGAAGGCGCGCGTGACCGATGCCGTTGAGACGTCCAGTGCCGCCGAAACCTTCGCTCGAAAGCGCGACTATCTCGATGGTTTCCTTGCCCAGCAGCCGAGGCCGGCCGAGCCCGCCCCGGTCGAGCCGGGCGGCGACCTTTACGAACAGGTGATCGAAGCGCTGAAGGAGATTTACGACCCCGAGATACCGGTCAACATCTACGATCTCGGGCTGATCTACGATGTCGAGATCACGCCGGAACATCATGCGCGCGTGAAAATGACCCTGACGACGCCGCATTGCCCGGTAGCGGAGTCGATGCCAGGTGAGGTCGAGCTCAGGGTCGGCGCCGTACCCGGGGTTGGCGATGCCGAGGTGGAACTAGTCTGGGATCCGCCGTGGGATCCGCAGAAGATGAGCGACGAAGCGAAGCTCGAATTGGGAATGCTATGAATTCCGAGACCAAGACGCGAGTCCGACCGCAAGCCGTGACCCTCACGCCCGCCGCCGAGGCGCGGATTGCCGATCTCATGGCCAAAGCCCCGCAGGGCGCGATCGGGGTCAAGCTCTCGACTCCGCGCCGCGGCTGCTCGGGTCTCGCCTATTCGGTCGATTATGTCAGCGATGAGCAGAAGTTCGACGAGAAGATCGTTACGCCTGGCGGCACCTTCTACATCGACGGGCCGTCGGTACTCTATCTCGTCGGCAGCGTGATGGACTGGCGGGAAGACGATTTCGCCGCCGGCTTCGTCTTCGAAAACCCCAATGCCAAGGGCGCGTGCGGCTGCGGTGAGAGCTTCACCGTCTAGCGACCCACGGGCACAATTGGGCTAGAATCCCAGCGAGAAGCGAAGTGCAGCGCCCTTGTCGCTCCGCGCCGCCTCGATATGGCCGGGTTCGAGCCGCCAGTAAGCGTTGGCGCTGAGATAGCCGGCGCCGCCGAACAGGCCGAGGCCGTAAGCCGCCTCGAAATCCACCTCACGGCCGGTCGGCGCCAGATTGAACCGGCGCAGGTCGTAGCCGACCGTCAAAGTGGAATAATCGTAGGACACCGGCACGTTCAGCATGTAGCCGCCGGAGCGAACCCGAAGGGGCTGGGCGATCCGGAAGGCGAGGCGGTCGCCGCTGGCGAAGGCGTCGCGGCGGAACAGGTCCAGCGCCCAGGCATCGGTCGAGAGGCCGCCATTGCTGACCAGTCCGCCGGTTCCCGGCATTCGGGTCCAGCCGCGGCGATAGCTGGCGCCGGCGCCCCAATTCGATCCGAGATCGTAGGCCGCCGAGGCGTCGACGAAATAGCTGGTCGAGCCGCCGGGCGCGAAGCCGAAGCGGCCGCCGAGCACGGTTTCTTCTTCGACCAGTCGCGACACACCCACGGCGAGATCGGCGGCGCCGATCCGGCGGTCGGCCGTGACCGTGGACAAGGCATAAGAAGGCCGATCGAGGTTTCGGCTCGGCCCATCGCGCTGGACCTGGCCACGTTCGCCGGTCACCGTCAGTGCAACCGGTCCGAGATCGTGGCGAACACCCAGGCTGGTCGTTCCGTCGCCATGGAAACCCGTCCGGGCCAATGGATCGCGGGCGATCAGGAAGGGGGTTCCGCCGTGGTTGGCGAGGCGCTGCTGCAGGGTGCGGCCGCTTTCGGAAAATCCCAAGGCGACGGCAGTAGTTGGAGTGACTCGGCTGAGCGCGAAACCGGCAATGGCGCGGGCGGCGCGGGCATCCTCGTAGCTCATCCCGGTCTGGGCGAGCCCGATTTGCGGCTGGCCCTGCAGGTTGCGACGCATCGTTACCGACACCATCGTCCCGCCCGCCGCGGCAAAGCCGGTGGAAAGATCGGTCTGAAGAGACTGGGCCAGCGGCCGCTGCTGCGGGGCGCGATTGAGCAGGTTGGCGAAATCGACCGCATAAGCGCGCGAATAGCCATCCAGGATGATGGCCCCGGTCATCTCCGGAGTCGCGTCACCCATCGCGTCGGAGCCGTCGCCGCCGACCTCCCCGGTCGGTGTCGCGCTCCCGGCCATGGCCGTTTGCCCTTGGGGCGAGAAGGCACGTTCGATGTTGAGGATGCCGTTGCCGAAGGTCGAATCCCGGCCGGCGGCGCCGGCATCGTCGGCTGTCGTCAGCAGCAGCTGAACGATCTCCCGGCCGGTGAGATTTGGGAAGGCGCTGGCGAGTAAGGCGGCAGCGCCGCTGACGACCGGCGCGGAGAAGGAGGTGCCGCTCCACAAGGTCGCGGTGCCCTGCTCGTCGATCGTCCGAACCCGCGCGCCCAGAGCCACCAGATAATGAGCGGCCCCGGAACCGGCTAGGTTCGAGAAGTCCGCCATGTTGCGGGTGGCGTCCATCGCGCCGGCGATGATGACCTGCCCGCTGCCCGCCTGGTCGGCGATTCCCAACGCCATTCCACTGGGACTGAGTTCACTCTCGTTACCGGCGGAAATGACGATGACCATGCCCGCGGAAACGGCGCGGCGCACGGCTGCCAGGGTCAGCGAGCCGACGCCATCGCCTCCCAGGGAAATGTTGATGATCCGGGCGCCGTTCACCCGGGCAATGTCGATCGCCTGAGCGATGGCCGTGCTGGAATGCTTGCAGCCGTCGTCCGGCGTGCAGTCATTGGGATCGGAGGTGTTCAGCGACAGGATCCGCGACTCGAAGGCGACGCCCATTGCGCCGCTGCCGTTGCGATTGGAGGCGATCACGCCGGAGACGGCCGTCCCGTGGCCCTCGGTGTCGGAGACTCCGCGGTTCCCGACGATGTCCTGGCTCGCCGGGTGAATCCGGCCGCTGAACTCGGCGAGATTGGGATTGATGCCGCTATCGACGACCGCGACGTCGATCCCGCGACCGGTTCCGCCGACATTCCAGGCGTGGATGGCGCCTGACGAGGTCGCGCCGTTGGAGCGCTGATATTCCGTGTCGTTGTAGTTGATCCCGGCCGACGCCGGCGGCGGCGGCGGCGGTGGCGGGGGAGGTGGCGGCGGTGGTGGAGGCGGCGGGGCCGGTGGCGGGGCCTGGATTGGTTCGGGGCGGACGCTGCCACCACCACCGCCACAGCCGGCCAGGACCAGGGCCGCGACGCCCACGGAAAGGATCAGACGTGCCTTGCTGCTGCCGATCGCCATAACGCCTCAGTCACACCTCTTGCAGATTTCTGGTTATTTTTCCGTTACATGCCGGAACCAACCTTTCATTTTGCTGAAGCGGTGCGGCTGCGCTACGGGACGCCCCATGAAAAGCGAGCTCGCCCATGTCGAAAGCTGGATATTCGACCTGGACAACAGCCTGTATCCGGCCTCGAATAATCTGTTCGCGCTGATCGACGTCCGCATGGGGGAGTATATCCAGCGACTGCTCGGCTGCGGTGCGGACGAGGCGCGCCGGGTCCAGAAGCAGCATTTCCTCGAACATGGTACCACCCTTGCCGGGCTGATGCGAACCCATGGCGTGGATCCGCGCGACTTCCTCGATTTCGTCCACGACATCGACCTCGCCCGGCTGACCGCCGACCCCGCATTGGTCCAGGCGCTCGACCGGCTACCGGGACGCAAGTTCGTCTTCACCAACGCCGACGAAGTCTATGCGCGGCGGGTGCTCGAGCGGCTTGGGCTTGCGAACGCCTTCGACGGGATGCACGACATTCACGCGATGGGTTATGTGCCCAAGCCCGATCCACGCAGCTATGCCGCGATTTGCTCCGTGCATGGAATCGATCCCGAAAGGGCCTTGTTCGTGGACGACATGGCCCGCAACCTGGTGCCGGCCAAGAAGATCGGGATGACGACCGTCTGGCTGGACAATGGCTCGGAAAAAGGCAGCCACGACTTTGATCCGGCCTTCATCGACCATGTCGTTGGCGATCTCGGGCCGTGGCTCAGCGAGATACTTGAGGAGACGGTGCAATGACCGATCTGCAGCGGGCGATCGACGAGGCCTGGGAAGACAGGGATGCGGTCTCCGCAACCACCAAAGGCGAGATCCGCGGCGCGGTCGAGGCGGCGATCTCCCTGCTCGATTCCGGCCAGGCGCGTGTCGCAGAAAAGAGCACGGACGGCTGGCGCGTCAATCAATGGCTGAAGAAGGCGGTCTTGCTCTCGTTCCGTCTCAACCCGATGGAGACGATCGTCGGTGGCCCGGGCGGGGCGACCTGGTGGGACAAGGTGCCGTCCAAGTTCGTCGGCTGGAGCGAGAGCAATTTCGCGGCGGCCGGCTTTCGCGCCGTGCCAGGGGCCATCGTCCGCCGCGGAGCCTTCGTCGCCCCCGGAGCGGTGCTGATGCCCAGCTTCGTCAACATCGGTGCCTATGTCGGCGAAGGGACGATGGTCGACACCTGGGCGACGGTCGGGAGCTGTGCCCAGATCGGCCGCAACGTTCACATATCGGGCGGCACCGGAATCGGCGGAGTGCTCGAACCCCTGCAGGCGGGGCCGGTGATCATCGAGGACGATTGCTTCATCGGCGCCCGCTCCGAGGTGGCCGAGGGCGTCGTCGTCGAACAGGGCGCCGTCCTGTCCATGGGCGTGTTCATCGGGGCCTCGACGAAGATCGTCGACCGGGCATCGGGTGAAATCTTCATCGGCCGCGTGCCGAGCTATTCCGTCGTCGTCCCCGGCGCGCTCCCGGCGAAGGATGGCGGGCCGAGCCTGGCCTGCGCCGTAATCGTCAAGCGGGTCGACGCCAGGACGCGGTCCAAGACCGGGATCAACGAATTATTGCGGGACTGAACCGCCGCGCCAGTTCGATCGCCGGTCAGCATTGAGGATCGGTCATAAGCAAGGCTTATGGCTTTGAACGCATGTTTCGCGAGGCGCGGGCGCGACAAGCGATTATGGCTGGCGAAATGACCGGCGGCATCAACATCCGAATGGGCGGGCGCGAGTGGATTATCCTCGTCTTGCTTTCCGTGCTCTGGGGCGGCTCGTTCCTGTTCATCGAAGTGTCGGTTCGGGAACTGCCGCCGTTCACCCTGGTGCTGGGGCGGGTCGCGATCGCCGCCTTGGTCCTGCTCCTCGTGCTGAAGGCGACCGGTCGGCCGTTTCCCTTCGCTGGGAGGACGGCCGTTCCCTTTCTCGTCCTGGCCCTGGTCAACAACGCGATCCCCTTTTCGCTCTTCGCCTGGGGGCAGCAGCATATCGCCATCGGTCTCGCCTCGATCCTCAACGCAACGACACCGCTCTGGGCGGTGCTCGCCGCCCATCTCTTCACCGAAGACGAGCGGGCCACGCCGCTCAAGATCGCTGGCGTGACGATCGGCTTTGCCGGAGTGGCGGCGATGATCGGCGGAGACCTGCTTTTCGAGCTTGGCGGCGCCGGCCTGCTCGCCCAGATCGCGTGCCTGGGGGCAACCCTGTGTTATGCCGTGGCAGGGGTCCACGCCCGGCGCTTCCGCCGAATGGACGTGCCGCCGATCACGGTAGCCGCGGGGCAGCTGTGCGCCTCGGTCCTGATCATGCTTCCGGTAGCGTTCCTGTTCGAACAACCCTGGGAGTCGGCCGCCGCAGCAAGCACCAATGCCTGGCTGGCGATCCTCGCTCTGGCCACATTCTGCACGGCGCTCGCTTACATTCTCTATTTCCGGCTGATCGATTCCGCGGGCGCGACCAACGCCATCCTGGTGACGTTCCTGATACCAGTGACGGCTATCCTGCTGGGCGCCGTACTGCTCGGCGAAATGCTCGCACTTCGCCATTTCTTCGGCATGGCGATGATTGCCCTGGGCCTTGCCTTCATCGATGGGCGGCTGTTCGCACGGGGCCTGGCGAGCCCGGCGCAAGGCAGCGCCGGAAGTTCGGTCTAGCCCGTCTCCGCCTCGTCCAACAAGCGGGCGGCACGATCGCTTTCCCAATCGGCAAGGCCGGTCATCCGCCAGACTTCCTCGCCCTCGGCGTTGTAGAGGATCGTCGTCGGCAAGGTGTCGATCCGAAGCGCGGTCATGAAGGCCATGTTGCCGTCGAGATAGGCTTCAAGCTCCACGAAGCGATGGCGCTGGAAGAAGTCGGTCACTTTCTGCCGGCCACCAAAATCCTGGCTGAGGGCGAGGACGACGAGCGAGTCGCCCTCCCGGGCGGCCAGAGCTTCCAGGGACGGCATCTCGACGACGCAGGGGGCGCACCAGGTGGCCCACAGATTGACCAGCACGGGCCGGCCACGGAAATCCGCCATTCGTGCCGGCCGGCCGGAGGGATCCTCGAACGTTACGTCGGGCGCCGGAGTGCCAGCATGGGACCGATCGAGCCGGCCGGTCGGATAGCTGGCGGCGGCGACATTGTTCGACGGATCGGCGACGACGGCGCCGGGTACCTCGCCTTGCGGGCCATCCGCCTTTTGCCTATCGCATCCGGCCAGGATGAGGCCGAGGACGAGGCCAGGGAGAAGGGTGATCGACAGCCGCAAGGATCAGGACTCCAACGCGATGTGGGGCGGACGGTTCGCGGAAGGACCTTCCGCGCTGATGCGCGAGATAAATGCCTCCATCTCCTTCGACAAGCGGCTGTGGCGCCAGGACATCAATGCCTCGCGGGCCCATATCGCGATGCTCGCCGCCGCCGGCATCGTCCCGCAGGACGACGCCGACTCGATCGAGGAGGGTCTCGACCGCATCGCCGATGAATATGAGGCCGATGGCGTGCCCGAGGATGCCGCGCTCGAGGACATCCACATGCATGTCGAGCATCGCCTCGGCGAGTTGATCGGGGCAGCCGCCGGGCGACTTCACACCGCGCGTTCGCGCAATGATCAGGTCGCCACCGATTTCCGGCTTTGGGTCCGCGATTCGATCGACATCGCGGATTCCGCCTTGATGGCGCTGCAACGGGCCCTGGTGTCGCGCGCCGAGGAGCATGTCGGGTCGGTCATGCCCGGTTTCACCCATTTGCAGGCGGCACAGCCGGTGACGCTCGGCCATCACCTGATGGCTTATTACGAAATGCTTCGCCGCGACCGCTCGCGCTTTGCCGACGCCCGCAAGCGGATGAACGAGTGCCCGCTCGGTTCCGCCGCATTGGCCGGCACGTCGTTCCCGATCGACCGGGAAGCGGTCGCTCTGGCGCTGGATTTCGACCGTCCAACCGCGAACTCGCTGGACGGCGTATCGGACCGCGACTTCGCCCTCGATTATCTGATGGCTGCAACCCAATGCGCGCTTCATCTGTCCCGCCTGGCCGAGGAGTTCATCCTCTGGGCAAGTCAGCCGTTCGGGTTCGTCGCGCTTTCCGACAGTTTCTCGACCGGCTCGTCGATCATGCCGCAGAAGCGCAATCCCGACGCGGCCGAACTCGTGCGCGGGCATAGCGGGCGGATCGCCGGAGCCATGGTCGCCCTGGTGATGACGATGAAAGGGCTGCCGCTCGCTTATTCGAAGGACATGCAGGACGACAAACCGCCCGTGTTCGAGGCGCACGATCTGCTCATCCTGTCGCTCGCCGCGATGACCGGAATGGTCGAGACGAGCCGGTTCGATTCCGATCGCATGCGCTCGGCCGCCCAGGCCGGCCATCCCACGGCGACCGATCTTGCCGACTGGCTGGTGCGCTCCGCCGGGGTGCCGTTCCGTGAGGCGCATCACATCACCGGCCGGGCCGTCCGCCTGGCCGATGAGCGCGGGCTCCCGTTGTGGGACCTTCCTCCCGAGGCCCTCCAGGAGGTCGACTCGCGGCTCGATCCTTCTGTTTTCACCGTGCTTTCGCTCGACTCGTCGGTTAAGAGCCGGACCAGTTACGGCGGCACCGCGCCCTCCACGGTGAAGCGCAAGATCGAGGCAGCAAGACGGGCCCTGGGGATGGACGAATGAAGCGCGCGCCCTTGTTTGCCTTCGCCGGCGCCCTCGTCGCCTCGTTCTCAGTCGCCGGCTGCGGGCTTCGCGAGCCGCTTGAACCGCCTCCCGGCCAGCCGGCGCCCCCCGCTCCAGCGATGGCCCGAGGGCCGCTGACCACCGAACAGATGCTCACGCCCCCGCCGATCGCCCGTCCGGAGCGGGTCGACGAGCTACTTCGCCGGTCGGAAGAGCGCCAGGATGACCGCTTCGACCTGCCGCCCGGCGATGTTCCCGTTCCCGACGCCGAGGACGACGATCCCGAATGAAACCTGTACGCAAGGCTGTCTTCCCCGTGGCCGGCCTCGGCACGCGCTTCCTACCCGCCACCAAGGCGATTCCGAAGGAAATGCTGACGGTCGTCGATCGGCCGCTCATCCAATATGCCGTCGACGAGGCGCGCGAGGCCGGGATCGAACAGATGATCTTCGTCACCGGCCGCGGCAAGGACGCGCTCGAGGACCATTTCGACATCGCTTTCGAGCTCGAGGCGACGATGACGGCGCGCGGCAAGTCGCTCGAGCCGCTCGAGATAACGAGACTTCCGGCCGGATCGGTGGTTTCCGTGCGTCAGCAGCAGCCCCTCGGCCTGGGCCATGCCGTCTGGTGCGCGCGCGAGATCGTCGGCGACGAGCCCTTCGCTGTCCTTCTTCCCGACGATCTGATGTACGGTCGGCCAGGCTGTCTCGCCCAGATGGTCGCAGCCTATGAAAAGGTCGGCGGCAACATCATTTGCGCCCAGGAGGTGCCGGCCGAGCGAACCGCCAGTTACGGCATCATCACGCCGGGCGAACGCGATGGCCGGCTGACCGAAGTAAGGGGTCTGGTCGAGAAGCCCCGCCCGGAAGACGCGCCGTCGAACCTGGCCGTCGTCGGCCGCTACATCCTTCAGCCGGAGGTCATGCAGGTGCTCGCGGGCCAGGAAAAAGGTGCCGGTGGCGAGATCCAGCTCACCGATGCGATGGCTGCCCTGATCGGAACCCAGCCCTTCCATGGGGTCACGTTCGATGGCGAGCGCCATGATTGCGGCGACAAGACCGGATTCGTCATCGCCAATCTCGCGCTGGCCCTGAAGCGGGACGACGTTGGCCCGGCGGTGAAGGCGTTCCTCGCCGGGCTCTGATGGAGGGCGCGCTCCTCATCAACGACGGGCCGGTCCGACGGCTCACGGTCGAGGAGGCCACACAATATCAGGGCCCCGGATTCCTCTGGATCCACCTCGAGGGCCGCGACGACGGCGATTTCGCCATCATCCGCAACCAGCAGGATATACCCGACATCGCCGCCGGTGCTCTGGTCGCCACCGAGACCCGGCCGCGCTGCGACCGGATCGAGGACGGCGCGATCGTCAATCTGCGCGGCCCCGGCGAGACCGAGACGCCGGATTCTGACCGTCTCGTCTCGATCCGCCTGTGGGTGAGGCGTAACCGCGTTATCTCCTTGAGCCGCCGCTTCCTGACCGCGACGAATGCGGTCGCCGGCCTGGCCGAGTCCGGGAAGATTCTCGATCCCGGCGATCTCGTTGCCGCGTTCGCCCGCGAGATCAGCCACCAGCTCGACCCGCAGGTCGCCTTGCTCGGCGACAAGCTCGACGATTGCGAGAGCGCGATCGAGACAGGCAGCATCTACAAGCTTCGCACCTCGATCGCCGAGATCAGGTCCGAGGCGATCGCCTTTCGCCGGTTCGTCGCCCCTGACCGGGACGCTCTCAACACCCTGGCCGCCATGGACGTGGACTGGCTGGAGGAGGAGGATCGGCTGCATATAAACGAGGCGGCAGACCGCTTCGCCCGGATGGCCGAAGAGCTCGAAGCGGTCCGCGAGCGGGCGGCCCTGCTTCACGAGCAGCTGACGGATCTTCGGGCCGAGCAGGTGGATCAGCGCGCGCTCGTCATCGCCATCGTCGCCTTCATATTCCTGCCCCTGACCTTCATCACCGGACTGCTTGGAATGAATGTCGAGGGCATTCCTTACGCCCGCGAGCCCTGGGCCTTCTGGGGCGTCGTCGGCTTCTGCGTCCTGGTCGCAGCGGTCGTGCTCGCGTGGTTCCTGCGAAGGCACTGGCTCCGGCGATGAGCGAGGCTCAGGCCTGCTTCCTGTGCGATCGGCCTCTGGGGCGGCGGGTCGAATGGCATCACCCCGTGCCGAAAAGTCGGGGCGGCCGAGAGACGGTCCCGGTCCATCCCGTGTGCCACCGGACGATTCATGCCGAGCTGGACAACAAGGCGCTGCAGCGGGGCTATGCCGACGCCACCGCCTTGCGTGCTCATCCGGGGATCGCGAGGTTCCTTTCCTGGGTGAAGGACAAGGATCCCGACTTCCACGCACCGACCCGGGGACGGCGGCCCTGAAACGGCGTGATCGGGAGGCGCGTTGACGACCGTCAGGCGTCCAACTCGATGTCCCAGTAGAGATAGTCGCGCCAGCTGTCGTGGAGGTAGTTGGGCGGAAAGCTTCGGCCATGTTCCTGAAGCTGCCAGCTGGTCGGACGGAAAGGATAACGCTGGATGTGCATGTGCGCTTCCTTCGGAGTCCGGCCGCCCTTGCGCAGGTTGCAGGGGGCGCAGGCGGTGGCGACATTCTCCCAGGTCGTCCGGCCGCCCTGAGCGCGCGGGATCACGTGATCGAAGGTCAGCTCCAGCAGCCCGCCGCAATATTGGCAGGAGAAGCGGTCGCGAAGGAAAAGGTTGAACCGGGTGAAGGCGGGATATTCGCTCGGCCGGACATACTGGCGAAGCGCGATCACGCTGGGAAGGCTCATCTCGAAGCTCGGGCTGTGCACCTTGCGCTGATATTGCGCGACGATGTCCACCCGCTCCAAAAAGACCGCCTTGACGGCGGTCTGCCAGGGCCACAGGCTCAAGGGATAATAACTGAGCGGCGTGTAATCCGCGTTCAGGACCAGCGCCGGGCAGCTTTCGGGATGCCTGAGGAGATCGGGATGATACAAAGCTCGCAAAGCTCCCGTTTCTGGAGAAACTCCCGAAACGCCGCCCCCGAACCTGTCGCACTCAGAACGAGGGAGAAAGCGGACGGTCCGGCCGTTTCTCCTGTTCGATCACGCTATCGCTGCATCGCGTGACAGAGACATGACACCATGACTGGCGACTCCCGGTCAAGCGCCTAATGCAGATAGTCACCCGCTTCGCGCCCAGTCCCACCGGACGGTTGCATGTGGGCCACGCTTATTCCGCGCTACTGGCTCACGATCTCGCCCGCGACCATGGAGGCGCCTTTCTGCTGCGGATCGAGGATATCGATCCGGGCCGCGCGCGAGCCGAGCATGTCGACTCGATCCTTGCTGACCTGCTCTGGCTCGGCCTCGAATGGGACGGCGAGATCGTCTACCAGTCCGAGCGGCTCGACCTTTACGCCGAAGCGCTCGAGCGGCTGAAGCAGGCGCATCTGGTCTATCCCTGTTTCTGTACTCGGGCGGAGGTCGCGGCCGAGATCGCGGCCAGCGCCGCGGCGCCACATGGCCCCGACGGACCCATTTATCCCGGAACCTGCCGCCGGCTCTCGCCGGACGAACGCGCAAAACGGATCGAGCAACAGGCGCATGCCTGGCGGCTCGACATGAAGCGGGCGATCGATCGTGCAGGACCCCTGGTCTGGCGCGAGGGGGAGCAAGAAATCGTGGCCGAGCCCATGTCGTTCGGCGACGTCGTACTGGCCCGCAAGGATGCGCCGGCCAGCTATCATCTGGCGGTGACCGTGGATGATGCGGCGCAGGAGATCACCGACATCGTGCGCGGCCGCGATCTCCAGCCTTCGACCCATGTCCACCGGCTACTTCAGGCGACGCTCGATCTGCCGAGCCCGATCTACCATCACCATGCTCTGCTGTTGGATGCCGAGGGCCGCCGTCTCGCCAAGCGCCATGGGGCGCCGAGCCTCGCCGACCTTCGCGCTGGGGGAATGGACCCTGCCGCCTTGGTCAGGCAGTTGCGGATGGGCCAAATGCCGGGTGGATATTCGCTGGCGGACGTCTAGAGAAACCCCATGCAGACCCTGCTCGTCATCCTCCTCGTCCTTGCCGCCGGTGCCACCCTGTTCGTCCTCGTCAAGGGCGTGATCGGAATGGCCCAGCAAAAGGACATCAGCGGCCAGCGATCGCAGGACCTGATGCGCAAGCGCGTCATGTTCCAGGCGGTCGCCATCCTGATCGCGGTCGTGTTGCTGCTGCTGGCCAGCGGCGGCGATTGAGCGCCTTGGTCCGGCTCAACAAGATCTACACCCGCACCGGGGACGGTGGCGAAACCGGCCTTGCGGACGGGTCGCGGATCTCGAAGGCGCACCCGCGAAGCCAGGCGGTCGGCGACGTGGACGAGGCCAATTCGACGATCGGCGTGGCCCTGCTCCAAATCGTCGACGCGAAGGCACGCGCCAAGCTGGCCCGAATCCAGAACGAGCTGTTCGACCTTGGCGCCGACCTCGCCACGCCCGGCGAGGATTTCACTCCTGGAGAGATGACGCTCAGGATCGTCCAGGATCAGATCGATCGACTCGAGCGCGAGATCGACGAAATGAACGCCGAGCTGGAGGCCCTGCGGAGCTTCATTCTCCCCGGCGGCGGACAGGGCTCGGCGCATCTTCACCTTGCCCGGACGGTGGTTCGGCGGGCGGAGCGGTCGGCGGTGGCCGCGACCGCAGTCGTGGCGCTCAATCCGCTGGCCTTGGTCTATCTCAATCGACTTTCCGACCATCTCTTCGTTCTGGCCAGGCGGATCGCTTCCGCCGATGGCGGCGACACGCTCTGGCAGCCCGGCGCGACGCGGTCTCGCTAAGCTGCCCCGGTTCTTGATATAGGCAAGACTATGGCGACACAGACGAAGCCGAAGCGGGCCGACAGGCTGCTCGATGGCTTTCGCAACATGCGGCGCCTCAGCGTGGCACTCGCCGAGCCCTTGTCCGACGCCGATGCCACCATCCAGCCGATGCCGGACGCGTCGCCCGCGAAATGGCATCTCGCGCACACCAGCTGGTTCTTCGATACGTTTGTCCTACGCGATTACACGCCTGGTCGTCAGTGTCGCGACGAACGCTGGGCCTATCTCTTCAATTCCTATTACGATTCCGAGGGGGAACGGCATGCCCGGCCGCGCCGGGGCATGTTGAGCCGGCCGTCGCTGGATGAAGTGCTGAGCTATCGCCGCGCTGTTGACGAAGCGATCGAGAGAGTCATCCCGCAATTGCCGGAGCCCGCTCTCGACATCCTGGAGCTCGGCATCAATCACGAGCAGCAGCATCAGGAACTGATGCTGATGGACCTGCTCGCTACCTTCGCCGAAAATCCGCTCAATCCGGCAGTCTGGGATCCGACGCCGGACTTGCCGGCTGCACTTCCGCCACCGGTGCGATGGCTCGAAGGGGCAAGCGGAGTGGTCGAGATCGGCCAGGGCGGCCAGGGCTTCGCGTTTGATTGCGAAGGTCCGCGACACAAGGTCTTCCTTCATCCGCACGCGCTTGCCGACCGGCTCGTCACGAACGGGGAGTGGGTGAACTTCATCCAGGCCGGTGGCTATGCCGATCCGTTGCTGTGGCTGTCCGACGGCTGGGCATGGGTGAATGAAAACCGGATCGCGGCGCCGCTTTACTGGCGGCGCGGCGATTCGGGATGGAGCATCTTCGGGCTGGACGGCGAGCGGGCATTGAACCCGGCGGAGCCGGTCTGCCACATCTCTTATTACGAGGCCGATGCTTTCGCTCGCTGGGCGGGCGCCCGACTGCCGACCGAGGCCGAGTGGGAATCGGTGGCGGCCACGGCCGATCCCGCCGCCGGCAATCAGCTCGTCCGCGCCGGTGCGGTCCGCCCGACGGGGGTCGGGGGATGGTTCGGCGATGCCTGGATCTGGACCGCAAGCGCCTTTCTTCCTTATCCGGGTTTCCGGCCGGCCGCGGGCGCGATCGGCGAATATAATGGCAAGTTCATGAGCTCGCAGATGGTGCTCAGGGGCGGTTCGTGCGCAACGCCGCGAGGCCATATGCGCGCCAGCTACCGCAATTTCTTCTATCCCCATCAGCGCTGGATGTTCTCGGGGCTGCGCCTGGCGAAGGACCTTTGATGGAGGGTCTTGAGCGACGACCACAAACAGACCCGCAGTTCCGCAACGACGTGCTCACAGGGCTGGCGGCGCCGATCCCGGCGGTGCCGGCCCGCTGGCTCTACAATCATCGCGGCTCGGAGCTGTTCGAGGCGATCACCCGACTCCCCGAATATTATCCCACCCGAACCGAGATGGGGTTGCTGGAGCGGATCGGCGAAGATCTCGCAGCCGCGATCGCACCGGGCCAGGCGCTGGTCGAGTTCGGCTCCGGCTCGTCGACCAAGACTCCGATCCTGATTCGCGCGATCCGGCCGGCGGCCTACGTTCCGATCGACATCAGCGGCGATTTCCTTCGCGTCTCGGCCGAGGCCCTTCAGGCCCAGTTCCCGCAACTTCCTGTCCATCCGGTCGAGGGCGACTTCATGCGGCGGATCGATCTACCCACGGATGTGACGGGGCTCGCGAACGTCGGATTCTTTCCCGGCTCGACGATCGGCAACCTCGTCGCTCGGACCGCCGTCGATCTGCTTCGGGCGATGAAGGAGACCCTGGGCGAGGGCTCGCGGCTGATCATCGGCATGGACCGGATCAAGGACGTCGATGTGCTGGTAAGCGCCTATGACGATGCGGCGGGAGTCACGGCCCAGTTCAATCTCAACCTGCTCCACCGGATCAACGAGGAGCTGGACGGGGACATAGAGATCGAGGCGTTTCGCCACCGGGCCATCTGGAACGACGATCTGAGCCGGATCGAAATGCATCTGGAAGCCATGCGCGACGTCAGCTTTCATGTCGCCGGCCACCCCTTTTCCTTCCCGGCGGGCGCGACGATCCACACCGAGAACAGTCACAAATACGGATATCGCGACAGCCGCATCCTGCTCCGTGCGGCCGGTTGGGGCGTGGTCAGCGAATGGACCGACGAGCAGGAATATTTCTCGATCCTTCTCGCCGAAGCCGAGCCCCCTCGCTTCGCACCCTAGGCGGAACGACCCCCAGCATTGCCCCGCCTGAGCGCCCTCGCTACAGGTCGGGCCCAATTGCCGTCGCGGAGAAACCATGCTGCTCGCCGTCTTCCAGATCATCGACATGCTGCTTTGGCTGCTGACGATCATCATCATCGTCCAGGCGATCCTTAGCTGGCTGGTCGCCTTCAACGTGATCAACACGCACAGCGATTTCGTCCGCCAGGTCCTCTACGCGCTCGATCGTCTCACCGAGCCGCTCTACCGGCCCATCCGGCGAATCCTGCCCGATTTCGGTGGCATCGATTTCTCGCCGATGGTCGTGCTGCTCATTCTCTTCGCGCTTCGAACCCTGCTCGGCGGACTCGCCGCGGATATCGCCCTTTCCAGCTATTGAGGTCGCCATGGCCGCCGCTTTGATTGACGGAAAGGCCTTTGCCGCAGGCTTGCGCGAGCGTGTCGCCGCGGCGGTGCCCGCCTTCGTCGCTCGCGCGGGACGCAAGCCGGGGCTCGCCGTCGTCCTCGTTGGCGAGGACCCGGCCAGCCAGGTCTATGTCCGCTCCAAAGGCAAGGCGACGCTCGCCGCGGGAATGGAAAGCTTCGAGCATCGCCTTCCGGACACGGCGAGCGAGGCCGATCTGATCGGGCTGGTGGAGCGGCTCAACGCCGACGAGCGCGTCGACGGCATTCTCGTCCAGCTTCCACTGCCGTCCCAGATCGACGAGAAAATGGTAATCGCGGCGGTCGATCCGGCCAAGGACGTCGATGGCTTTCACCCGCTCAATGCGGGCCGGCTCGCCGTCGGCGAAGAGGCCCTCGTGCCCTGCACGCCGTTGGGCTGCCTGATGCTTCTGAAGGATCGGATCGGCGATTTGTCCGGCCTCGAGGCGGTGGTGATCGGCCGCTCCAACATCGTCGGCAAACCGATGGCGCAATTGCTGTTGCGCGAAAGCTGCACGGTCACCATCGCCCATAGCCGAACCCGGAACCTGGCCGACATAGTCCGTCGCGCCGACATCGTCGTCGCCGCCGTCGGCCGCCCCGGCATGGTCAAGGGTACGTGGCTGAAGCCCGGCGCGGCCGTCATCGACGTCGGCATCAACCGGGTGGAGGGCAAGCTCGTCGGCGACGTCGATTTCGACTCCGCGTCGCAGGTCGCAGGCGCAATCACGCCGGTGCCAGGGGGAGTCGGTCCGATGACCATCGCTGTCCTCTTGCGCAACACCCTCGTCGCGGCGCACGCCCGCTTCGGCCTGAAGCCGCCGGAGGGATTGTGAGCGAGCTCTTCATCTCCGCCTTCGTTACCTTCCTGGTGGTGATCGATCCGCCGGGCTGCGCACCGATCTTCGCGAGCCTGACGAACGATGCGACAGCGGTTCATCGCCGCTCGATGGCGATCCGGTCGGTCCTGATTGCGGCCGGGATCCTGTTGTTCTTCGCCTTGCTCGGCGAAGAGCTGCTGGATGCGCTCGGAATCTCGCTGAGCGCCTTTCGGATCGCCGGCGGAATCATGCTGTTCCTGATCGCGATCGACATGGTGTTCGAGAAGAGGACCGAGCGGCGCGAGCATCGCGCTCAGGAGGTCAGTGCCAGCGAGGCCGACGACGTCTCGGTCTTTCCGATGGCCATACCGATGATCGCCGGCCCGGGATCGATCGCTTCGGTGATGCTCCTGATGGCGCGAAGCGAAGGGCTTGAGCAATCCCTGCTCGTTCTCGGCGCCTTGTTCGCGACGCTTGCGCTCACCCTGCTGGCCCTGCTCCTCGCCGGCCCGCTGATGCGGCTGCTCGGCAACAAGATGGAGGCGATGATCACCAGGTTGCTCGGCGTGATCCTCGCGGCCCTCGCCGCTCAGTTCGTCATCGACGGGATCGAGCGCAGCTTCAGCTAGGCCGGGCGTCCCTGACTCGCCACATCCGGTAAGGTGACCCTCTCGGAAGCTCCACCCGCTCGAGCCAGGCCGGGACCCGGCCCCGGGCGAGCTGGACGTAGAATCCGTTCGGGGCTTCGGCGCGGTAGATGGTCGATTCCGACAAATTGGGGCAGATCAGCACATAATCGATGCGGTAGCGCTCTATCGTTCGACGGGCATTGGTGGCGTCCCCGCGCCAGGTGAGCATGACGTCGAGAATCTGCTCGGCATTGCGGTGATAGGGTCCAGTGATCGCGTCATGATGGGTGACGGTGATTAGGCGCGGACCCAGATCGACGAAAGTAAGCACCGTCCCCTTCGGCTGGAGCGCGATTGGCCGAAGCGCGGACATGGTCGGGCAGCGATTGTTGGCGAGATTCACCGGGCGTCGCGATTCCGGCGTCGGCGCCGGGAAGAAATGGTTGAAATAGCCGGTGGCCAGACCGGAGACTATCAGGAAGGCGCCGAAGATTCCGAGCACCCGGACCAGCATCAGCTTCTGCCGGGCAAACCAGCGGATCGCCAGCCAGACCAAAGCGGTCGCGCCGGGAATCGAAAGCAACTGGGCTGCCGGGGCGGCCCGGGTCTGCCACATGAGCAAGCCAGCGGCGACCGCGGCAAGCAAGGCGACCGCTGCCCAGGGGATCAGCCGCTCCGGCCGCCCCCGCTCCCGCCACAGCATCAGGACATAGCCGATCAATCCGGCGATCGGCAGGGTCAGGATATTGGCTGCGGCGCGGGCTCCGTGCCGATAAACGGGCATCGCCTCGCGCACCTTGCTCAGCCAGAGCCGTTCGAGCTCGGCGCTCGCGCCTTCCGGCCGGCCCAGGCATTCAGGCCAGACCAAAGCGAAGGCGACGGCCAGCAGGGCGCCACCGAGCCCGGCCGCAGCGAGCCGGACCGGCCATCGAGCCGCTGGCAGCGATGCAAGCAGGAACGCGATTGCGCCCGCCAACACCATCGCCGACAGCCAGACCGGCGACAGCGCGTCGCAGACCGCCGCGCGATTGGCTTCCGAGGCGAACAGGAGAAAGCCCAGGGAGCAGCCGCCAGCGAGGGCGACGCCATAAGCGCCGAGCCGACGCGCCTGGTCGCGGTCGATGATCCAGCGAAGAACTGCCGCTCCGCCGGCCAAAGCCAGATAGGGCAGCATCTCAAGGCCGATCGTCAGCGATGTTGCGGTGGCCGCACCAAGGAGGGCGCCGCCGCGCGCGCGTTTCGGATCGGTGAGTGCCAGGACGACGAGCGCGAGCATTGCCAGCTGCCACCCATGATGATCGAGCCGCAACGGCGACCACATGCTTCGCGTCGAGCCGGCGCAGACGAGCAAAGCGATGGCGATCGCAAACGCCTTGTCTTCTATCAGCCGGCGAGCCGTCACCGCGACGGCCGCCATCGCGACCAGCATCGGCAACATCGGCGCCAGCGCGGCTGCCCAGGTTTCGGCGGCGCGCCCGCCGAGCAGAGGCGAGAGCAATAATTTGAGGCCCGCGATCGGCAGATCGACCAGGCGCGACCAGTGAATGTCGGCGCCGATCGGAGGGTTGAGCCGATACTGACGCAAATCGTACCAGCCTTGCCCTTCGAGCAAGGCGCGGACCTGCATCATGCGCATATTGTCGTCGGTATCGCCGAGCGCGAAGATCCGGATGGCGCCCCAGCGGTCGTTCAGCAACCAGAGGGCGACGGCAAGCCAGAACAGCAAAAGCC
>DASTDX010000150.1:0-3621 GCA_035710145.1 Allosphingosinicella sp.
GACTCGCAGAAATACCAGCGATCGGGGCTGTTGGGGGATTTCGGCGCAGGCCGGTCACCCGGCGATTCGCAACCATGGCGGTCGCAGGTCCGCACCGGCTCGGCCTCGCGCGCCGCTCCGTAGGCGCGCCAGCGCGGGAAACCCCAGTCGTTCGATCGAGTCGGTTTTGCCATTGATCCCCGCATAGAAAATGCCCGGCGGCAGGACCACCCCCGCTTCGCCACGTTGTACCTTGCCTCACCGCCCGCCTCTGCCTCGGCGACGGGAGGAGGAAGAAAGGCCAGAGGGTCTGTAAGCCGGGTTCTGTCCACGCTTCGACCGAAGCCGAAGCGATGGGCGACCATTCCTCTAGGAGACGGATTGCTCCGTCCCTCAAGCAACCAACCCGGGCGACGAGCTGGAACGAAGCCCATATGCCGCCCCTATTCGGTCTTGCTCCCGGTGGGGTTTGCCGTGCCGCCGGCGTTACCGTCGGCGCGGTGCGCTCTTACCGCACCCTTTCGACCTTACCGCACCTAAGCGCGGCGGATTGCTTTCTGTGGCACTTTCCCTGGGGTCACCCCCGCCGGGCATTACCCGGCACCGTCGTTCCATGGAGCCCGGACTTTCCTCCAGTCTCCGCCGAAGCGAAGACGGGCGGCCGCCCGACCCTCTGGCTTTCGTCATATAGAGCGGAGACGCGCTCACTCCAAGAGCAGGAAAGCTGACAAGGAGAAGACGGCCCGCTAGACAAGGGCACACTCCCCGAAACCGATCGTAACTCATGGACTCTCCGCGCCCCGCACAGCCTGTCACGGCGACAGGCAGAACCGGCGATTTCACGCCGAAGATCCTCACCGTGTGGCGCGAGGGTTACGATAAAGCGCGTTTTCGCGCCGACGCTTTGGCCGGGCTCACCGTCGCCATCGTTGCACTGCCGCTGGCGATGGCGCTTGCAGTGGCGTCCGGCGCCTCTCCGGAAAAAGGCCTGATCACCGCTGTCGTCGCCGGATTCCTGATTTCTTTGCTCGGCGGGTCGCGCGTGCAGATCGGCGGGCCCACTGGCGCCTTCGTCGTGGTGGTGTTCAACGTCATCGCAGAGCACGGCTATGACGGCCTCGTGCTGGCGACGATGATGGCCGGGCTGATCCTCATCGTCGCCGGCTATTCGGGACTTGGAAGGCTGATCAAGTTCGTCCCGCATCCGGTCGTGACCGGGTTCACGGCGGGCATTGCGGTGATCATCGCCACCAGCCAGATCGAGGATTTCCTCGGGCTCGACGCGGGAGGCGGGTCGGCCGATTTCGTCGCCCGCTGGACGGCTTATGCCCAATCGATCGGATCATGGCAGGCCGCCAGCCTCGCCGTCGGGTCCGGCTCGCTGGCGCTGATTTTGCTGCTGCGCAGATACGCGCCCAGGCTTCCCGCTTATCTGATCGTCATTGTGGTGGCTTCCGCGGTCGTGGCGCTGCTGGGCATTCAGACCGAAACGATCGGCGATCGATTTCCGGACCTGAACTTCGCTTTGCCCGCGCCCGCAATCCCGGAACTGAGCCTGGCGCGGATCGAAGCGCTGCTGCCTGCGGCCTTCACGATCGCCTTCCTGGCCGGGATCGAGGCGCTCCTTTCCTGCGTCGTCGCCGACGGCATGACGGGCTTTCGCCACCGGTCCAACCAGGAGCTCGTCGGACAGGGCGTCGCCAACCTCGCGTCCGGGCTGTTCGGCGGTCTCCCTGCCACCGGCGCCATCGCCCGCACTGCCACCAACATCCGCTCGGGCGGCCGAACCCCGGTCGCCGGAATCCTTCACGCTCTGTTCCTCCTCCTGTTCGCTCTGACCGGGAGCGCTCTCATGGCCCTGGTGCCGATGGCGACCCTGGCGGCCATCCTGTTTGCCGTCGCCTGGGGGATGAGCGAACATGAGCGGTTTCTCGCCTTGCTTCGGATGCCGATCGGCGAACGCGGGGTTCTCCTGGTCACCTTCCTGATGACCGTGCTTGTCGACCTCACCATGGCGATCCTGATCGGCGTGACTTTGGCCAGCCTGATCTTCATCGCCCGGATGAGCGAGACTCTGGCGGTCGAGAGCCAGGCCGATTCCGACGAGGACAGCAGCGCCGGTCAGCGCGCCAGCCTGCCTGAAGGGGTCGAAGTGTTCCAGGTTACGGGGCCGTTGTTCTTCGGTGCCGCAGGGACGCTCCTCGACGCGCTCAAACGGATAGGTCGAAGCCCGCGCTTCCTGATTCTGCGCCTCGAGCCGATGACTTATCTCGATGGCAGCGGGGCCGCCGCGGTCGACGAGTTCGTCGCCCAGGCCAAGGCGATGGGGACTCGGGTGATCGTCAGTGGAGCGCGACCCCA
Source organism: Allosphingosinicella sp. (assembly GCA_035710145.1). Taxonomy (GTDB): domain Bacteria; phylum Pseudomonadota; class Alphaproteobacteria; order Sphingomonadales; family Sphingomonadaceae; genus Allosphingosinicella. The sequence goes on from DASTDX010000150.1 coordinate 2,341, forward strand.
GCCGATGGAGCTTCTCGGCAAAGCGGGCCTGGGGACGGATTCCGGTCGGCTAGCGCATGCGAAGACCTATGACGAGGCCATCGCGCTCACCCGCGTCTAGCGCAGATGTCCGCTTTCGCGATCGAGGAGGAGGCTGAGGAGCATCGCTCGGCATTCGCCCTCGATCTCGCCGTCGACCAGCTCCGGGCGGAACCGCCGCTGAAAGGCGGTCACCGCGGCCATCGCATCGCGGACGTCGTAGCCATAACGTTCGAGCGCCAGCAGGAAGCCACCGTCGGTCCAGTGCGGATCGATCAGTCCCTTCGTCGGCCGAGCCACGGCGAGCCGGTGACGGGCCAGCAGCGCCCAGTCGAACAATTCGCCCGGGTCCTGCTTGCGCGCGGGAGCGACGTCGGAATGGCCGACGACGTTCGCGCGCGGGATCTGGTGGCGCTCGACGATCCCCGCGAGCAGGGGAACGAGCGAACTCATCTGTTCGGGGGTAAAGGGGCGGTACCCGAATTCGTGGCCCGGGTTGACGATCTCGATGCCGATACTGGCCCCGTTCACATTGTGCATTCCGCGCCAGTAGGACTGGCCGGCATGCCAGGCGCGCTTCTCCTCCGGGACCATCCGGACCACCCGCCCATCCTCCATGATCAGGTAATGGCAGGAGACGTTCGCGTCCGGATCGCGAAGGCGTTCCAGCGCCTCCTCACCCGACTTCATGCCGGTGTAGTGAAGCACCGCCAGCGAGACGGGCTGATCTCGCTCGTCGAAATTCGGCGAAGGGCAGTCGACAAGATCGTCCACCCGCGGACTAGCGCTTGAAACGCCCTCGTTCGTCAAGCCTCGTTCAGGCCACCCGGCTGCGCGTCAGGCCCGCTTCCCGCTCGCGCGGGGCGGGAATGTAGAGACCGCGATTGTCGGGGTCGGAAACGAAGCGCTCCGTCTGCCCAAGCACGGTCTCTCCGGCGCCGAGCATCAGGGTGCCGTCGGGGGCGATCGCTTCGGCCAGGCGGGTGAAGGCCAGCCGCCGCATCTCGGGCGTGAAATACAGCAGGATGTTGCGGCACAGGATGATGTCGAACTTGCCCGGATGCGGCGGCGGCTCAATCATGTTTCGAACCTCGAAGCGGACCATGTCCTTCAGCGCCCGCGACACTTCCCAGACGCCGTTGCCCTCGTCGAACCACCGGATCATCTGCACCACCGGCAGACCCCGTTGAACCTCGAACTGCGAGTAGCTTCCGGCCCGGGCGCGCTCGATGGCGGAACGCGACAGATCGGTGCCGATGATGT
>DASTDX010000151.1:0-17570 GCA_035710145.1 Allosphingosinicella sp.
GCCCTTCGGCTGGACAAGTTTCTCTGGTTTGCCCGCATCGCCAGGAGTCGGGCCCTTGCCCGGCAGCTCGCCGAGGAGGGCCGGATCCGAATAAGCGGGCGGGTCATCGATCGCGCCCATGCGCCGGTGAAGCCCGGCGACGTGCTCAGCTTCGCGCTTCGCGGCGAAGTGAAGGTGCTCCGGGTGGAACGGTTGCCGACGCGCCGCGGGCCTCCCGCCGAAGCCAGCACCCTCTATTGTGAATTGACGAGCGAAGGCGGCCAAGACTAGGGGTTTGCCGCCGGGGAGAGAGAAGCCGCAATGACCTACGTCGTCACCGATGCCTGCATTCGCTGTAAATATATGGACTGCGTCGAGGTCTGTCCTGTCGACTGCTTCTATGAAGGCGAGAACATGCTCGTCATCAACCCGAGCGAATGCATCGACTGCGGTGTCTGCGAACCTGAATGCCCGGCCGAGGCGATCCTTCCCGACACCGAAAGCGGGCTCGAGAAGTGGCTGGAGCTCAATGCCACGTATTCGGCCGATTGGCCGAACATCACCCGCAAGAAGGACAGTCCCGCCGACGCGGACGAGCACAAGGGCGAGGACGGCAAGTTCGACAAATATTTCTCGCCGGAGCCCGGCGAGGGCGACTGACCCTCGGCGGCCGCCGCCGATCGAGGGCACTAGGGTGGATTCCTGCGCGATTTGGTGCTATAAGACCCACTATCGAAGCGGGTGCCTTCGCATCCGCAGACGGTAATCAAGAGAATTGCCGCACAATCGGAATCGGAAGCTGCGTCTACTGGGGCAGATGCGGAGCTGTTTCTGACTAGGTGCGGCCTTTTCCATGGGAAGGTTTTAATTGATGGCAACGAAGGCGTTGAGCTTCGACGTTGGCGATTATGTCGTTTACCCCAAGCACGGCGTCGGCCGTGTAATCGAACTTCAGAGCACGGACATCGCGGGCATGAGCCTCGAGCTTTACGTCCTGCGCTTCGAAAAAGAGAAGATGACGCTCCGGGTCCCCACCAACAAGGCCGAGAGCGTCGGCATGCGCAAGCTGTCTTCGGACAAGACGATGCAGGAGGCGCTCGCGACCCTGAAAGGCAAGCCCAAGGTCAAGCGTACCATGTGGTCGCGTCGTGCCCAGGAATATGAAGCGAAGATCAATTCCGGGGATCTCGTATCGATCGCCGAGGTGGTCCGCGACCTGTTCCGGCCGGACGACGCTCCTGAGCAGAGCTATTCCGAACGGCAGATCTTCGAGGCTGCCTCCACCCGCCTGGCCCGTGAGCTCGGCGCGATGGAGGAGATCGACGAGAAGGCTGCACTCGAGAAGCTGCTCGAGATCCTCAACAAGGCGGCCGTGATCCATCACAAGGTGAAGGTCGAAGCCTGAGCTTCGTCCTGATCGGCAAACGAAGAAGGCGGCCTCTGGCCGCCTTTTTTGTTGCGCGTGGCGCTCCGATGTGTATTATGCACATAACACAGATGGAGAATGACGATGCGTTCTGCGATCGCCCTCGTTTCAGCCATTATCCTGACCGCCTGTAACGCGGCCGACGCGCAAAAGGGGGAATCCGCTGAGGCCAGCGGAGCCGGCACCGAGCGTAGTTTCCAGGTCGGAAGCTTCGATTCCGTCGCCCTTGGCGGCCATCACAATGTCGTCGTCACCGTCGGCGGCGCTCCATCGGTGCGAGCGGAAGGCGACGAGCGGGAGCTGGCGGATCTCGAGATCTCCACGCGCGGCAGCGAGCTTCGCATCGGCACCAAGGACCACACCGGGTGGAGGGGCCGGCGCCACGCCGTGACCGTCTACGTCACCCTTCCGGCACTGACGAAGGCCTCGATCGGCGGCTCGGGCGACATGCGCATCGACAATGTTCAGGGTTCGCGCTTCGAAGCGGCGATCGGCGGATCGGGCAATATCGAGATCGCTTCCCTGCGCGTCCAGGACGGCCGTTTCGCAGTCGCCGGCTCCGGCAATATTCGGGCCAGCGGCGGGCAGGCGCAGTCGACCGACATCAGCATCGCCGGTTCCGGTGATATCGATCTTGGCGGCGTCGAAAGCCGCAACGCCGAGGTTTCGGTCGTCGGGTCCGGCGATGTCCGGCTCCGGGCCAGCGAGGCAGCCTCGGTCACGGTGATGGGCTCGGGCGACGTCAATGTTGCGGGCCCGGCCCGCTGCAGCGTTCGCAAGATGGGCTCCGGCGACGTTCACTGCGAAGCGTGACGTCGTCGCTTATCGACCGTTAACCCATTTGCGGGCATGGTTCCGCCATGAACCGGACCATTCTCGCCATTGTCGCGCTGGCGGCCGCCTGGGCGTCGCCCGCAGCGGCGGCCGAACGCAGTTATTCCGTAACGGACTTCGATCGAATCATCGTTGAGGGCCCCTACATCGTGCGCGTCACCAGCGGCCGCTCCACCACGGCCCGGGCGTCGGGCAGCAACGAGGCGCTCGAGCGGCTGGCGATGGACGTGACAGGACAGACGCTCCGGATCCGCCGCGATCGCACCGGTGAGCGCAGCGGCAATGCCGTGCAGGCTGGGCCGGTCACGATCGAGCTCACGGCTCGGACCCTTCGCTCCGCGCGGCTGATCGGCCCGGGAACTCTCGATGTCGACCGCGCCGAAGGGCTTCGGGTCGAGCTCACCGTCCAGGGCAGCGGTCGGCTCAGGGCGACCAATATCGCCGCCGACGCCTTGTCCCTCGGTTTGCTCGGTTCCGGCCGGATGGAAGTCGCCGGCACCGCCGAAACCTTGCGCGCTACCGTGGATGGGACGGGCGATCTCGACGGCGCTGGCCTTCGCACCGAGAGCGCGAATATCGTCACCAACACGCTCGGCACCGTCGCCCTCGCGGTTTCGCGCGAGGCCAATGTCAGCGCGATGGGATTGGGCAATGTCGCGATTTCCGGTCGCCCATCCTGTAACGTGAGAGGGCCCGGCGCGGGCCAGGTCAGCTGCGGGTCAAATCAACGCTAGCATGGCAAGCTGCTCGGCCAGCACGGGCGGCAGCAACGTGATCCCGTCGTTCCCATCTTCCAGGTCCGGCGGCGCGTCGGCGGGAGCGAGATAACGCCAGCCCTGGTGGGCGCGCTTCGGCAGGGCGCGAACCCGAACCAGCTCGGGGTCGAGCCGGATGATCGTGCGCCGCTCCGGACTGTCGACAAAGCCAATTATGGTCTGGCGGACCGTGATCCGGTGCTTGACGATCCAGAAGATCGAGCCACCGACGAGTTCATCGGCGCGTTTCGGCCGAAAGCGCGTCGTGATCGGGACGAAGCCTTCCTGAAGCCGCGAAAGCTGTCGGCGCTGCAGCGCATCGACGCTGGCGCAGCCGACCGCGACCTTGCTGATGTGGAGTTGCGCCATGACTCGACTCATGCCGAGGACATCGTTCGGGTTCAAGTAGTTAGCCGGCAAGTCCTGTGGCGACGGCAAGGCCCAGGAAGATGAGGAAGCCCATGGAATCGGTGATCATCGTCACGAAGACGGACGAGGAAACGGCCGGATCCTGGCCGCTTCGCTCGAGCACCACGGGCACGACCACGCCGGACAGGCCGGCGAGGATGATGTTGATCAGCATGGCCGCGGCGATCACCGCGCCGAGCTGCGCATTGCCGAAGATCAGCCCGGCCCCGATCCCGAGCATGGCGGCGATGGTGAGGCCATTGAGCAGCGCCACCGAAATTTCGCGGACAATCGTCCGCCAGGTGTTGGACCGGGTCAGCTGATTCATCGCCAAGGCGCGCACCGAAACGGCCATCGTCTGGGTGCCGGCATTGCCGCCGATCGAAGCGACGATCGGCATCAGCACGGCCAGTGCCACCATCTCCTCGATCGCGGCGCCGAACAGGGCGATGATCGACGAGGCGACGAGTGCGGTGACGAGATTGGCCATCAGCCAGCGGACTCGCGCCTTGTAACTGTCTCGAACCGGCTCGTTGATGTCGCCTTCGACGCCGGCGCCGGACAAAAGCAAGGCGTCCTCGCTCGCTTCCTCCTGGACGATATGAACGACGTCGTCGGCCGTGATCATTCCGACAAGCCGGCCGCCCTGATCGGTCACGGCAGCGGAGATGAGCGCATATTTCTGGAAGCGGAGGGCGACCTCTTCCTGGTCCATGTCGACCGGAAGCAGGGTCTGCTCCCGCTTCATGACGTCGGCGATCGGAATCCGCCGCGGGGTCCGAAGGATCCAGGACAACAAGCACGTGCCCACCGGCCGGTGGGCCGGATCGACGACGAACACCTCCCAGAAATCGGTCGCCATCTCGTCGCCGGCACGAAGAAAGTCGATGACCTGCCCGACGGTCCAGTGCTCGGGGACGGCAACGGCATCGCGGCGCATCAGCCGGCCGGCGGACTCCTCGGGATAAGAGAGTGCTTCCTCGATGGCAGCGCGGTCGTCGGGATCGAGCGCGCGAAGCACCGCGCGCTGATCCTCTTCCTCCATGTCCTCGATGATCGCGACCGCATCGTCGGTTTCCAGCTCACCGGCGATCTCGGCGACCTCGTGCGGTTCGAGCGCGTCGATCAGCTCTTCGCGAACCCAGTCGTTCATCTCGGCGAGGACGTCGCCGTCGAGGATTCCGGAAAGCGCCTTGGCGAGCGCCCGCCGATCGTCACGGTCCACCAATTCGAGCAGATCCGCGATGTCGGCCGGATGAAGCGGCTCCACCAGAGCGCGCGCGCCATCGTCGTCGCCCGCTTCCACCCGCTCCATGACGGCGCTGACGAATTCGGGCTTCAGCCGATCGTCCTCGTCGAGCCGGTCCTCGGTGGCCGTGATACCTTCGGCGGTTTCGAGTTCGCTGTCGCTCATCTCGCCTTTCCCGCCCGAACGCTGAACCAGCCGCTTCCTATTGTGTGTGGTCGCTGCCCGCAATGCCCACCGCAATCAGGCCAAGCGCCGCTCGTGCCCGTTCGATAGGGGGTGGCGCAGCCGCCGGTCGCGGCCTAATCCGCGCCCGACGCAAACCCACCCTTCCAGGAGACGACGATGGCCGGCGAACTGAACACCCTGGTCCTTAACCTCGACAATGGCGGCGACGTCGTCATCAGACTTCGGCCGGATCTTGCTCCCGGCCATGTGGAGCGGATCCGCGACCTCGCCGAGGAAGGCTTTTACGACAATGTCGTCTTCCATCGGGTCATCGACGGCTTCATGGCGCAGGGCGGCGACCCCACCGGGACCGGCATGGGTGGCTCCCAAAGGCCCAACCTCAAGGCCGAATTCAGCCGTGAGCCGCATGTCAGAGGGACCGCCTCGATGGCGCGAGCGAACGATCCCGACAGCGCCAACAGCCAGTTCTTCATCTGCTTCGACGAATGCCGCTTCCTGGACGGCCAGTACACGGTCTGGGGCGAGGTCATCGAAGGCATGGAGCATGTCGATGCCCTGCCGAAGGGCGAGCCGCCGCGGACGCCCGGCAAGATCGTCAAGGCTTCATTGAAGCCATGACCCGGCCGGTCACCCTGATTACCGGCGCCTCCGCCGGTCTGGGTGCCGAATTCGCCCGCCAGTGCGCGGCTCGGGGCGAGGCCCTGGTACTCGCCGCCCGCCGTCGCGATCGGCTGGAGGCCCTGAAGGCGCAGATCGGCGGCGACATCCACGTCACCGCCGCCGATCTTTCCGAAGCCGGGGCCGCGGAAAGCCTGATGGCGCAGATCGCAGCCGAGGGACTCTTCGTCGAAACCCTGATCAACAATGCGGGCTTCGGGGGCGGGGGACCTTTCGCCCGCCAGCCGCTCGAGCGGCAGCGCGAGATGATCGACCTCAACGTCCGGACCCTGACCGAGCTGTGTCATCTCGCCCTCGGGCCGATGCTGGAACGGGGCCAGGGCGCCATCCTCAACGTCGCATCGACGGCGGCCTTCCAGCCTGGGCCCGGCTCCGCCGTTTATTTCGCCACCAAGGCCTATGTCCTTTCCTTCACCGAGGCGCTGCATCAGGAGCTGAAAGGCAGTAGGATCAAGGTGTCGGCACTCTGTCCGGGACCGACCGCGACCGAGTTCGGCGAGGTGGCCGGCTATACCGGTCCGGCCCTGGAAAGGTTCAAGGCGGACGCCCTTGGCGTAGTGAAAGCGGGCCTGGACGGCCTGGACCGCAATCACGCGATCGTCATTCCCGGTTTCGCCAACAAGGCCGGCGCCCAGGCAAGCCGGTTTCTGCCGCGCTCCGCGGTTCGCCGCATCATCGCTTCACTGCGCTTCTAGGTTCGGGCCGGGCCCGGAAACGGAACGGGACCAGTCGGTAAATCGTCATGGTCTTGCCCGACGCGCGGATAAGCGGAGATTGACGGCCCGATGCGAGAATTCTCCCAGCTTCTCGATGCCCTCGTCTACACGCGTTCGCGCAGCGTCAAGCTGAAGCTGATCGGCGATTATCTCAAGCGAACCCCCGATCCCGACCGGGGCTATGCGCTTGCCGCCTTGACCGGGGAACTCAGCCTGCCGGCGGTCAAGCCGGCCGTGATCCGGGCTATCGTCGAGGAACGGGTCGATCCGATCCTGTTTCACATGAGCCGGGACTATGTCGGGGACATGGCCGAGACGGCGGCCTTGCTCTGGCCGAAGCCGGAGGACCAGCCCGCCGATCTCGACGATGGAACGCTTGGGATCGCGAGCGTGGTCGAGCGGCTTGGCCAGCTTGGCCGAGCCGAGGCGCCGGCCGCCCTTGCCCAGATGCTCGACCATCTCGACGCGTCCGGCCGCTTCGCCTTGCTCAAGTTCGCGACCGGCGCGCTTCGGATCGGTGTTTCCGCACGCCTTGCCAAGGTGGCGCTTGCCCAGGCCTTCGGTCTCGACGTCGATGCGGTCGAGGAAGTCTGGCACGGCATCCCGCCCCCCTATCTGTCTCTGTTCGACTGGGCGGAGGGCCGCGGCGTCCAGCCCACCGCAGAGAACGTCCCGGTCTTCCGGCCTTTCATGCTCGCCCATCCGCTGGACGATATCCGGGTCTCGATGACCGACTATGCGGCGGAGTGGAAGTGGGACGGGATCCGGGTCCAGCTCGTCCGGGCGGGCGGCGAGACCCGTCTCTACAGCCGCGCCGGCGACGACATCACCCGCACCTTCCCGGACGTCGCTTCGGCTTTTCTCAGCGACGGCGTTCTCGACGGTGAGCTGCTGGTCAAGGGTGGTTTCCAGGGCGGACAGGCGGGGAGCTTCAACGCACTTCAGCAGCGGCTCGGACGCAAGATCGTCTCGGCCAGGATGCTCGGCGAATTCCCCGCCTTCGTCCGGCTCTATGACATCCTGTTCGATGGCGCCGATGATCTTCGTGGCCTGACCTGGATCGAACGACGGGCTCGGCTTGAAGACTTCATCGCGAGGCTGGACCCCGAAAGGTTCGACCTTTCGATGACGATCGAAGCGGACAGCTTCGAGGCGCTCGAGGAGATCCGTGCCGGGGCCCGCGATTCTGCGATCGAAGGCGTCATGTTGAAGCGTCGGGACAGCCTTTATACGCCCGGCCGTCGGGTAGGTTTGTGGTACAAGTGGAAACGGGATCCGCTCACCGCCGACTGCGTGTTGATGTATGCCGCCCGCGGCAGCGGCAAGCGCTCTTCATTCTACTCCGATTATACGTTCGGCTGCTGGAGCGCGCCGCCTGACGAAGGGGGTGAGCTGCTGCCGGTGGGGAAGGCCTATTTCGGCTTCACCGACGAAGAGCTGAAATGGCTCGACAGCTTCGTTCGCAACCACACGATGCAGCGCTTCGGACCGGTCCGGGATGTGGAGAAGTCTCTGGTGCTGGAAGTAAAGTTCGATTCGATCCATGTCAGCAAGCGGCACAAATCGGGCCTTGCGATGCGTTTCCCGCGGATCTCCCGAATCCGCCGCGACAAGCCCGCCCACGAAGCCGACCTGGTCGCGACCTTGCTCAAGATGGCGACCTAGCACGTCGCTCTCAGCGGGGTCCTGAAAGGAAAAAGGCCGGCGCTGGGCCGGCCTTTTCCTGATCTTGATGCTGACCTTACTGAATCGGGGTCAGGTTCACCGCGGCGGTCTTGCCGCGACGGTCCACCTCGAGCTCGAACTCGATCCGGTCACCCTCATTGAGGGAGATCATTCCGGCTCGCTCGACCGCGGAGATGTGAACGAAAGCGTCAGGCTGGCCATCATCACGGGTGATGAAGCCGAAACCCTTGGTCGCGTTGAAGAACTTCACCGTGCCGGTGGCCTTCTCGCCAGTCAGCTGGCGCTGCGGACCGCGATCACGTTCTTCGCCACCGCCGCCGCGATCCTCGACCGGAAGCGGATCGCCTTCGATCTTGAGGTCGGTTGCCGAGATCCGGCCGCCACGGTCCACCAGGGTGAACTCCAGCGGCTGGCCATCGGCCAGGCCGGTGAGACCGGCTTGTTCGACAGCAGAGATGTGGACGAAGACGTCCTCGCCGCCATCATCCCTGACGATGAAACCGAAGCCCTTGTGCGCGTTGAAGAACTTTACGACGCCTTTGGCTTCGCCCACGACCTGGGGAGGCATTCCGCCACCGCGCGGGCCACCGAAGCCGCCGCCACCGCCGCCGCCGAAGCCACCACCGCCGCCGCGTGCGCCGCCATAGCCGCCGCCACCGCCGCCACCACCGCGATAGCCGCCGCCACCGCCGCCGCCGCCGCCGAAGCGATCGCCACCACCGCCGCCGCCGCCGAACCGGTCGCCGCCGCCGAAGCCGCCTCTTTCAAATCCGCCGCCGAAATCCTCACCGCCGCCGATATTGTCGCGCTTGTCTCTGCCGCGCCCGCCGCGCTCACCACGGCGCCCTCTGTCAAAACCCATCTAGTCAGTTACTTTCCAGCGCCCAAAACCCCTTTTAAAACCACCGCGCTGGGCTGAACGCGCAAAGGTTCTTGCACCGGAAAGTCGGCGCAGGGGCGAGTCCATAGCCGAAATTACGGTGATGAGCGAGGCACTTTCGACTCTCGCTTATCAGTGAGCCGACGACTGGCTTCCGCGATGCGTGATGAGGTGGTGAACCAGGACGATGACGGCGCCGATCGCGAGGCCGACGATGCCGGCGCCGACCGCGCCCACCAGCCACGAAACCGGGCCTTCCAGAGCCGGCAGCCAGTGCCCGGCGGCTTCCGCCATATCGTGGATGGCATGGGCGATCCCCTCGAACCCGAACACTTCCAGGCCATGGACGATGATCCCGCCGCCGACCCAGATCATCGCCGCGATGCCGACAAGGGAAAGGGCCTTCATGACGATCGGCATGGCGTGGACCAGGCCGCGCCCGAGCGCGCGGGGGCCGCTGGCCCTGCGCTCGGCGAGATGCAGGCCGACATCGTCCATCTTCACGATCAGTCCGACGACCCCGTAGACCCCCAAGGTAATGGCGATGGCGACGACGGCGAGGATCGCCGCTCTCGGCAGGAAAGCTTCCCCGGCGACTTCGGCCAGAGCGATCGCCATGATCTCTGCCGAAAGGATGAAATCGGTGCGAATCGCGCCGGCCACCATCTTGCGCTCATGGTCGGCGCTGGTCAGTTCGGCTTCGATTTCGGCGAGGCTCTCTTCCTTGGCGCTGATCGCTTCCCAGACCTTCTCCGCCCCTTCGAAGCACAGATAGGCGGCGCCGATCATCAGCAGCGGGGTGATGGCCCACGGCAGCAGCGCACTGAGGGCAAGTGCGACCGGCAGGATGATCAGAAGCTTGTTGCGAAGAGATCCCCTGGCGATTCGCCAGATGATCGGCAGCTCGCGGTCCGGAGTGAAGCCGGTGACGTAGCGCGGGGTAACGGCCGTATCGTCGACGACGACCCCTGCAGCCTTGGCCCCGGCTCGGCCGGCGGCGGCACCGATGTCGTCAATCGAGGCCGCGGTCAGCTTGGCGATGGCGGCGACGTCGTCGAGGAGGGCGGCGAGACCACCGGGCATGAGTGCGCTTTCGTTGTTTGGACGGGCCTTGTGAGGATGTCGGCGGAGCCGATCAAGAGCGCTGTACGTGCTTCCTTCATTGAGCCGAAAGGGGCTTTCGCCTATCCCAAGCCCGCATGAGCGTATTTTTTCACGAAGAAGACCTTCCGGAGGGCGTGCTCGCTCCCGGTCCGGTCGCGGTCGATACCGAGACGATGGGGCTCCAGCTGGCGCGCGACCGGCTTTGCGTCGTCCAGATCGCCGACGGCAAAGGCGACGAGCACCTCGTCAGGTTTCGGGCGGGCAGCCGCTACGACGCGCCGAATCTCAAGGCGGTTCTGGGCGACCCTCAACGCCTGAAGCTCTACCATTTCGCGCGCTTCGACCTGGCATCGATCCAGGCCTATCTCGGGATTCTCGCGACCCCGGTCTACTGCACGAAGACCGCGTCCCGGCTCATCCGCACCTACACCGACCGCCATGGTCTGAAGGACCTGGTGAAGGAGATGCTCGGCCAGGAGATCTCCAAGCAGCAACAGCAGACCGATTGGGGCGCTCCCGATCTGTCGGATCCGCAGAAGGATTATGCCGCCTCGGACGTTCGTTATCTCCACGCGTTGAAGGAGAAACTGGACGAACGGCTGATGCGCGAGGGCCGGACAGAGCTGGCTCGAGCCTGTTTCGATTTCCTGCCGCACCGGGCCTTGCTCGACCTGGCTGGATGGGCGGAACAGGATATCTTCGCGCATGTCTGAGCTCGCCGAGCGCGAACGCATATTGAAACGCGGCTGGGCCGCTCCCGGCGGCTTCCACGATCACTTCATCCGCGTCCTGAAAATCGCGATGCCGGCCTTGATCGGCGTCGTCCTGGCCTTCCTCGCTTTCTCGCCGCTCGAGGAGAAGCAGGAGGTCAGCTTCGTCCTCGACAAGAACAAGGTCGAGCAGGCCGAGGAGCGGATGCGGGTGCAGTCGGCCCAATATCGCGGTCAGGACAGTCTCGGCCGGCCGTTCATCCTCAGCGCGCGGTCGGCGCTTCAGCTGAGCTCGGCCGATCCGGTCGTGCAGATTCGCGACATGAGCGCCCAGATCCAGCTCGACAACGGGCCGGCGCGGCTCCAGGCGATCAATGCCCGCTACAATATGGAAAGCGACCAGGTCGACGTGATCGGGCCGATCCTTCTGACCGCCGCCGACGGCTATCGTCTGGGCACGCGCGATGTCCGGGTCGATCTGCGGACCCAGACCCTTGCAAGCCGCGGGGCGGTCGAAGGACAGATGCCGCTCGGCAGCTTTACAGCGTCCAGTCTCCAGGCCGATCTTCGCCAGCGAACGGTCGTGCTCGGCGGGCGCGCGCGCTTGCATATCGAACAGAACGCTCTCAGATGAGCCGCATGAAGTTCCTCGTCCCTGCTTTTTCCATACCTATCGTGGCGGCCGCCTTGCTGGTCGTTTCGCCGGTGTCGGGGCAGGAAGCGGGCTCGGCCCTGAAGGGTCATGACACGGACGCGCCGGTCGACGTGGCTGCGGACCGGATCGAAGTTCAGGATCGGGCCGACCGGGCCATCTTCTCCGGCAATGTCGAAGTTCGCCAGGGCAGCCTCAGGCTGAGCTCGGCGCGTCTCACCGTCGCTTATTCAAGCACCGGCGGGATCGAGATCAGGCGTCTCGAAGCGTCCGGCGGCGTGACCCTGCGGAGCCCTTCGGAGACGGCCCGAAGCGAGTTCGCCATCTATGATCTGGACCAGAGGCTGGTGACGATGATCGGCGGGGTCACGCTGACGCGCGGGGCTTCCCATGTCGAAGGTGGCCGGCTTGTGCTCGATCTCGACACCGGCCGGGCAGTGATGGACGGCGGCGGCGCCGGTGCTCCGGGAACGCAGGCGACCGGGGGCCGGGTGACGGGCCGATTCACCGTGCCGAGGCGTCCGAACGGCTGACGGCCGGAGCCGGACTTTTCCCTCTCGAACCTTGTATGCAAGAGTCTTGCCGGTTGAGGCAGACGACCCGATCGCCTAACTAGGGCAAGGGGATAGAGCAGGCATGAACGAAACCCTTTCCATCGAACGTCCCGCTGCCGAGGCGGCGCTGGGGGACCTTTCGCGCGGTCTCTCCATCGTCTCGATCGCCAAATCCTATGACAAGAAGGCGGTGCTCACGGACGTTTCGCTGGGGGTGGATCGCGGCGAGGTGGTTGGCCTCCTCGGTCCGAACGGAGCCGGCAAGACGACCTGCTTTTACTCCGTCATGGGCCTGGTGAAGCCGGACAGCGGCCGAATCCTGCTCGACGGCGAGGACATAACCGGTCTGCCCATGTATCGCCGGGCGATCCTGGGGCTGGGCTATCTGCCGCAGGAGACGTCGATCTTCCGCGGGCTTTCGGTGTCTCAGAACATCATGGCCGTCCTCGAAGTGGCCGAGCCCGACAAGGTCGCGCGCCGCGAACGGCTCGAACAATTGCTCGGCGAATTCCATCTGGAACATCTTCGCGATGCTCCGGCGATGGCGCTGTCCGGGGGCGAGCGCCGCCGCTGCGAGATCGCACGAGCCCTTGCCGCCAACCCCTCCATCATGCTGCTCGACGAGCCGTTTGCAGGCATCGATCCGATCTCGATCCAGGATATTCGGGATCTCATCGGCGAACTGAAGAAGCGCGACATCGGCGTCCTCATCACCGATCACAATGTCCGCGAGACGCTCGACATCGTCGATCGGGCCTGCATCATTTACGGCGGGCAGGTATTGTTCGCCGGCAGCCCCGAAGACCTGGTCCGCGACCCCAATGTCCGGCGCCTCTATCTGGGCGAAAGCTTCGAGTTGTAGCCATGAGGCGCCGCCGCGAACATGACTGGCTTCGGCTCCATGACGGAGCGGGGGCGTAATGGCGCTCGGTCCGCGCCTCGATCTTCGCCAGTCGCAATCGCTGGTGATGACCCCGCAGCTGCAGCAGGCGATCCGTCTGCTCGCTCTCTCGAACCTGGAGGTCGAGAGTTTCATCGCCGAGGAGCTTGAAAAGAATCCGCTGCTGGAGGCTGAGCGCGGCGGCGACGATCAGAGCCCCCAGGCCGAGACGCAGGCGGATGAGCCGGCGGTCGAGGCCATCGACTCGCCGCCGGAGGCCGATTCGACCGACGGCGATTCGGCGCTCGACATCGACCTCGACAGTGAGGATTTCCATCAGGACAGCGCTGCCGATTCCCTTCGCGGCCTCGATGGCAGCCTTGGTCTCGCGGGCGGCGGCTTAAGCGGGTCCGGCGGGATCGATGGACCCGATTTCGACAGCTTCGAAAGCGAACAGGTCTCGCTGCACGATCATTTGCTCCACCAGGCGGGCGAGCTCCTGTCAGGGGCCGATCTGGTGATCGCCGGCCAGATCATCGAACAGATCGACGAGACCGGCTATTTCAGCGGCGACCTCATCGGGATCGCGCAGCGGCTGAACGTCCCGGTGAGCGACGTCGAAGTCGTGCTCGCGATCGTCCAGACCTTCGATCCGGCCGGCGTGGCCGCTCGAAGCCTGAGGGAATGCCTAATGCTGCAGGCGAAGGACGCCAACCGTTACGATCCCGCGATGGCGCGCATGCTCGACAATCTCGATTATCTTGCGAAGGGCAATCTCGGCGCCCTTAAGCGGATATGCGGCGTCGATGACGAGGATCTCGCCGACATGATCCGCGAAATCCGGGCTTATGACCCCAAGCCAGGATGCCGGTTCATGAGCGGGGACCGCGTCGATTCGATCGTTCCGGACATCTTCATCGCGCGCCGCGGCGCGGTCTGGGCCGTCGAGCTCAACAGCGCCACCTTGCCCCGTCTGCTCGTCAACCGCTCTTATTATCACGAGCTTTCGAGCGGGCCGCAGGACAAGAAATCGCGCGCCTGGCTTTCCGAATGCCTGCAAAGCGCCAACTGGCTCCTGAAGGCGCTGGACCAAAGGGCGCGAACCATCGTCAAGGTCGCCAGCGAGATCGTTCAGCAACAGGAGGGTTTCTTTCGCCACGGCGTCTCCGCGCTCAAGCCACTTACGTTGCGCGCCGTCGCCGAGGCCATCGGGATGCACGAATCCACCGTCAGCCGGGTGACTTCGAACAAGTATCTGTCCTGCGATCGCGGCCTTTACGAACTGAAATATTTCTTCACCAGTGGCATTCGATCGATGGGTGGTACGGAAGCGGGCGACTCCGTCTCCGCCGAGGCGGTGAAGAGCCGGATCAAGGCGCTGATCGTCGCGGAGGAGCCCCGCCACATATTGTCCGACGATCAGCTCGTCGACATGCTGAAGTCGGAGGGCTTCGACATCGCCCGAAGGACCGTGGCCAAATATCGCGAGGCACTGGGGATCGGCTCCTCAGTCCAGCGTCGCCGCCAGAAGGCGATCGGCCGGGCGGCCTGAAGCTTCGAGAGTCGCATTTCATCCAAAACGCGGCGCTCGGAACGGCGGGGGCCGCGACCGTGAAAGCCCGGACCCGCGCTCGGTCCCGCCTTTCCATCGCTGCGGCTCTGTGCTTTAGGCGCGGCCCATGAACATTCACGAATATCAAGCCAAGGAATTGCTGGCCCGGTTCGGCGTACCGGTGCCGGCGGGCCACGCCGCGATGAGCGTCGACGAAGCCGCAGCCGCGGCTTCCCAGCTCCCGGGACCGCTTTATGTGGTCAAGGCCCAGATCCATGCCGGGGGCCGCGGCAAGGGCCGGTTCAAGGAACTGGGTCCCGACGCCAAGGGCGGGGTCCGCCTGGCGCGATCGGTCGAGGAGGTGCGCTCGAACGCTGAGGAAATGCTCGGCAATACGTTGGTCACGATTCAGACCGGCGCGTCGGGCAAGCAGGTCAACCGGCTTTACGTTACCGACGGCGTCGACATCGCCCGCGAGTTCTATCTGGCCTATCTGGTCGACCGGCAATCGGGCCGGATCGCGATCGTCGCGTCGACCGAGGGCGGCATGGACATCGAGGCGGTTGCCCACGACACGCCTGAAAAGATTCACACCTTCACCATCGATCCGGCCACGGGTTTCATGCCCCATCATGGCCGCTCGGTCGCTCACGCCCTCGGCCTGGACGGCGAGCTCGGCAAGCAGGCGCAGAAGCTGGCAAGCCAGCTTTATGACGCCTTCCTGGGCACCGACGCTTCGCAGATCGAGGTCAATCCGCTTGCCGTCACCGACGACGGGCGGCTGCTCGTGCTGGACGCCAAGGTCGCTTTCGATTCCAACGCCATGTTCCGCCACAAGGATCTGGAGGCGCTTCGCGACGAGACCGAGGAAGACCCGATGGAGCTCGAGGCTTCGCGCCACGACCTCGCCTACATAAAGCTGGACGGCAACATCGGCTGCATGGTGAACGGCGCCGGGCTCGCCATGGCGACGATGGACATCATCAAGCTGAACGGCGCCTTCCCGGCGAACTTCCTCGACGTCGGTGGCGGCGCCTCGAAGGAGAAGGTCACGGCCGCTTTCAAGATCATTTTGTCCGACCCGGCGGTGAAGGGCATTCTGGTCAACATTTTCGGCGGAATCATGCGCTGCGACATCATCGCGGAGGGAATCATTGCCGCCGCTCGCGAGGTCGAGCTCGACGTTCCGCTCGTGGTCCGGCTGGAGGGGACCAATGTCGAGGAAGGCAAGGCGATCCTCGCCGATAGCGGCCTCGCCATCGTCCCGGCCGACGATCTCGGCGACGCCGCTCGCAAGATCGTGGCGCAGGTCCGGGAAACCGCTTGAAAAAGCCAGGCCGCTCGGTCCGAACTTGTCGAAGCCTGTTCCTTCCCTTAGGCGCGCAAGGCAGGAAATGGCCCCTGGACACGCTTGGGGCGCAGGGGTGGTGGAGGAGATGAGATGAAGCTGCTGGTCGCCGTGAAGCGGGTGATCGACTACAATGTCAAGCCGCGGGTCAAGGCGGACGGCACGGGGGTCGATCTCGCCAACGTCAAGATGAGCATGAATCCCTTCGACGAGATCGCCGTCGAGGAGGCGATCCGGCTCAAGGAAAAGGGCGCCGCTACCGAGATCGTCGCGATCTCGATCGGGCCAGCCAAGGCGCAGGAAACGCTCCGCACCGCGCTCGCGATGGGCGCCGACCGGGCCATCCTGATCCAGACCGACGACGAGGTCGAGCCGCTTGCCGTCGCCAAGCTTCTCGCAAAGGTCGCTGAAGAGGAGCAGCCCGGCCTTTTCATCCTCGGCAAGCAGGCGATCGACGACGACAGCAACCAGACCGGGCAGATGCTCGCAGCCTTGCTCAATTGGCCGCAGGGGACCTTCGCTTCGAAGGTCGAGCTGGCCGGTGACAAAGTCAGCGTCACCCGCGAGGTGGACGGCGGGCTCGAAACGGTGAAGCTCAACGTGCCGGCGGTGGTGACCACCGATCTTCGCCTCAACGAGCCGCGTTACGCGTCGCTGCCGAACATCATGAAGGCCAAGTCGAAGCCGATGGCCGTGAAGAGCCCGGCCGATTACGGCGTCGACACCGCGCCTCGGCTGACCACCTTGAAGGTGACCGAGCCGCCCAAGCGGCAGGCCGGCGTGAAGGTCGGATCGGTCGACGAACTCATCGACAAATTGCGCGCAACGGGAGTGATCGGATGACGACGGCTCTGGTCTGGGTCGAGCATGAAGACGGCCAGCTGAAGGACGCCACCTTGTCGGCGGTAGCCGCCGCCGGGAAACTGGGCGAGGTTCATATGGTCGTTGCCGGCAAGAATGTCGGCGGCGTGGCCGAGGAAGCGGCAAAGCTTGCCGGCGTGGCCAAGGTGCATGTCGCCGACGATCCGGCTTACGATCATGGTTTGGCCGAGAACGTCGCGCCGTTGATCGTCCAGCTGATGGGCCATGCGGATTATTTCGTCGCCCCGGCGACCACCACCGGCAAGAATATCGCGCCCCGAGTTGCCGCTTTGCTCGACGTGATGCAGATTTCCGACGTTCTTTCGATCGAGAGCGACGGAAGCTTCACCCGGCCGATCTACGCCGGCAACGCCATCGCTACGGTCACCTCCTCCGATTCCAAGAAGGTGCTCACCATTCGTGGCACCGCTTTCGAAAAGGCCGCGCGGGAAGGCGGCAGAGCAACGATCGAGCCGGTTTCCGGCGGCGGCGACTCAGGGCTCTCCAGCTTCGTCGGCGCCGAGGTCGCCCATTCGGAGCGGCCCGAGCTGACCAGCGCCAACATCATCGTTTCCGGCGGCCGTGCGCTCGGCAGCGGCGAAGCGTTCAAGCAGTATATCGAGCCGCTTGCCGACAAGCTCGGCGCCGCGGTCGGCGCGTCGCGCGCAGCCGTGGACGCCGGCTATGTCCCCAACGATTATCAGGTCGGCCAGACCGGGAAGATCGTGGCTCCGGGCGTCTATATCGCGATCGGCATTTCCGGCGCGATCCAGCATCTCGCCGGGATGAAGGATTCGAAGACGATCGTCGCCATCAACAAGGACGAGGACGCGCCGATCTTCCAGGTGGCCGACATCGGCCTGGTCGGAGATCTGTTCAAGATCGTTCCGGAATTGACCGAGAAACTGTAGGCGAGCTCCCGGTTCGCGGTTGCCACACGCTGCCAGGGGCGGCCATGAGCGACGCATGAAATGGCTTCAGCCGATCCTCGTCTCGTTGCTACTCGCGGGCTGCGTCGCCACGCCTTCCCCGCAGCCGACGTCCGCGCCGACGCCGCTCGATGCGATCGCCCGCGATTATGTGTCGATGACTCTGGAGATGGGTGAGAGGTA
>DASTDX010000152.1:0-25706 GCA_035710145.1 Allosphingosinicella sp.
AGGCGCGCCGGGCCCTCGAGGAGAAGGCGACGGAGCTCGCGCTCACCTCGAAGTACAAGTCCGAGTTCCTGGCTAACATGTCGCACGAGCTGCGGACGCCGCTCAATAGCATCCTGATCCTCGGCCAGCAGCTCGCGGAGAACGCCGAGAGCAACCTGTCCGCGCGGCAGGTCGAGTTCGCCAAGACCATCCACGGCGCCGGCACGGACCTGCTGAACCTGATCAGCGACATCCTCGACCTCTCGAAGATCGAGTCGGGAACGGTGACCATCGAGGTCGGCGAGATGCCGATGCAGAACCTCAAGCAGCACATGGACCGCACGTTCCGCCAGCTGGCCGCCGACAAGGGCTTGGAGTTCAACGTCAACTTCGACCCCAGGCTGCCGGAAGCCATTCGCACCGACGAGAAGCGGCTTCAGCAGATTGTGCTCAACCTGCTGTCGAATGCGTTCAAGTTCACTGCCAGGGGCAGCGTCACGCTCGACGTGACACGCGCCACCACCGGATGGAGCGCGAACCATCCGGTACTCCGCAATGCCGGAAGCGTGATCGGCATTGCCGTGACGGACACCGGCATCGGTATCCCTGAAGACAAGCAGAAGCTGATCTTCGAGGCCTTCCAGCAGGCGGACGGCACCACCAGCCGCAAATATGGCGGCACCGGCCTTGGCCTCTCGATCAGTCGCGAAATCGCGCGGCTACTCGGCGGCGAGCTCAAGGTGCGGTCGAAGCCGGGCGAAGGTTCGACCTTCACCCTTTTCGTTCCGCTCGAGGCGGTAGCTGTCGTCATCCCGACCATCGGCGGTGCGGCCGCAAGCTACGAGAATAGCGGCGCCGCGGTCCCGTCGGCGCTTCCGACGACCCTGGAAGTCACCGACGATCGCGATACGCTCGGCAACGCGCCGTTCATCCTGATTGTCGAGGACGACGTTACGTTTGCATCGGTGCTGCTTGAAATGGCCCACCAGGCGGGCCTGAAAGGCGTCATCTCGACGGCCGGGGCCGGGACCCTCAACATGGCGAGAAAGCTGCAGCCCGACGCCATCACCCTCGATCTCGGGCTGGCGGACATCAACGGTTTCGTCTTGCTCGATCTTCTCAAGCACGATCCCCAGACCAGCGGCATTCCCGTCCACGTCATTTCGGGGGCTGAAGATCTTTCGTCGGTGACGGATCTGGGCGCTCTCACGGTGGTCGAGAAGCCGGCCGCGCAGGAGGAGCTTGCCGAGATTTTCAAGCGGATCCGGAGCGAGAAAAAATCCGCGCGGCGAAATCGGAAGATCCCGGCGCCGGACGTTACCGTCGCCCCGGACGCCCGCGCGGTGCCGGAACTCGCCGGAGCGAAGATCCTGATCGTCGACGACGACATAAGGAACATCTACTCCCTGACGAGCGTCCTAGAGAGCTATGACGTTGACGTGCTTCATGCCGAACGGGGACGGGACGGGATCCTCATCCTCGAACAGACCCCGGGAATCGACATTGCTCTCATCGACATCATGATGCCCGAAATGGACGGGTACGAGACCATGCAGCAGATCCGCGAGCGGCCGGCGATCGCCAGCGTGCCTTTGATCGCCGTCACCGCGAAGGCGATGAAGGGCGACCGGCAGAAATGCCTCGACGCCGGGGCCTCCGATTACATCGCCAAGCCGGTCGACATCGATCTCTTGCTGGCGCTTCTTCGGGTGTGGATCGGCAAGATCCGCAACGAAGGTCCGGCAAATCGTGGACGGCCGGCGGTCCAGACGGCGGCGGAATAACGGGATGAATGCAACCTTTTCGGCGGGGGCGACCACCGCGGCCGAGACCACGGATGTCGCTGGCGATGCGCCGGCAGGGGGCCTGGGCAAAGCAGACCGCGCCCGTGTGCTCGTCGTTGACGACGACCAGCGCAACCTGCTCGCCATCCAGAACGTCCTTGAGGATCTCGCCGACGTCGTCGTCGCCGCCTCCGGCGAGGAGGCCCTTCGCCACCTGCTGAAGGAAGAGTTCGCGGTTATTCTGCTCGACGTCTTCATGCCGGGGATGGACGGTTACGAAACCGCGCAGATCATCCGCGGGCGTGATCAGACGAAGCGCATTCCCATCGTCTTCCTCTCGGCCGTCAACAAGGAGACGAAGCACCTCATCCGCGGTTACACCATGGGCGCGGTCGATTACGTCTTCAAACCGGTCGAGCCGGTCGTGCTGCGGTCGAAGGTGGCGGTGTTCGTCGACCTGTTCGAAAAGACACGCGAGATCGAGCGCAAGGCGCAGCAGGAGCAGGCCCTTCTCGACGCCAATCTTCGGGCCAATGCCGAACGGCTTCGGGTCGAGCAGGAATTGCGGATGGTCGAGCAGCGACAGGCGGCGATCATCCAGTCGCTGCCGATCATCTTCTATCTCGAGGCTGCTGACGCGTCGCCGCGGGTTCCGCAATTCGTCGGTGGAAATTTCGCGGCGGTGACCGGCTTCGCCTTTGAGGAAGTCGACAAGAATCCAGGTTTGTGGCTCGATCGGCTCCATCGCGATGACCGTCAGAGCGTTCTCAAGGCGATGGAGGAGCGTTCCCGCACCGGCGCGATGGCGATTGAGTATCGCTGGCGCTGCGCCGACGGTCAGTACAAGCATTTCCTCGATCAGGCGGTGTTGATCCGGAGCGCCGACGGCTCGGCTTCCCACTTTGCCGGGACATTGCTCGACGTCACCGATCGCAAGACGCTGGAAGAAGAGCTTCTCCACGTCCGAAAGATGGATGCGATCGGCAAGCTCACGGGCGGCATCGCCCATGATTTCAACAATCTTCTTGCCGCGGTCCTCGGCGGGATCTCTCTGATCGAGCGGCGGCTGCCGCTTCAGGACGACCACAAGAAGATCATCGGCATGACTCGCCATGCGGCCGAACAGGGTTCGGAGCTGGTCGGCCGGCTGCTCGCCTTCGCCCGTCGGCAGCAGCTCCAGCCGGCCTCGGTCGATGTCAGCCGGCTTTCGATCAGGGTCACCGATCTGCTTAACCATACGCTCGGCGGCCTGGTCCAGCTCGACTGGAAGACCGAGGACGATATCTGGTGCGCTTATGCCGACGAGACCCAGCTCGAGCTCGCATTGATGAATCTCATCATCAACGCCCGCGATGCCATGCCCGACGGCGGCGCGATCGCGGTCTGCGCCAAGAACCGGCAGATGTCTCAGCGCAACGAACTCGGCCTCGACGCGGGCGACTATGTCGTCCTCATGGTCGAGGATAAGGGCTGCGGCATTCCCGCCGACATTCTGGAGCAGGTGACGGAGCCCTTCTTCACCACCAAGGACATGGGCAAGGGGACCGGACTTGGACTGTCCATGGTCTATGGTTTCGCTCGCCAGTCGGGTGGCGCACTTCAGATTCGAAGCCGGGTCGGCATAGGCACCAGCGTCGAAATCTGGCTCCCGCGCGCGGATCAGCCGGCGGCGCAAAAGGGGCAAACCGAATTGGAAGCGGAGCCCATGGAGACACGATCGCTTCGTATCCTGCTCGTCGACGACCACGAGGCGGTCAGGGAGACCACCGCCGCGATGCTTCAGGATCTCGGCCATCAAGTAGAAGCGGTCGGGGACGGGCAGGCGATGCTCCGGCGGCTCGAGGCCACACCCGACGATTATGATCTGGTCGTGACGGATTATGCGATGCCCCTGCTTTCAGGAGGCGAGGCCCTGATCAGGGCGCGAGAGATCCGTCCCGATCTGCCGGGCATTATCATCAGCGGCTATGCCGATGCCGAATCGATCGCCCGCAAGCCGGCCAACGTCACCGTCCTCACCAAGCCCTTCAGTCCACGCGAGATGAGCCGGGCGATCGATGGGGCCTGTGCGTCACAGTCGCAGCAGCCGGCCGGCTAAGTCACTTTTTCCTCAGCGCAGGTCGCGGTCGAGATAGGCGATGATCGACTCCGCCGCCTGCTCGGCGGTCGAGGAGCGGGTGTCGATCCGGATTTCCGGCTCCATAGGGGCTTCGTACGGCGAATCGATGCCGGTGAAATTGGCCAGCTCCCCGGCGCGCGCCTTGCGGTAGAGTCCCTTGGAATCCCGTCGCTCCGCTTCCTCGAGCGGCGTATCGACGAAGATCTCGATGAACTGGCCGGGGGGCAGCATACGCCGGACCATGTCGCGTTCCGCCCGGAAGGGGCTGATGAAAGCGGCCAGCACGATCAGGCCCGCGTCCAGCATCAGTTTTGCTGCCTCCGCGCTCCGCCTGATGTTCTCGACCCGATCGGCATCGGTGAATCCAAGGTCCTTGTTCAATCCCAACCTGACATTGTCACCGTCGAGCAGAAAGGTGTGGCGGCCCCGCGCCAGCAGTTTCACCTCGACCAGATTGGCGATGGTGGATTTGCCGGCGCCGCTCAGGCCGGTGAACCAGAGCAACCTGGGTTCCTGGCCCTTCAGAGCCGCTCGGCGTTCCGGGCTCACCGTCAGCGCCTGCTCGTGGAGGTTTTGGGATCGCCGGAGTGCGAAATGGATGAGTCCGGCCGCGGCCGTGGCATTGGTGAGCCGATCGATCAGGATGAAACCGCCGAGCGTCCGGTTGCGCTCATAGGGTTCGAACACGATCGGACGGGCTGTGGCGATGTTGGCGACGCCGATCTCGTTGAGTGCGAGAGTCTTGGCCGCCAGTTCGGCATGAGAATCGATCCCGATCCGGTGCCTGATCGACTGGACCGTGGCCGGCACCGTCTGGGTGCCGATCTTGAGCAGATAGTGGCGGCCCGGCAGGAGCTCGTCTTCGGCCATCCAGATGATGGTCGCCTCGAACTGATCGGCGGATTGCGCGGGATCGCCCGAGGCCAGAAGATCGCCGCGCGCTCAGTCGACCTGATCCTCAAAGGCCAGTGCCACCGCTTCGCCGGCGGTCGCCTGGTCGCCGTCGCTCATGCGGCCGACGATGCGCGCGATCCTGGTCCTTTTTCCTGAAGGGGCGACCACGACGTCCTGCCCGGCCTGGACGGAGCCGCTCGCGATGGTTCCGGCATAGAGCCGCTCAGTGCCCTCGCGGATCACATATTGCACCGGCATCCGGAAGGACGTCAGCGACGAGGCCGGTTCCGGCTCGACCTGCTCGAGATGCTCGAGAAGCGTTGGCCCGTCATACCACGGCGCGGCGTCCGACCCGGCTGCGACATTGTCTCCGCAAAGCGCGGAAACCGGAATCGCCGTCACCGCTTCGATCTCAAGGGATTCGGCGATCTTTGCGAATTCGCTCCTGATGGTCTCGAAGATCCCCTGGCTGAAACCGACCAGGTCCATCTTGTTGACGGCCAGGACGAAGCTTCGAATTCCAAGCAAGCTGGCAATTGTGAGGTGGCGGCGGGTCTGGGTCAGCACCCCCTTGGTCGCGTCGACCAGGACGATTGCGAGGTCCGCGTTCGAGGCGCCTGTCGCCATGTTTCTCGTATATTGCTCATGGCCAGGCGTGTCCGCGAGGATGAACCGCCTTTTCGGCGTCCCGAAGAAAATGTGGGCGACATCGATGGTAATTCCTTGTTCGCGCTCCGCCTCCAGACCGTCGGCGAGCAGCGACAGGTCCTCGAGCCCCTGAAGCCGGTCATCCGGCACCGCCTCGGTGTCGTTGAGCAGCCGTCCGATCAGGGTCGACTTGCCATCGTCGACCGAGCCGCAGGTGATCAGCCTGAGCAGAGACGGCATCAGAAATATCCCTGCTTCTTCTTGCGCTCCATTGAGGCCGGCGAATCGCGATCGATCAGGCGGCCCGCCCGTTCGGAGGTGCGATCGCGGTCCATTTCGGCGATAACCTGGTCGACGGACAACGCGGCGCTGAGGATGGCGCCGGTGAGCGGATAGCAGCCCAATGTCCTCACTCGCACCCGGCGCTTTACCGGAGTTTCACCCTCGGCAAGGCGGAATCGCTCATCGTCGACGATGATCAGCGATCCGTCACGCTCGACGGTAAGGCGCTCGGCAGCGAAATAGAGGGAGGCGACCGCGATGCCCTCTTGTCCGACATAATCCCAGACGTCCCGCTCGGTCCAATTGGACAGGGGAAAGACCCGCAGGCTTTCGCCGGGTGAAATCCGGCCATTGTAGAGATTCCAGAGCTCCGGCCGCTGGCGTCGCGGGTCCCAGCCATGTCCGCTGGTCCGAAACGAGAAGATCCGCTCCTTCGCGCGGCTTGCCTCCTCGTCGCGGCGGGCACCGCCGAAGGCCACGTCGAACCGGCCCTGGTCCAGCGCCTGCTTGAGCCCTTCGGTTTTCCATATTTCGGTATGGAGGGCTGACCCGTGGTCGAACGGGTTGATTCCCTGGGCGTCGGCCTCCGGGTTGCGATGGACGATCAGCGCCATTCCCGAGGCCGCCGCCGCGGTGTCGCGAAGCCGGTACATCTCGGCAAACTTCCAGCCCGTGTCGACATGGAGCAGCGGGAACGGCGGCGCCATCGGGAAGAAGGCCTTGCGGGCCAGGTGCAGCATCACGACGCTGTCCTTGCCGGCGGAAAACAGCAGCACGGGACGCTGAGCTTCGGCGACGGCTTCGCGGAAGATGTGGATCGACTCCGCCTCGAGCCTTCGAAGGTGGTCGAAGGACATCGGAGGGTGTCAGGCTTCGCCGAGAGCGCGCTCAGCGATATCCGGCCGGCGGCACGTCTGGAGGACCTGGACCAGGGCTGGGCGAACGTTGGTCAGTCGGAAGCTGGTGTCGTACCAGCGATCCTCGACGTCCCGCATCCTGATCACGACATGACCTGAACTGGCCATCCCGCGCAGGAAAGGCAGGATTCGGCGGTCCTTGACCAGAGTCGCGGAGCGATGGTCCGGAATCCACAGCTGGCGCCGCGGCCGGTCCCGATCGAAGCGGTGGATGAAGTTGCGGTGGCCGTGAAACAGGGCGCCGCGGACCAGCCAGCGGTCGCTATGCACACTGATCTTGATGTCACCGCCGGCCCGGTCGCAGCCGACTACCAGGCGGCTGTCCCCGTCTCTCAGCGTTGCGTAGGCGCTGATCCGATCCGTGATCGCATCTTGAAACGTCTCAACCGTCATCGGCTGCGGCGGCAAAGCCGGCGCCGCCAAGGCGAAGGCGATGAGAAACATACTCGAAAACTCCCTTGCCGCAGGGAATAAGGGGGCGCCGCGTCCGAGGCAACCGATCCGGTGCGCTGTGAGGCCAGGATGATGCAGCTTTGGCTTGCTTCGCTCACCGTCAACGCCTAAATCCTCGGCAGGCACGGCCGCTCCGAGAGGGGCGGCCCTTATCGTTTCTGGAGAACCCCGTGGCCCAACCGCTCATGCCCCACGCCACTGCTAGCTGGCTCGTCGACAATACCGCTCTCACCTTTCAGCAGATCGCCGAATTTTGCGGCCTGCATATTCTTGAAGTGCAGGCGATCGCGGACGACGCGGCCGCCACCAAGCTGACCGGCCGCGACCCGTTGCGCTCGGGCGAGCTGACGATGGAGGAGATCGAGCGCGGCCAGGACGACCCTGCTTATCGGCTGCAGATGCATCGAGAGCCGGACAAGGCAATCCGTACCAAGGGTCCCCGCTACACGCCGGTGTCGAAGCGCCAGGACAAGCCGGACGGCGTCGCCTGGCTGATCCGCAACCATCCGGAGCTTTCGGACGGCCAGATCGGCAAGCTGATCGGCACGACCCGATCGACGATTCAGGCGCTTCGCGAGCGCACCCACTGGAACATCGCCAACATCCAGCCGAAGGATCCTGTGACCTTGGGCCTCACCACCCAGCGTGAGCTCGACGCCGCCGTGGCCAAGGCGGCCAAGGCCGCCGGCACCGACCCGACGCGTCGTGACGCCGATTTCGACCGCGACCGTGACGCCCTGATCGAGGAGCTTCGCGCCGAACGCGAGGCCGCCGTCCGCGACGCGGAGGCCGCGCATGCGGCGGAGGCGGGCGATGAAACCGGCGAGTCCCGCCCGGACGTTGACAACCTCTTCCGCAGCTGAGCCCGACGCGGGCGCGGAGGAGGGGCCGGCCGGGCCGGACGCATCGCTCGCCAGCGCCGCCGTCAGCCATCGCGGTCTGACCTATCCCTTCGGCCGCGACGGACCCGGCCCCGGCGAGATCAGGTCGATCGCCGATGGCTTGGGTTGGGCGCGGCTTCCGGTCCCGGGCTCCCTCAATCATATCAATGTCTGGATTCTCGATGATGGCGAAGGTATCGCCATCGTCGACACCGGCTTGAAGATCGCCCCTGCGAAGGAAGCGTGGAAAGCTCTGTTCGCGGGGCCGCTGGAAGACCGGAAAGTGAGCCGGGTCCTGTGTACCCATTTCCATCCCGACCATATCGGCCTGGCCGGCTGGCTGACCCACAAGTTCGGCGTGAAACTGTGGATGAGCCGGGCAGAATGGCTGACCGCAAGAATGCTCACCACCGACGTTCGCGATGCGCCCCCGACGGAGGCCTTGGCTTACTGGCGTCTCGCTGGCTGGGACGAAACCCGGATCGCTGCGGAGGCTGGAAAGGGCTGGGGCAGGTTCGCTTCGGTCGTGAGTCCGGTACCGGTCAGTTTCGTTCGCCTTTCGGACGGCGATCGGGTGCGGATCGGTGAGCGGGAATGGCGCGTCGTGATGGGTAACGGTCATTCGCCGGAACATGCCTGCCTTCTGGACGAGGCCGGCAGCCTCTTGATTGCCGGGGACCAGGTGCTGCCAAGGATCACGTCGAACGTCTCCCTGAGCCTGAGCGAGCCGGAAGCCGATCCACTCGGCGACTGGCTTCAATCGATCGCCAGGCTCCGAACCCTTCCTGAGGACCTTCTCGTTCTGCCTGCCCATGGGGAGCCTTTCACCGGCCTTCATGCGCGGCTCGATGCCCTCGCCGCCGGTCATTACGGCCGGCTCGACGCCCTCGAGGACCATCTTGCCGAGCCTCGGCGCGCGGTCGATTGTTTTGGAGTCCTGTTCGGCCGGCGGATCGACGACAGTGTCTATGGCCTCGCCACCGGGGAGGCGATGGCCCATCTGCGCTGGCTCGAAAATGCCGGCAGAGCGGTGCGCGAGATGCGCGACGGCGTGGCCTGGTTCTCCCGTATTCGGTCGGCTTGACCATGACCGCAGCCGGGGCCAATGCTTCGTTCATGCCCGAAGAGCCTCAGGACGTCTCTCAACTCTCCTTCGAAGCCGCGCTGAAACGGCTCGAGGAGATCGTTCGCAAGCTAGAGAGCGGTGAGGCCTCGCTGGACGAGGCGATCGAACTTTACAGCGAGGGCGATCGCCTCAAGCAGCAGTGCGAGGCCCGGCTACAGGCGGCCCAGGCGAGGATCGAGAAGATCCAGTTCGGCCGCGACGGCGCGCCCTCGGGCACTGTTCCGTTCGGCAGCGACTAAGCAGAAGGTGGCCAGGGAATCCGCCGTTCTCGGGCCGGCGCTCGCCGCGGTCAGCGCAGAGATGGATCGCGCTTTCGACCTCCTGCTGGCCGTGCCTGACGATCCTCGCGCGCGTCTCTATGAGGCAATGCGTTATGCCGCTATCGGCGGCGGCAAGAGGATCCGTCCCGTTCTCGTTGTCGCCGCCTGCGACCTGTTCAGCGTCGCGAGGGATCGCGCGTTCCGGGTCGCTCTCGCCGTCGAATGCGTCCATGTCTATTCGCTGATCCATGACGATCTGCCCTGCATGGACGACGACGATCTTCGTCGCGGCAAGGCGACCGTCCATCGCGCCTTCGACGAATCGACCGCCATCCTCGCCGGCGACTCGCTTCATGCGCTCGCGTTCGAATTGCTAGCCGAGGAAGCCACGCATGAGGATCCGTTCGTGCGCGCGGAACTGGTGGCGGAACTGGCGCGAGCAGCCGGGCCGGCCGGAATGGCCGGCGGGCAGATGATGGATCTGATGGCTTCCGAAATGGATCTCGATCTCGCTTCCGTGACCCGGCTGCAGCAGCTTAAGACGGGGGCGTTGATCGGCTGGTGCCTGGAAGCGGGGGCCATCATGGGCCGGGTGCCGGTGGAAGGGCGGACCGCTCTTCGGGGCTATGCGCGCGATATCGGGCTGGCCTTCCAGATCGCCGACGACCTGATCGACCATGAAGGTTTGCAGGAGAAAGCGGGCAAGCGGGTCGGCAAGGACGCCGCTGCCGGCAAGGAAACCTTCGTGTCCCTGCTCGGTCCAGAGCGCGCGCGTCAGCAGGCCTCGGCCTTGCTCGACCAGGCGGTCGATCACCTTCGCAATTATGGCGAGGAGGCGGATCTGCTTCGCGCGGTCGCGCGCTTCGCCGTCAAGCGCGACCATTGATGGCCGGGGCCGAACCCGAGGGTCCGGGCCAGGAAGGGGGGACGATGAGGACTGGAGTCTATCCGGGGACGTTCGACCCGATCACCCGCGGTCACATGGATATCATTCGCCGGGCTGCGCACCTGGTCGATCGGCTGGTGATCGGAGTCACCACCAATCCTTCGAAGTCGCCGATGTTTTCGATCGATGAGCGACTCGACATGGTCCGCCGCGAAACTCGTGAGCTTCCCGGCGAGATCAGCGTTGTCTCATTTGATTCCCTGCTGATGGACTTCGCCGTTCGGGAAGGCGCGTCGCTGATCATCCGCGGTCTGCGCGCCGTCGCCGACTTCGAATATGAGTATCAGATGGCGGGGATGAATCAGCAGCTCAACGCCGAGATCGAGACCGTCTTCCTGATGGCGGATGTCTCGCTCCAGCCCATTGCCTCGCGCCTGGTCAAGGAGATCGCGTTGTATGGCGGGAACATCCGCCCCTTCGTCTCGGACGCCGTCGCCGACCAGGTGTCACGGCGCGTTCAGGAAATCGGGCGCAAGGGAAGCTGACCCGCTTGAGAGGCGGGGGCGATCACTCTAAGCTCTGCAAACCGCCGCTGAATTCGGGATTCTTGATATGCGTCTGATGTCGTTTCTTGCCGCGCTGGCAGGCCTTGTATTTGCGGGCGGGGCCTTCGCGCAGCCGCCGGCCCCGCTTCCACCGGCAGCTCGCCCGGTTCCCGCGGCGGAGCCTGAGAACATCTGGTATCTCGACCTCTCGACGGGCGGACGGGTCGCGATCCAGCTTCGGCCGGATGCGGCACCCGCTCATGTGGAGCGGATCAAGACGCTCACCCGACAGGGTTTTTACAACGGACTCACCTTCCATCGAGTGATCGAAGGGTTCATGGCCCAGGGCGGCGACCCGACCGGCACCGGCGGGGGCGGGTCCGATCTTCCGAGCCTCGCGGCCGAACGCGGCCTTCCGCATCTTCGCGGGGCCGTGGCGATGGCGCGGACCGAGGCGGAGGAAAGCGGCGACAGCCAGTTCTACGTGATGTTCAGTTCGCGCCTGTACATGGACCGGTCCTACACCGTGTTCGGCCGGGTGATTCAGGGCATGAACTTCATCGACTCGATCGAGCGCGGCGAGCCTCCCGCCAATCCGAGCCGGATCGTTCGCGCCTCGATCGGCTCGGACAATGTCCCGCCGCTCTCCGCGGAGGAACTGATCGCGGCCGGACGCCCGCGGACTCCGGTTCCGGCGGTGAATGCCACGCTCACCCTCCCGGAAGCGGCACCGTCACCGCCCGCGCAGTAAAACCGGCAGGTTCCCGCGATGCGGGTCGATCTCTTCGACTTCGATCTTCCGAAGGACCGGATCGCGCTTCGGCCGGCCAGTCCGCGCGATTCCGCGCGGCTCCTGGTCGTTCGGGGGTCAAGCCTGACCGATCACGAGATTCTCGATCTGCCCGATCTGCTGCGGTCCGGCGACGTTCTCGTTTTCAATGACACCAAGGTCATTCCCGCTCAGCTCGAAGGGCGGCGCGGCGACGCCAATATCGGCGCGACCCTTCACAAGCGGGAGGGACCTCGGGCCTGGCGGGCCTTCCTTCGCAACGCGAAACGGGTCCGTGACGGCGATCGCATCGAATTCGGCGCGGGAGTCGCGGCCAGCGCGGTCGAGAAGGCGGCGGATGGTTCGGCCCTGCTCATCTTCCACGGCGACGAGCCGGTGGAATTGCTGCTGGAACGCGCCGGCCAGATGCCGTTGCCGCCTTATATCGCCGGGCGGCGCTCGGCCGACGCCCGCGATGCCGAGGATTATCAGACGATGTTCGCCCGCGACGAGGGCGCCGTC
The DNA here is from genome assembly GCA_035710145.1 of Allosphingosinicella sp. Classification (GTDB taxonomy): domain Bacteria; phylum Pseudomonadota; class Alphaproteobacteria; order Sphingomonadales; family Sphingomonadaceae; genus Allosphingosinicella. The sequence continues at coordinate 12,066 of DASTDX010000152.1, forward strand.
GCGGCACCCACGGCGGCGCTCCATTTCACCCCGCGGCTGATGGCAAGGCTCGAGGAAAAGGGGGTTCGGCACGAGACCCTGACCTTGCACGTCGGGGCGGGAACCTTCCTCCCGGTGAAGGTCGACGACACGAATGAGCACAGGATGCACAGCGAGTGGGGTCGAATTCCCGCCGAGACCGCCGATCGCCTCAACGTTGCGCGCAAGGCGGGCGGCCGGATCATCGCGGTCGGCACCACCTCGCTCCGGCTTCTGGAGAGCGCCGCCGACGAGGCCGGCATGGTCCGCCCGTTCGAAGGCGACACGGCGATCTTCATCACCCCGGGCTACCGCTTCCGGGCCGTCGACGGGCTCGTCACCAACTTCCATTTGCCGCGCTCCACCTTGTTCATGCTGGTCTCGGCGCTGATGGGGCTGGAGGTAATGCGCGAAGCCTATGCACACGCCATCTCCGCCGGTTACCGTTTCTATTCCTACGGCGACTCGAGTTTGCTTCTCCCAGCCTAAAAGGTAGGAGCCGCCATGGCTGACGCGCCCCGTTTCTCCTTCACGATCGACGCCACGGATGGCCGTGCCCGTACGGGGGCGATCCGTATGCGTCGCGGCGAGATCCGCACCCCGGCCTTCATGCCGGTGGGAACCGCCGCCACCGTGAAGGCGATGAAGCCGGCCGACGTTCGCGCCGCCGGCGCCGATATCATCCTCGGCAACACTTATCATCTGATGCTCAGGCCGGGCGCGGAAAGGATCGCCCGGCTGGGCGGGCTTCATGCCTTCATGGGCTGGGAAGGGCCGATCCTCACCGACAGCGGCGGCTATCAGGTGATGAGCCTCTCTGAACTCAGCAAGGTCAGCGAGGAAGGCGTCGCCTTCGCCAGCCATCTCGATGGCAGCCGGCACATGCTGAGCCCGGAGCGATCGATGGAAATTCAGACCCTTCTGGGCTCCGACATCGTCATGGCCTTTGACGAGCTGGTGTCGACAACCTCGCCTCGGGAGGCGCAGGTCGCGGCGATGGAGCGGTCGATGCGATGGGCAAGACGCTCACGGGAGGCCTTCGATCGGCTGGAGAATAAAGGCGCCTTGTTCGGGATCCAGCAGGGGGGGCTCGACGAAGGCCTTCGCCAGACTTCGGCCGAAGCCCTCATCGACATCGGCTTCGACGGTTATGCCGTCGGCGGCCTTGCGGTCGGCGAGGGGCAGGAGGCGATGTTCGGCTGCCTGGACTTCGCTCCGGGGCAGCTGCCCGAGGATCGGCCCCGCTATCTGATGGGCGTCGGCAAGCCGGACGACATCGTCGGCGCGGTGGAGCGCGGTATCGACATGTTCGATTGCGTGCTTCCGACGCGCTCGGGACGGACCGGGCAGGCCTTCACCTGGGATGGTCCGATCAACATCAAGAATGCACGATTCGCCGAGGACAAGCGGCCAATCGACGATTCCTGCGAATGCCCCGTCTGCAGGACCTGGAGCAGGGCCTATGTCCATCATCTCGTCCGTTCCGGCGAGATATTGGGGGCGATGCTGATGACCGAGCATAATCTCGGTTTCTACCAGGCCCTGATGAAGGCGCTTCGAAGCGCGATCGCCGACGCCCGTTTCACCGAGTTCGCAGCGGATTTTCGGCGGCGTTACCTTTTGCGAGAAAAAGCCGGAGCGGCATGAACCGCTTCGATCGGCGCTGCCCAGGCGGCCTCTGAACCGGAGAAAGGACTAGCGGCCGAACCCCTGGCCCAGGAAACTGGGGACGGGGCCGTTCCAGCCTTCGTCGGCTGACTCGGTTTCGATCTCTTCGCGAGCCGGTCGTGGGCTTGGCTTCAGATCGGCGCGCGGCGCCGGCGACGGTACCGATGCCGGTGCCGATTCCTCGCTCATGGTCTCTGATTTGGCGCGGCGACCCCTGCCTCCACGCGGCGAACGCTCCCGGCTCGGCTTCTTCGCTTCCGGCTCGTCTGCTCGTTCGGCCGGCTTCGGTCCGTCGCCCAGCTCTGCCAGCTTCGTGCTGGTCAGCTTCTGGATATTGTCGATCGCCTCGGCATCGGCGGGCGTGACCAGTGTGATCGCGATGCCCGTCTTCCCCGCCCGGCCGGTGCGGCCGATGCGGTGGACATAATCGTCCGGATGCCACGGAACGTCATAATTGAAGACGTGGCTGACACCCTTGATGTCCAGGCCGCGGGCGGCGACGTCGGAAGCGACCAGGATGTTTATTTCGTCGGCCTTGAACCGCTCGAGCTCGCGGATTCGGTCCGATTGCTCCATGTCGCCATGGATCTGACCGACATTGAGACCGCCCCTTTTGAGGCTGGTGCTGAGTTCGCGCACCGTGGTCTTGCGGTTGCAGAAGACGATCGCGGTTCGGACATCGCCGGTCCGCAAGAATGCGGCGAGGGCGTCGCGCTTTCCCCGCGAGTCGGTGCGCAGGATGCGCTGATCGATCAGCAGGTTGGCCGAGGCCGGCCGCGATACCTCGATGGTCTTCGGATTGGACAGGAAGCGGTCGGAAAGCTTCTTGATTGGCGCCGGCATGGTCGCCGAAAACAAGAGGGTCTGCCGGTTCGCCGGAAGCTTGGTGCAGATTTCCTCGATGTCGGGAATGAAGCCCATGTCGAGCATCCGGTCCGCTTCGTCGATGACGAGGAGGTTGCAGCCGGTGAGCAAGATCTTGCCGCGGCCGAACAGGTCCATGAGCCGGCCGGGCGTGGCGATCAGGACGTCGACGCCCTTTTCGAGCAGCTTGATCTGGTCGCCCATGTTGGTGCCGCCGATCAGGAGCGCCATGTTGAGCTTGTGGTACTTGCCGTATTTCTCGAAATTCTCCGCGACCTGCATCGCCAGCTCGCGGGTCGGCTCGAGGATCAGTGAGCGCGGCATTCGCGCCCGGCTGCGCCCCTGGGAAAGAATGTCGATCATCGGCAGGACGAAGCCTGCGGTCTTCCCGGTACCGGTCTGGGCGATGCCGATGATGTCGCGTCCCATCAGGACGGACGGGATGGCCTGCCGCTGGATCGGAGTCGGGTCGTTATAGCCCGATTCCTCTACGGCTCGGAGCAATTCATCGGAGAGGCCGAGATCGGCAAAGGTCATGCATGTTCCGGGGGTTGCGGTCTTGTCATCGCCGAGCCGCTTCGTTCGCCGCTTGTGCCAAGGCAGGCATATTGTCAAGCAAAGCTCCGTCGGACGGAGCCTGACCCGCCCTAAGTCGCTGCGATGTTGCACCAATGCAATTGTCCCTGCGGCATCGCTCAGAGGCCGGGCACGGCGCATCGCACCTTCGATTGACTCCAACATGGATTAGGCGCCTGCTGGCCGCGAAGGAGAAGACGATATGGCCGTCGCGAAAACCGTCGAGATCATTGCGAGCTCCGCCGACAGCATCGAGGCCGCCATCCGTGACGGCGTCGCCAAGGCGGGCGAAACGATTCACGGGATCGAAGGCGTCTGGGTCAAGGACACCAAGGCGGTGGTGCGCGACAACGCGATCTCAGAGTGGCGGGTCACGTTGATGGTGACGTTCATCGTCTCCTGATCGACCGACCGCAGGGGGCGAGGCGCCACGGGCAGATTCTTGGCGCGCTGAGCGTCCTCGGGCAGGCGCTCAATCGCGGACCGGCGTCAGCGTCCTGAAATCGTCTATCCGGCACTCGCCGCCGACGCGTGATCTTATCACGTCGCGGTCGGCGCAGATCCGCCCGTCCTCGGTCGCGTTGACGTAGAAGCCGTAATAATAATCGAGCGCAGGGCAGCGTTGCTCGAGCCGGGCGCGGATCCGGCTGCTGTCTCGAAGCACGAGGTCGACGCTGTTCTGGCCGAGCAGGGTCGCACCCGCAATCCGCGCCGCCTGGACGCACCGCGGCCCACGGCTCTCCTCCCATTCGATCCGGGCGGCACCCCGCGGGACCGACAGACGCGGGCCTCGCTGAACCCTTATGATGAACTGCTGGCGGATCCCGATCGTCGGACGTTCGGACGGGTTCGCCTGAGCGTCGGCCCCGGAGAAGGCGTAAGCCAGCAATGCGGCCGCTCCCGCCAGGATCATCCGTCGCGCTCCATGCGGATGCCGAATCCACCTTCCCGCTTGAACATGCGGTTAATTGCCCCCCGAACGGCCGCGGACTATCAGCGGCGGCGATGATCTATCCTTCGACTGCTTTGCTCGACAAGCTCGCCGATCGGCTGGGCCCGAAAGGGTTCAGCAGCCAGCCCGAGGATCTCGAACCCTGGCTGACCGACTGGCGCGGCCGTTATCGGGGCGAGGCGGCGGCCTTGCTTTCACCCGAATCTCGCGAGGCGGTGGCGGAGATCGTCGCCTTGTGCTCGGCCGAAGGGGTGGCCCTCGTGCCGCAGGGGGGCAACACGTCGATGGTCGGAGGGGCCACTCCGCCGGTCGAAGGCGGGGCACTGCTTCTCAGCCTGAGGCGGATGAACCGGATCCGCTCGCTCGATCCGGAGTCCAATCTCGCGGTGTGCGAGGCCGGCGTGATCCTGTCCGATCTCCACGAGGCTGCGCTCAAGGTGGGCCGGCGCTTCCCGCTCACTCTCGGCGCGAAGGGCTCGGCTACGATCGGCGGCCTGGTTTCGACCAATGCCGGCGGTACCCAGGTGCTCCGCTTCGGAACGATGCGCGCGCTCGTTCAGGGGATCGAAGCGGTGCTTCCGGACGGCTCTCTGTTCGAAGGGCTCGCCCCCTTGATGAAGGATAATCGCGGCTACAGCCTCACCCAGCTTCTGGTCGGCGCCGAGGGGACGCTGGGGGTCGTGACCGCGGCAAGCCTCAGATTGGTGCCGGCGGTCGGAGAACGGGTCGTCGCCTGGGCGGGCTGCCCGACGCCGCAGGCAGCGCTGAAGCTGCTCCGGCATCTGGAGATCGTCACCGGGGATTCCATCGAGAGTTTCGAGCTGGTGCCGAAGTGCGCGCTCGACCTGGTCCTCGCGCACGTTCCCGATACCCGGCCGCCTTTGGCTGATCCCCACCCCTGGAACGTGCTGATCGAGGCGGTTTCGCCGATGGCGACCGGAAGCCCCGAACAGGCGCTCTATGACGGGCTCCGCTCCGGACTCGAACTTGGCCTGGTCACCGACGCGACCATCGCCGCGAGCGAGTCCCAGGCCGAGGCCCTGTGGCGGCTTCGCGATTCGATCTCCGAGGCGGAGAAGAAGGATGGGCCCGCGACCAAGCACGACATCTCGGTCGCGGTGGGGGACATGCCGCGTTTCATGGTCCACGCGGCGCAGGAGGTGGAGCGCCGCTTTCCCGGTTGCCGGGTCAACGCCTTTGGCCATCTCGGCGACGGCAACGTCCATTTCAATGTCCGGGCCCCAGTGGGCGTGGGTGCCGAGTGGATCGAAGGCGAGGGGGAGACTGTGAGCCGTTTCGTCTACGATCTTGTCACCGCGGCCGGCGGGTCGATCTCTGCCGAGCATGGCATCGGCCAGATGAAGCTGGCCGAACTGGCTCGGCTCGGCGAGCCGGCGCGGCTGAATGCGCTTCGAGCGATCAAGCAGGCGCTTGATCCGAAGGGAATAATGAACCCCGGCAAGCTTGTTCCCCTTGCCTAAAGCGCCAACGGAAAATAGACGTTTGCGCTGAAATCCGCGGCCGCTTTCGCGCTGGCCGCTCCCGAACCCAGAATGGAGATTCTTTATGGCGAGCCAGCCGCAGGCCTCTTTGCCGATTTTCTACAAGAACCTGCAGCCGCTCTCGAGCAGCATGCACAGCAATTTCAAGTCGCGCACCAGCGACAAGGCGCCCTACCTCGCCAATCAGCACGCGATCCCGCTGACGATCGACGAGTTCGCCCATGCGCAACGTTTCTTCCCGATCGTCTTTTCGACCGGCGACAACCCGGTGCCGCTCGGTCTGCTGGGTCTCAACGAGGGCGTCAACGTCTTCGTCGACGACGAAGGAAAGCCGTACAGCCCCTTCTATATCCCGGCTTATGTCCGCCGTTATCCCTATATGCTCGCCCGACTGCAGCCGGACGCGCAGGAACTGTCGCTCTGCTTCGATCCGGAAAGCGGCCTCGTCGGCCCGTTCGAGGACGGCCAGCCTCTGTTCGACGGCGAGAAGCCCGCCGAGCAGCTCAATGCCATCCTCAAATTCTGCGAGGAGTTCGAGATGTCGGCGCAGCGCACCGCCGCCTTCGTCAAGGAGCTGGAGGCCATGGACCTGTTGATCGACGGCGAAGTCTCGATTCAGCCCGAGGGCAGCGAGCAGCCCTTCGTCTATCGCGGCTTCAAGATGGTCTCCGAGGAGAAATTGCGCGACATGCGGGGCGACGAGCTTCGGAAGATCAACCAGAACGGCATCCTGGCCCTGATCACCGCCCACCTTTTCTCGCTGTCGCTGGTCCGTGAGATCTTCGGCAAGCAGATGCAGCTGGGCAAGGTGGTGACTCCGGAGCCGCAGCCCGCAGTGGCTGACGCCTGATCGGGGGGAGGGACGACGTCCCTCCCTTGAAAACAAGGGCCTATTTCCTATTTCCCTTATGCGTCGTCGTTGCCCCCTTTGACGGCGGCGCGAGGTGCCCCTCTCCGTAGGGGGGCGCTCCTCCCTGAACCTGGCCGCCTCACGTTTACCGTGAGGCGGTCATTTTCGTTTTGGGGTTTGGCCATGTCTCTTGGTGCGGCAGGATCAGGTCATTCGGCGGCGATCGCCTGCTCCGGGGCCAGCAATTGCGCTTCCAGCGCCTTCACCACCGCGAGGATGAGTTGGCAGGCACGGTCGAAGCCCGGCCCCGGATCGCGAAGCTCGACGTCCAGGTAGACGGATCGGTCGAGCTCGATCTGGAGGGCATGAATGTCCTCGGCCGGCCGGCCGTGGCGGCCGACGACATGGCCCCCGGCATAGGGGGCATTGCAGGCGGTGGCATAACCGAGCTCGCGCGCACCCGAGACGGCTGCGGCAAGCAGGTCCGGCGCGATGGAAGTCCCGTGGCGGTCCCCGAATATGACCGCGGCGGCTCTCTCGCCGTCGGCAAGGGTCTGCCTTCCCCGCGGGGGCATCGAATGGCAGTCGAGCAGGACCGCGGCGCCGAACCGTTCGCGCGCCGCCTCGAGCGCTTTTTCGAGCGCCTGGTGATAGGGCCGATGCGTTTCGCTGATCCGCCGCTGGAGCTCCTCGCGGGGGATTCGCTGCCTCCAGATCGCGCCGGCGCCGGCGATCCGGGACGGAATCAGGCCGATTCCGCCGCGGGCCCGGGCGGACTGGACGATCTGGCTCGACGGCAAGGGCGGGGCGATGAGCACCGGATCAATTTCGCGCTCGTCCCGGTTGAGGTCGATCTCGGCCCGCGGCGTCAACGCCACGAACGCGGTCGCGCCAGCCGCGGTCGCGCGCCAGACGAGCTGATCGACCAGGCGATCCTCGAGCGTCTCCAGGGTCATCCGCGGAAGCCGTGCCGATTTGAGAAGCTCCGCGGAGTAAGCCCGGCCGGCATGGGGGACGGACAATATGACCGGGGAGAGCGGCTGCTCCGGTCCGATCCGGATGAAAGGCGAAGCGGCGGCGGGATCGGTCATCTGACGCGAAACTAGGCCCGGTCCGGCTTTCCCGCAATGACCCACGGATCTGACAACGGGTCACTCCGGGGCAAGGGCGATCGACCTTTTCAGCCCTTGGCTGGAAAAAATTAAAGCCTTCGCGCATAAAAGGGGCTGTCGGCAGTGCCTCGGCAGGCCGGCGTGGGAGCACGAATGCTGAGAATTCTTCTCGCTGAAGACGACGATTCGATGCGGGTCTATTTGTCCCGCGCCCTCGAGCGTGTCGGTTACCAGGTGGTCGCCGTCGACCGCGGCACCGCGGCGGTGCCGCTGCTCGAGAGCGATTCGTTCGATCTTCTGCTGACCGACATCGTCATGCCGGAGATGGATGGCATCGAGCTGGCGCAAAAGGCGGCCCAGATCGCTCCCGACATCCGGGTGATGTTCATCACCGGCTTCGCTGCCGTCGCCTTGAAGGCCGGCCGCAAGGCGCCGGACGCCAAGGTCCTGTCGAAGCCGTTTCACCTCAAGGACCTGGTCGCCGAGGTCGAGCGCATGTTTCAGTCCGAGGACCAGCACGGAAGATTGTAGCCTTTGCCTGCTGAGCGCGGCTTGCGCCGGGCGATACCCTTCACTAGATAGCCGCCTCGTGGGCGTGTAGCTCAGTGGTAGAGCACTGTGTTGACATCGCAGGGGTCGCAAGTTCAATCCTTGCCACGCCCACCATTTTCCGTACATAAAAAGCCCCTGAAATCTGAGGTTTAGCCTTAGGCCGACGGGCTCGACACGTCTGCCACTCGCTGCACACAAAACCGCGAGGCTTGAAAATAGCCAGACGGACCACCGGTTGACGCGTCCATTGGTTCGGGGAACGGACCCATTGCGGACATTGGGGCTTCAACCGTAACTGCCCCGATGGATATCGCGGTTATTGCAATCGTGGCCGCGCTGGCTTCCGCTCTGACCCTCTACTCGGGCTTCGGCCTTGGCACGATCCTGCTCCCGGTGTTTGCGATGTTCTTCCCCGCTCCTACGGCTGTCGCTGCCACGGGGGTCGTTCACCTTCTCAACAACCTCTTCAAGGGCACGTTGCTGCGCAAAAGGGCAGACTGGCCCACCGTCCTCAAGTTCGGGGTCCCGGCTGTGCCCGCCGCCGTCGCGGGTGCATGGGTGTTGGCCTGGCTTGGCGACACACCCCGTCTTTTCGAATGGGCGGCTCTTGGACTGCGTTTCGGGCCGACAGGCGCCGGGCTGACGATCGGCCTTTTAATGATCCTGTTCGCGTCTCTGGAGCTGCAAAAGTGGTTTCATGAGCTCCAGGCGCCTCCTCGCCTGATGCCGGCAGGTGGAATATTGACGGGCTTCTTTGGCGGTCTGACAGGTCAGCAGGGGGCGTTTCGTTCGATGTTTCTCTTGCGGTCGGGCCTTCCTGCTGAACGTTTCATTGCCACGGGCGTCATGATCGCCATTCTGGTCGATCTGTCGCGGCTAACGACCTACGCGGCGTCGTTTCAGGAAGCGGGCCTAGGCCCTTCGGGCCGAGAAGGGCTTCTGGTCGTTGTAGCCACACTTTCTGCCTTCGCGGGTGCCTATGTGGCTTCTCGCCGCCTCGAAAAAATTACGATCGGGAGCGTCCGTTACAGCGTGGCGGCGCTGATGTTCGGGATAGGCGCGGCCTTGGCCATGGGCGTTGTCGGCTAATATTCCCGGCACGATCCGCGGCAGGGACGTCAGGTCACCGGTTGGAAGCAGGTATTTTTGGGGTGCTGGGTTGAGGCATTGGAATTACCTGGAGATGACCGGCTCCGGACATGAACAAACCAGCAGGGCCGGTCATCGTCATGTGGGCGGCTGCTTCATTTGCTCCAGCGGGGGCGCAGCCCGGTCCGGACGCTCTCGTTCGGGTGCGGCGGAACCTGCAGTGAGCAAGGTCCATGGCAGCTACACTTTCTCAAACTGACGCGGGGGATCATTCGAACAACCGCTGCGCGTGCCAGCGCAGATGGTCATCCATGAACGTCGCGATGAAATAATAACTGTGGTCGTACCCCGGGTGCCGCCGAAGGGTCAGTTCGATGCCCGCGTCGGTGCAGGCGCGCTCGAGCAGTTCCGGACGAAGCTGCTCCTTCAGGAAATCGTCCGCTTCGCCCTGGTCGATCAACAGTTCAGGCAGCCGCGCGCCGTCCTCGATCAGGGCGACGGCGTCGTGGCTTCGCCACAGGTCGCGGTCCGGCCCGAGGTAGAGGCCGAAAGCTTTCTCTCCCCAGGGCACCAGCGACGGCGCGACGATCGGCGCGAAGGCGGACACGCTCCGGTATCGTCCGGGATTGGAAAGGCCGATGGTCAAGGCGCCGTGGCCGCCCATCGAATGGCCGGTGATGGACTGCCGCTGGAGATCGACGGGGAAGGCGGAGGCGACCGCATCCGGAAGCTCGTCAGTCACATAAGAATACATCCGGTAATTGGCGGCGAAGGGGGCTTCGGTCGCATCGACGTAGAAGCCGGCGCCGAGCCCGAAATCATAGGCGCCGGCGGGATCGTCGGGAACGCCTTCACCGCGTGGACTGGTGTCGGGCGCGACGAAGATCAGGCCCAGCTCGGCGCAGGCGCGGCGATATTCGCCTTTCTCGGTAACGTTGGCGTGGGTGCAGGTGAGTCCGGAAAGATACCAGACAACCGGGCACAGGCTGCCGTCGTCGGCCTGCGGCGGCACGAAGACGGAAAAGGTCATGTCGGTGCCGGTTTCGCGGCTGCGATGGCTCACGACATGCTGGGTGCCCCCATGCGCCCGGGTGACGGAGACGGTGTCCATCAAAAGACCACGACGCTTCGGATGCTCTCGCCGGCATGCATCAGGTCGAAGCCCCGGTTGATCTCCTCGAGGCTCAGGACGTGGGTGATCATTGGGTCGATCGCGATCTTTCCGTTCATGTACCAGTCGACGATCTTCGGAACGTCCGTGCGCCCTCTGGCGCCGCCGAACGCGGTGCCCTTCCATACCCTTCCGGTGACGAGCTGGAAGGGGCGGGTGGCGATCTCCCGCCCGGCCTCGGCGACGCCGATGATGATCGATTCCCCCCAGCCGCGGTGACACGCCTCGAGCGCGGTCCGCATGACGTCGGTGTTGCCGGTGCAGTCGAACGTATAATCGGCGCCGCCGTCGGTCAGCGCGACGAGGTGCTGGACGAGGTCGCCCTCGACGTCGCCGGGATTGACGAAATGGGTCATTCCGAAGCGGCGCCCCCAGTCCTCCTTGTCCGGATTGAGGTCGACCCCGATGATCAGGTCGGCGCCGGCCATCTTCGCGCCCTGGATGACGTTGAGGCCGATCCCGCCGAGCCCGAAGACGATGACGTTCGCCCCCGGCTCCATCTTCGCCGTGTTGACGACGGCGCCGACGCCTGTGGTGACCCCGCAACCGATGTAGCAGGCGGACTGGAAGGGCGCGTCCTCGCGGATCTTCGCCACCGCGATTTCCGGCAGGACGGTGAAGTTCGAGAAGGTCGAGCAACCCATGTAATGGTGGATCGTCCGGCCCTTGTAGCTGAACCGGCTGGTGCCGTCGGGCATCAGTCCCTTGCCCTGGGTGGCCCGGATCGCGGTGCACAGGTTGGTCTTCTGGGACAGGCACGACTTACACTGGCGGCATTCGGGCGTGTAGAGCGGGATGACATGGTCGCCGGGCGCCACGCTGGTCACGCCGGCGCCGACTTCGCGGACGATGCCGGCCCCTTCGTGGCCGAGGATCGACGGGAAGATCCCTTCGGAATCGAGCCCGTCCAGGGTGTAGGCGTCGGTGTGGCAGATTCCGGTCGCCTTGATCTCGACCAGCACTTCGCCGGCTTTCGGACCCTCCAGGTCGAGCTCGACGATCTCGAGCGGCTGCTTGGCCTCGAAAGCGACGGCGGCGCGGGTCTTCATCGGCGATCCTCCCTGTCCGGGCGTCGGTAGGTCCGCGCCGTCGGTGAAGCAAGCGGCTCAGCCGGCCAGGAACGTCCTGATCCAGCCGCCGATGCGCTGGGTGTCGTTCGGTCGGTCGAGAGAAGCGATGGCACGCTCGGCATCGGGCAGGCGATCCCGCCGGCATTCGATCAGGGCCCTGGCATATTCCGTCGTGAATTCCGGGTGGAACTGGAAGGAAATGGCCGGCTGGTCGGTCCAGGCTAAGGCCGCATAAGGCGTGAACAGGGACGAGGCGATCACTTCGGTGCGCGGCGGCTGGAGCACCACCTGGTCCTGGTGGGAGGCGGGCGCCGCGACGATCGCTGCATCGTCCATCCAGGGCTCGCGGCGAACCACCGGGTAATTGTGAAGGCCGATTCCCCACCCTTTGGCCGATTTCTCGACATGGCCGCCGAACGCCTGGGCCATGATCTGGTGGCCGAAGCAGATCCCGACCAGTCTGGCGCGTCGCTTGGCGAGGCCGAGAAAGGCTTCGAGTTTCGGAATCCATGGCAGCTTGTCATAGACCCCCGCTGGCGATCCGGTGATCAGATAGGCGTCGTGGGCGCCGGCTTCCGCGGGAAGTTCGCCGGCCTCGACGTCGTAGCTTCGCGCCTCGATCCCGATCAGCGCTTCTAGCATCGCCGGGTAGCGGCCGAAGCGCGCGATCAGGTCGGCCGGTGGCTTTCCAGTCTCGAGGATGCCGAGGTTCATTCCGCTCGCTTAGCCGCGATGGCCCGCGCCTGAAAGCCGCCCATTCGGAGCCGCCGGCGGGCGGACGACCCGTTGGTACCCCGATCCGGGAACATTGCGGCGCCCGAATGATTGTCAACGCGAAATCGGGGCTGCCGAGGCGGCCCAAGGAGCAGCCATGCACAGTCTCAACTCGTCCGCTCAGACGCCAGCCATGCCAATGCTCTTCTCGAACTGGTTCCGCGCGTTTTGCGCCGGCCTCCTGTGCCTCGCGGTGATCGCGTGCGGCGGCGGCGAGCGCGAAGTCGATCTCGCCGCCAAGAACGGAATCCTGCTCTACGGCAACGGCGCCGAGCCCAAGTCGCTCGATCCGCACCTCGTCACCGGGGTCCCGGAAAACCACATCATTTCGGCGTTGATGGAAGGCCTGATCGCCTATCATCCGACCAACGACCTCGAGCCCGAGCCCGGCGTCGCCGAGCGCTGGGAGCATAATGCGGATTTCACGGTCTGGCGCTTCCACCTTCGCCCCAATGCGCGCTGGAGCAACGGCGAGCCCGTCACCGCTGGCGACTTCGTCTATAGCTGGCAGCGTATCCTGAGCCCGGCTCTGGGCTCCGAATATGCGGAAATGCTCTACGTCATCCGCGGCGCCCAGGCCTTTCATGAAGGGCAGAATAGCGAATTCAGCCAGGTCGGGGTGAAGGCCCTGAACCCGCGCACCCTCGAGGTGACCCTTGCCGGGCCGACGCCCTACTTCCTGAACATGTTGAAGCATTACAGCTTCTTCCCGGTCAATCCCCGCGTCGTCGAGCAACATGGCGGAATGACCAACCGGCAGAATGCCTGGTCGACGGCGGAAAATTATGTCGGCAACGGCGCCTTCCGGCTCACCCAGTGGACGACGAACCAGATCATCAAGGTCGCCAAGAGCCCGACTTACTGGGACGCTGCACGGGTCGCCCTCAATGAGATTCATTTCTTCCCGATCGAAAATGTTCGGACCGAGGAAACCGCCTTCCTCGCCGGGCGCCTGCACCTCACCAGCACGGTGTCCCCCGACCGGATCCCGGTTTTCCGGCGGGAAAATGCCGAGCAGTTGCGGACCGATCCATATCTCGGTCTCTATTTCTTCCGGATCAACGTCACTCGGCCGCCGTTCAACGATCCGCGGGTTCGCGAGGCGCTCAACCTCGCGGTCGACCGCCGGCTGATCGTCGAGCGCGTCGCGCAGGGTGGCCAGGTCGGGGCCAGTGGCATCGTCCCGCCGGGCATCCAGAATTACCCGACTTCCGATCAGGTCCAGTTCAATCCCGCGCGGGCGCGCCAGCTACTGGCCGAGGCCGGCTTCCCCGGTGGCCGCGGCTTCCCGCGCAAGGAGATCCTGATCAACACGTCGGAAGCTCACCGCAAGATCGCGGAGGCGATCCAGGCGATGTGGCGCCAGCATCTCGGAATCGATGTCGGCATCTACAACCAGGAATGGAAGGTCTATCTCGACAGCCAGAGCCAGCTGAACTTCGA
>DASTDX010000153.1:0-3133 GCA_035710145.1 Allosphingosinicella sp.
GGGGTCTCGGCCCTTTCGGTCGCCGACCGCGCGACGATCGCGAATATGGCGCCGGAATATGGTGCGACCTGCGGCTTCTTCCCGATCGATTCCAAGACTCTTGATTATATGCGCCTGACGGGTCGTCCCGACGACCAGATCGCTTTGACCGAAGCTTATTGCCGGGCCCAGGGGCTGTGGCTCGAGCCCGGCAGCGAGGACCCGATCTTCACCGAAACGCTCGAGCTCGACATGTCGAGCGTCGAACCGAGCCTGGCGGGGCCAAAGCGCCCGCAGGACAAGGTCCTGCTGAGCCGGGTCGACGACGAGTTCATCGACAATTTCACCAGGGAATATGGCCAGGACATCGGCAAGCTGAAGACCCGCTGCCCGGTCGACACCAACAATGACGGTACGGTCGACGCGGCCGAGACGCTTGGCCATGGCGATGTGGTCATCGCCGCCATCACCAGCTGCACCAACACCTCCAATCCGGCGGTCTTGATCGCCGCCGGATTGGTGGCCCGAAAGGCCCGCGAGAAAGGACTCACCGCGAAACCCTGGGTCAAGACGAGTCTCGCCCCCGGTTCGCAGGTCGTCACCGATTATCTCGACAAATCGGGTCTGTCCGAAGATCTCAATGCGCTCGGCTTCGATCTGGTCGGCTATGGCTGCACCACCTGCATCGGCAATTCCGGTCCGCTTCCCGAGCCGATCAGCCAGGCGATTCACAAGAACGACATCGTCGCCGCCTCGGTTCTGTCCGGCAACCGCAACTTCGAAGGCCGGGTTTCACCTGACGTGCGCGCCAATTACCTGGCCTCGCCTCCATTGGTCGTCGCTTATGCGATCAAGGGAACCGTGATCGAGGACATGGTCACCTGCCCGATCGGTACCGCAAGCGACGGGACGGACGTGTATCTGAAGGATATCTGGCCGTCGAACGACGAGGTCCGACGGCTGATCGATACATTCGTCCATGGCGAGATGTTTCGCAGCCGCTACGCCGACGTCTACAAGGGCGACGAACGCTGGCGGGCCATCCCGGTCAGCGGCGGGGCCACTTATGCCTGGCCGGCGGGATCGACCTACATCGCGAACCCGCCTTATTTCGAAGGCATGTCGATGACCCCGGTTGCACCCGGTGACATCATCGATGCCCGTCCGCTCGCCATCCTGGGCGATTCGATCACAACCGACCACATTTCCCCGGCCGGCGCGATCAAGCTCGACAGCCCGGCCGGCCGCTATCTTATCGAGCACGGCGTCGCCCGGCCGGACTTCAACTCGTACGGCGCCCGCCGCGGCAACCACGAGGTGATGATGCGCGGCACCTTCGCCAACATCCGGATCAAGAACCGGATGGTGCCCGGCACCGAAGGCGGGGTGACCCGGCACGTGCCCACGGGGGAGGAAATGGCGATCTACGATGCGGCGATGCGCTACAAGGCCGAGGGCACGCCGTTGGTCGTCATCGCCGGCAAGGAATATGGGACGGGATCGTCGCGCGACTGGGCGGCGAAGGGGACCAACCTGCTCGGCGTCCGCGCCGTCATCGCCGAGACCTATGAGCGGATCCACCGCTCCAACCTGGTCGGCATGGGGGTCGTGCCCCTGCAGTTCATCGACACGCCGCCGGACTTCGACGGCAGCGAAACCTTCACGATCCTGGGTGTCGCCGACCTGAAACCGCGCCAGGAAATCCACGTGAAGGTGACCAGGTCCGACGGAAGTCAGTCGAGCTTCCCGGCCCGGGTACGCATCGACACGGCCAACGAGCTGGAATATTTCCGCCACGGCGGGATCCTCCATTACGTGCTTCGGAATCTGGCCGCCTGAGCTGGGAGCTCATCTTCGTCGAAGTGGCGGGCTGGGCCGGTGCCAGCCTGATCCTCCTCGCCTATCTGCTACTGTCGCTTGGGCGGGTGAACGGCCAGTCGGTACTCTACCAGGGCATGAACGTGGCCGGCGCGGCCGGCTTCATCGTCAACGGCTGGTGGCACGGCGCCATTCCATCGGCGGCCTTGAACGTGATCTGGATGATGATCGGAGCTTTGACCTTATGGCGGATCAGCCGACGCAAAAGAGGCTCGTCGACCTCAGCCATGTGATCGAGCATGACATGGTGACCTACAAAGGGCTGCCGGCGCCGCAAATCTGCGATTACTGGACCCGGGAGGGATCGGCCGCTTCCTACGACGACGGCGCCTCCTTCCAGATCGGACGGATCGACATGGTCGCGAACACCGGCACCTATCTCGATTCGCCGTTCCACCGTTACGCCGAGGGCGACGATATCGCGGCCCTCGATCTGGAGCAGCTCGCGGCCTTGCCTGGCCTTCGTGTTCGCACGGATTCCACCGCGATCGATGCCAGCGCCTTCGACGGGCTCGATGTCGCCGGCAAGGCCGTGCTTGTCCGTACCGGCTGGGACCAATACTGGCGAACCGAAGCCTATTTCGCCGGCCACCCTTTCCTCACCGAATCGGCGGCTCGCTCGCTGGCCGAACGCGGCGCCCGATTGGTCGGGATCGACAGCTACAATATCGACGACACGAGTGGCCGGTCGCGGCCGGTCCACACGATCCTGCTCGGCGCGGGAATCCCGATCTGCGAGCATATGACCGGGCTCGACGCGCTGCCTGAGGACGGCTTCCGTTTCTCGGCGGTGCCGCCGAAGATAGCGGGCATGGGGACTTTCCCGGTTCGGGCCTTCGCCGAGCTCGCCTGAGCGGCGTCGGCGGACAATTATTGGCCGCTCCACCAGAAAACTGGTACGGTGCCATGATGTTGCGGCGCCTGTGGAACTTGCGATTGTCGCTGCCCGCCGAGGCCCGTCGAATCGTCCTCGTCGCCGGCACCGGGATCGCGCTTTGCGGTGCCCAGTCCCCGACGCCCGACGTCCCGGACGATCAGATCGTCATCACCGGCGTTCGTCTGACTCCGGAGGAGGCACGGACCCGCGCGGCCGAGTTCGTCAGATTGACAGGGGTGGCGGTGGGTCACCGACCGGCCGCCCGGTGGCTCGATCCGGCCTGTCTTCGGGTTTCGGGTCTGGTGCCGTCGCAGGCGCAGGTGGTCGAAAACCAGATGCGCATGATTGCCGAGGCCGCCGACGTTCCGATCGCGCGCGGTGATTGCCAGACCAATCTCA
>DASTDX010000154.1:0-6490 GCA_035710145.1 Allosphingosinicella sp.
GTCAGGAGGACAGTCTGCTGCGACAGCCGATCTGTATTTTCCAGTCCCAGCTGAAGGTTGACGAGATGGCGCGACTGGCCTGTCAGCGGGGTGCGGTCGTCGAACAGGTTGGCCGCCGGAACGGGGACTCCACCGGTGCCGACCGGGATCGTGGTGTCGCCTTCGCGGACGCTGATCGCACTTTTCGAATAGGTATAATTGCCGATCGCGACCGCACGGCGGGCGGCAAAGAACGGCGCCTGCGACAAGGCGTCGAGCGGGTAGTAACGCTGGACCTCGAGCTCGGCGCCGTAGAGGCGAGCGCTGGGCGCGTTGGCGAAGGTGGTGAAGAAGGTCCCGCCCTGCTGGAAAGCCACCGACTCGATCGGTCGATCGATATCCTTCCAGAAGCCGGCCACCGTGATCCGCTGGTCGGGGCCGAAGAAATATTCCAGGCGGGCCTCGGCATTCAGCAATTCGCTGTCGACCAGGAACTGATTGCCGAAGAAGGTGCGATCCGTCTCGGTGTCGAGATATTGCTGCGGCGCCAGCTCGCGGAATTGCGGCCGGGCGATCGTCTTGGATGCGTGCAGGCGGAGCTGAAGCTGGTCCGCGATCGACCAGGTGACGGTCGCGGCCGGAAGCCAGTAGGTTTCGTCGATCCGGGTCGGGATGATCGATTCCCCGCCGATTCCGAACAGATCGATCGGCGACACGGACTGGCGGCCGTCCTCGTAGCGCACTCCGGCGGTAACTCGAACGCCTTCCAGCGGCTCGAATTCGACCTGCCCATATCCGGCATGGACCTTCAGCGAGGCGTCATAGGCAGCGGCGCCGGCCGTCCCTGAGACTTCGGTCAGGACGATGCCGAAATTGTAGATGTTGAAGTCTGAAAGCAGGAAGTCCGGCCGCTGCTGCGCCACTTCGAAGGGAAGCACGTCCAGCGAAGTGTAGCGGAAATCCCGGCGTACCGAGCTTCGCTGATTGTCATACCAGGCGTAGCCGCCGGACAGGGTCAGGTTGGCCAAAGCGGGGAAGCGATGGCTGACGTCGATCGCTGCCGATGCCACCGTATCGTCGAGTTGGCTGAAGGCGATGCGCGCATTCTGTCCGTTCGATCGCAGGTCGTTGACATAATCGTCGGCGACCGCGTCGTAGCGGTAGGAAAACGTGCGCTCGTAGGGGGAGTCTCGCTGCGACTTCGCCCAGGAGCCGCGCAGGTCCACCTCGAAATCGCCGAAATCGAGCTCGGCGACCCCCTGGGTGGAGAAAAGCTGGCGCTCGAACCAGGCGGTATTCGAGATGTTCACCGGGTCCGATCCGACGTTGATCTCGTTGGTGCCCGCCTGGATTCTGGCGTCCTTGAGGACGTCGCGGATGTAGAGGTTCGTCCAGCGCAGACGGTGATCGCCGAACTCGAGGCCGATGCCGACGAGGCCGTTCACCACCAGCCGGTTCTCGGTGCTGAGGAAGCGATAGTCGACGTCGGGCTGAAGCGCGTCCTGCCCCTCCACCGGAGTGATCCCGGCAGCGATCTGCTGAAGTCCGCCGCGAGTCTGCCAGCTGTTCGAATAACCGGCGGCGGCGATGATTCCCAAGACCGTGTCCCCGCCAAGGTCGAAGGAGGTACCGGCATTGACGTTCACCCCCCAATTGGCCGGGATGCTGCCGTTGCGCTGGACCAGGCTGGTCGGCGCATTGGACAGGCTTGCGGCAATATCCTGAACTTCGCGCAGGCTGAAATTCTGCCCGACGACGAGGAGGTTGCCGCTGTCGAGCGCGGACTGGAGGCCAGCCGGGATGTGGCGCTCGCCATCGTCGAAGCTCGTCCAGTCGGTCCGGCTGCCATAATAAGTGTAGCCGAGATTGAAGGTGGTGATTGAATCGCCGCCGACGCTTCCACCCATGGTGAGGAAGGGCTCGTCCGGAATGGCGCGCGTCGTGAGGTTGATAACGCCGCCGCCGAACTCGCCGGGATAGGCGGCCGAATAGCTTTTCTGCACCAGCGAGCTTGCGATGATTCCCGTTGGGAAGAGGTCGAGCGGAATCGTCCGGCGGAGCGGCTCAGGGGAAGGCAGAGGAGAACCGTTGAGCAGAGCGAGCGAGTAACGTTCGCCAAGGCCGCGAACATAGACGAAGCGGCCGCCCACGACTGACAGGCCGGTGACCCTCTGCAGAGCGCCGGCAATGTCGCCCTCGCCGGTCCGGGCGATATCCTCGGCGGAGAGCACCGACACCACCTGGGGCGCGTTGCGGATCTGGTAGCGTCCACCGCGGCCGATGATGGTGATCGTCTCGCCGGCGTCGCCGCCGGGGCTGGAGACTTCGATTTCCTGCTCTTCGGGAAGCGTCGGATCTGGCTCCACCGCATCGCCGGCTCGCGCGTCCGCAACCGTGGATTCGTCTTCGACCGGCGGCTGGGTGGCTTGCGTCTGCTGGGCCAGTGCGGACGGGGTGAGGGCCGTCGAGGCCAGCAGGATTGTCGCTAGAGCGGTGAGGTTCTTCATCTCGATGTCCCCGGATTGAGGATACAAAAGCGGGGCGGCAGCCGAGCGGCCGCCGCCCCCGAGTTTGGCCGGGGTTCAGGCGGCCGGGCTGACGGTGCAGGCAGGGGTCGTGAAACCGAGCCCACAGGTCCAGCCGACGAACCACAGGTCGGCATTGTTCTGGACGGCGCCGACATAGTTCACGTTCTGGAAGAAATTGCTGACCGTGGCGGCGTTGCTGACGGCGACCGCCGCTTCGTTGACGCCGTTGACGAACAGGCTCTGAAGCGTCGACGTCCCGTTCGAGACATTGTTGTTGCCGGTAAAGATCGCCGCCAGCGCCGCCGCCGAAACGTCGGCCTCGTCGCGGAAGGCGGTTGGGCAGGAGAAGAAAGCCGAACGGAAGATCGGTGGTCCGGCCTCTTCGGCAGCAGCGCCGGCTGCCTGCATCGTGATCGCGCCGTCGTCGACGTCGAGGCAGATGTTGTTGCCGGTGACGACGCTGTTGACGAGCGCGAAATCCATTCCGCCGCGGAGGTGAAGCACGTCGTTGGCGCGCCGATTGACGAAGGTGGCGTTGGCGAATTTCGGGAAGGATCTGGGCGTGTTGTTGCCGTTACCCGGGGTATCGCCCTCGATGACCTTGTCGCCGCCGTTGGTGCGCTGGACGACGATGACGAACTGGTTCGATCCCTTGTAGCCGAAGTCGGTGTCGAGGCTGTCGTCGTCGGCGCCGGTGATGACGATGTGGCGGGCATTCACGGTGCCGCCGAACCATTCGATGCCGTCGTCCGAGCTGTTGTGGACCTGGATATGGTCGATCGTGGTGCCCGAGCCGATCCCCGCCAGGGTTATGCCGTTGAGTTCGTTGCCGGTCGAAACCTCGAACCCGGGATAGCGCACCTGAACGTAGCGCAGGCGCCCGCTATTATCGTTGCTGCTGGCGCCGCCATAAAGCCCCGTCGTCCCTTCCACCTGCGACTGGCAATTGACGCTCCCGCCGGGCACGTTGGGCTGGTTGCACGACTGGATCGGCGCCCGGCCGAGCATGACGATGCCCCCGAACTGGCCGATCGAGGTGTCCGTCGCGGTGCCTTCGATGTTCTGGCGGCTGGTGAAGATGATCGGGCTGTTGGGCGTGCCTTCGGCAAAGATCTGCGAGCCGCGGTTGACGATCAGGAAGTCGAGTCCGCCCGAACCGAAGATGACCACTCCAGGATCGATGGTGAGCTGGCCGGTCTGGCAACCGGCGAGCGGCGCTGCCGGATCGGGGCCGCAATCGGTGCCGATCTGGACCCGCCCGGCGAGAGAATAAATGACCCCACCGACGTTCTGGATCAGGCGCTGGCCGGTGATGGTGCCGGCAATTTCGCAGTTGCGTCGGTTGGCCAGCACGCCGCGATCGGCCGTGCCTGCAGGGCAGGCGGCCGCTGGGCCACCTCCAGCGGGTGGCGGGGGCGGCGGCGGCGGCGGCGGGGGCGCGGGAACATTGACGAATCCGCCTTCGCCGGGCGACGCGACACTATCGGCCCCGCCGCAGGCGGCGAGGGCAGGAATGACGGTGGTGAGGAGAAGTAAAGCGCGGAACCTGGACATGCTGACCCCCTTGGCTTGGCGAAGTGACCGGCGACTCGGCTGTGCCGTTTTCGCCATCGATTCGGGGAGCTAGGGGGCGACTGTGATCGTTATATTACAAATACTTGAGTAATATTTGCTTCATCCGGACGTCACCTTTCCGTCACAAAGACGAGACCGGTCGGACGTCTGCATCAGGGCCGGGGATTGACTGGCAGGGAAGCTCTCATCCGGCGGCCGTTGCGTTCGAATTCGAACTCCGCCGTGTAGGCACCGGCGATCTCACTGGCCAATTCCAAGACCTTTTCCTCGCTGTCGAAGGTCTGGCCGTTGACGCCGATCAGGACATCGCCCGCCTGGAGCCCGGCGCGCCGGAGCAAAGGCATTTCGGCACCGGGACGGACAGCGAAGCCCGTGATCCGCCCGTCGCCACGGCGCGGCGCAAGGCCGAGCCGATATTGCAGGACCTCCGTTTGCCGCGCCGCCGCGGGCGCCGGGCTGATGTTCGCAGGTGCGGCCGCAGCCGTCGCAACCGCGGTCACAGCGGCAGCATGCGGGCCGCCCAGCAGGCCCAGTTCGAACAGCCCTGCGCTCGTCGACAGCACCGCATGATGCTGCCGAACTTCCGTCAGGGTCACCCCGGCGACGACTTCGCGACCCAGCCGCACGAGGCGCTGGCCGCCGGCCGTGGCGATGATCGCACCGGTCGCGGTCAGGCCGTGAAGCCGAAGACCGCTCAGGTCAGGGGCTGGAGCGGGCGGTGCAAGCGGTGCCGTGGCGAGCGGCGCCGGATCCGGCGGCTGGGCCAATGCGGGCGCTGCAGCGGCGGCGGGGGGCCCGTCGCCAACCGTCAGCGTGACATACAGGGCGGCGACGGACGCGAGCAGACCGCCGCCAAGCCAGAACTTCCGACGATCAGGCGACATCGTCGTCCAGCGCATAGCCGGCCGAGCGGACCGTTCGGATCAGTTCGGCCTGGCCATCGTGGCTGAGCGCCTGACGAAGCCGCCGGATATGAACGTCGACCGTCCGCAGCTCCACTTCCTTGTCACGCCCCCAGACCGAATCCAGCAGCCGTTCCCGAGAAAAGACCCGTCCGGGCTGTTCCATGAAGTGCCGAAGCAGCCGGAACTCGGTTGGCGCCAGCGCTATGTTACGCCCGCCGCGTCGAACGCGATGGGACGAGATATCCATGACCAGGTCGGCAAAGGCGAGCTGCTCGCCGACCAGAGCAGGCCGGCTGCGCCTTAGAACAGCGCCGACACGGGCGACGAGCTCGCGCGGTGAAAAGGGCTTGGTGACGTAGTCGTCGGCCCCGGTATCGAGGCCGCGGATACGATCGGATTCCTCGTCCCGGCCGGTGATCATGATGATCGGCACGTGCGCCGTCTCTGCCGTGCGCCTGAGCCGCCGGCAGACCTCGATTCCCGAAATCCCCTCGATCATCCAGTCGAGCAATATGACATCGGGCGGATTCTGCTTGGCCAGCAGCAACGCTTCCTCGCCGTCGGGCGTCGACACGACCTCGAACCCCTCCCGCTCGAAATTGTAGGTGAGGAGCGCGCAGAGCCCGGCATCGTCTTCGGCGAGAAGTAGCCGGCCCTTCATCGACCCACCCCGCCGCCATCCGCCCGCGTTCGCATACTCATGGCCAAATGCGCTCCACCGGTCGCGGAATCGCGCCGGCCCAGCCAGAGTGGACCAGATTTAGGTGACAGCGAGGTGACAGTTTGAAGAAGGTCGGCGAGCGCTCCTGCCGACGGACCCGCCGTCGGCCTCGATCGACCCTAGTGGGAGGTCACCGCGGCGGTTTGCAGGTCGCCCCCATAAAGTGCGATCGCCTCGCGCGCGATCTGATCGGTCCGAGCGATCCGGCCATCCGCCGTCTGCACCTCGACGTGGACCGGCGCCGCCAGAGCCCGCTGCCAGAGGGTAACGGCTTCATTGGTTCGGCCGGTCGCGGCATAGACCCGCCCGAGATTGATGAGCCGGGCGGGATTCTCGCGGTCGATCGAGCGATCATCGGTGAGAAGTCTTTCGGCCGTGGCCCAGTCGGCGCGCTCGATCGCGGCGACCGCAAGCGAACCCGTGGGATAGCCCGCCTCGACCGTCGGGCCGAGTGAAGTGGAACATGCGCCAAGAGCGATGGCAGCCATCGCAAGACCGGCAAGAGACTTCATCGACCCATCTCCCACATCCGTGCGCCTGAAATTATTACAGGCACGTGACGATTTGGGCAAACTTCGATGACGGATCCCGTCAGAAGCCGTGGCCAGGCGAGGGCGATCAATCATCTTGAAACCCCGCGTAGCTGCGATCATAGCAGGGCATGGTTCGCTTTTCGTTCTGTGGTCACGAATTGATGGCCCTGCCTCAGGGGGCCCTGTTCTGGCCCGCTCGGCAGGCTCTGCTGGTCGCGGATCTTCACCTCGAGAAAGCGAGCTGGTTCG
>DASTDX010000155.1:0-35244 GCA_035710145.1 Allosphingosinicella sp.
AAGGTGACCATGTTGAGCGTGAAGCCCAACATGTCCATGAACCAGAAAGCCGGAATGGCGGAGAGCGGGATGGCGATCGCGGAGATCAGCGTCGCGCGCCAATCGCGGAGGAAGATGAATACCACGACCACCGCCAGAAGCGCGCCTTCGACGAGCGCACGCATCGACGAATGGTATTGCATCTCGATATATTTCACGGGCGTGAAGAGCAGGGTGTAGCTGACCCGCGGATCCTCGGCGTGAAGCTCGTCGAGCGCTTCCTGGACGGCGTGATAGACGGTCACGTCCGAATAACCCTTGGCCTTCTGGATCATGAAACTCACGACCTGGCGGCCATTCTGGATGCCGTACGAGGTCTGCTCCGCCCATTGATCGCGGACATTGGCGATCGAGTTCAGCCGGATCGTCCGGCCGCCGACCGAGATCTGGCTTTCGCCGAGTGCGTGCGCATTGAGCGCACTGCCCATCACTCGGACCGATTGTTCGGAGCCAGCGATTTCGGCGCGGCCACCGGCGGCGTTGACGTTCACCTGGCGGAGCGCCTGATTGATCTGAGAGGCGGTAACGCCCTGTGCCTGCATCCGCACCGGATCGAGTTCGACCCGGATCTCGCGGCTGACGCCGCCGGTTCGGCTCACCACCGAGACGCCCTCGATGCCCATCAGCCGCCGATTGAGCGTGTCGTCGATATACCAGCTCAGCTGTTCGACGGTCATCGCCGTGCTCTGGGCCGAGAAATAGCCGATCGGTTCGTCGGTGAAGTCGACCCGCTCGACCTGCGGCTCCAGAATGCCCTCCGGCAGGTCGCCGCGGATCCGGGCGATGGCGTCGCGTACGTCGGAGACAGCGCGATCGACAGGGGTACCGATCTCGAAGCTGATGAAGGTGCTGCTGCTGCCTTCCCGGATCGTCGAGTTGATCTCGTTGACGCCGTTGATCCCGCGCACGGCGGCCTCGACTCGACGGGTGATCTGGATTTCCAGCTCAGGCGGCGACGCGCCGGGCTGACTGATCGACACGTTCGCCGCCGGCGAGGTGACGTCCGGATTGAGATTGATGTCCATGTCCCTGAACGCAAACAGGCCCATGGCGAGCAGGAAGGTGAACAGGACGATCGGAATGACCGGGTTCCGGATCGCCCATGCCGAGATGTTACGCATCTTAGATCAGCTCCACTGCTTGCCGCCTAGCGGCGGACGCGCCGCTCAGGACGGATGCGCTCGCCGGCGTTGAGGAACGCCCCGGCCGATTCGACAACCTGTTCGTTGCCGCTCAGGCCTTCGCCAACGACGACTCCACCATCGGTGACCCGGGCAATTCGCACGGGCCGGCGCTGGACCGTGTTGTTGGGCCCGACGATCATCACGAAGGTGCCGGCATCGTCGGTCAGAACCGCGGATTCCGGCAGCAATGGCGCCGTGGTCGAACCAGCCCGGATCTCCACCGAGGCAAACCCACCTGGCCTCAGCTCCCGATTGTAGGGAACGAGGACTCGGGCCTCGCCCTGGCGGGTCTGGGCATCGATAATCGGAGAGATCTGCCAGACCTGGCCCTGATAGCTCTGGTCCGAACCGACCGGCGTGACGGTCGCCGGGACGCCGACGCTGAGACGCGCGAGGTCGGTTTGCGGAAGCCGGGCGAGCACTTCCATCTCGCCGCCCTGGGCGATTCGGAACAAGGCGCCTGATCCGCCACCGACGACCTGACCGGCTTCGACGTTGCGGTCCAGAACCAGGCCTGCGGCCGGAGCGCGAACGTCGAGACGACCGATCCGGGCTCGGCTTGCGCCGAGTTGCGCCTGGGCGACCCGAACGCGCGCCGCAGCGGCGTCGCGGGTGGCCCGCTTGCGATCCATGTCCGCCTGACTGATGAAGCCACGCGAGACGAGGGCCTGGGCTCGGTCGAGCTCGCTCTGGGCAAGCCGAAGGTCGGCGCGGTTCACCTCGATCTGGGCCGCGAGCTGGGCCGATTCCTGTGACTGGACGGAGCGGTCGATGATCGCCAGCGTCTGACCAGCGCGAACCCATTGACCCGGCTCGGCGAGCACGCGGACGACCTGGCCACCTTCGCCGGGAACCCCGACAGGCAGATCGCGCCGCGCGGCAAGCGACCCGGTCGCGCTAAACACTGCGGGAATATCCTGGCGTCCGGGCACGATCACCGTCACCGCAGGAAGCGACTGTCCTTCTTCCCCGGCCGGCGCAGCGGCCTTCTCACCACTGCCACCAAGGAACAAGACGGCCAGGATCGCGAGCAGGCCCACGACAGCGAGGGCGATGATGATCTGCTTCCGGCGGCGGCGGCGCGCGAGGGTCTCCTCATCGACGATCACATCGTCGAGCGCTTCCCGGCGCCACTTTGTCGTCTCGAAATTCATCGCTTTCATCATCCCCACTCAGACAAAGCGGCACTCGGCCGCGAGATCGCCGCTGTGTTACCCGAATACATCACTTGGAACAAGCCCAATTACGCGGCTGCCGCGGCGGTCTCGCGCGCGCGGGAACCCAGCACTACAAGTGTTGTTTCGACTTTACCAAAGCTGAATGTGGGGTAGCAGGCGCGCAAGGAGAAGGTCATGTCCGAATATATGGCAGATTATGGGTGGCTGGCGTGGATCGTGATCGGTCTCATCGCGGGCGCGATCGCTAAGGCCGTCACGCCGGGCCGCGATCCGGGCGGTTGCCTGGTGACGATGATCATCGGCATAGCCGGCGCGGTCCTGGCCGGGTTCATCGGCCAGCAGCTGGGTTGGTACAGTGCTGGCGAAGGTGCCGGCTTCCTTGCGGCGATCGTCGGCGCGATTCTGATTCTCTTCGTTTACCGCCTCGTCGCCCGGCGTTAGGGCCCGAATCGAAAAGGGCCGCCCGATCGCGGGCGGCCCTCCTCATTCTTCGCTGAGCGAAAGTTAGCGAACTCGTCCGCGACGGAAGAGGTTGACGATCGCCAGCAGGACGATGGCGCCCACGAGGGCCACCAGGAAAGAAGTGATGTCGTCCGGGCGCGCCGCGCCGAGGTCGCCGCCACTGAAGACGAGGCCACCAAGGAACGCGCCGACGATGCCGACCACGACGTTGAGCAGGATTCCCTGCTGCGCATCGGTCCGCATGACCAGACTGGCCAGCCAGCCGATGATGCCCCCGATCACCACCCAAATAAGAATATTTATCATTGCTTCCCTCCTGTCGTTCGGTGCCGACCAACCGAATGGTTACAGCGGCGATCCGATCCTAAGACGCGTCACGGCCAGTCTGGTTCCTGCGTTCGAGCGCGCCGAACGCGGACCATGAAGGGCGTAGATCATTTCGGAAGCGTGTTGAAGCCGTCGTCGACGGCTGCTCGATCAATATTTCTGCTGGCGCTCGTACAGCGATCGATAGTGCTGAATCCGGGTGACCCGGAGGCCAGGCATGCCGGACCGATCGACCGCGCGCTGCCAGCCGGCGAACTCCTCCAGGGTGAGCCCATAACGCTCACAGGCTTCGTCGACGCTGAGTAAGCCGCCATTGACCGCCGAGACGACTTCCGCCTTGCGCCGCACGACCCAACGGGTGGTCCCCGGAGGCGGCAGGCTTTCCACCGTCAGCGGTTCGCCAAGCGGGCCAATCACGTGAGCGGGGCGAATTTTCTGGTTCTCGATCATTCCTACCTCAATTGCGCATTGTGCCGGCCGCGCCGTCTTTGCCCCATGACCTGTAGCCGCCGAGCGTTGAAGGAAGGCTAAAGTGCCAAGGTAAATTTTCCGGTGACGTGCGTTTACAAGTCATTGGCGCGCCGCCCCACTTCGGCACGGCTGAAACAGCCCTGCTGCATCGAGGCCGCCTGTCGCCACCGAGGCCCAGCCAGCACAAGCTCGACCAGCGCCTCTTCTCCCGGTTGTCGCACCGGGGCCTGCTCCAGCGCGCGACCGGCGTCACAGATCGCGCGCTGCGCCGCGAGCGCCGCGGTCAACACGGCGAAATCGAGCTTTGCCGATTGCCGATCGGTCAATTGTCGCCGAGCGCGAAGAGAAAACGCCATCTCCATCCCCCGAGTCGATAGCGAAAGAGGGTGAAGAGGCGGTAAAGGCCGGACCGGGGTGGGCGCGGTAGTCTCGCCATCCTATGTAGGGGGCCTGATGCAGCCAGACTTCCAGCTCGACCAGCCGATCGGCCGGCCCCGGATCGTCGTAGCCATGTCGGGCGGCGTCGACAGCTCGGTCGTGGCCGCGCTTGCCGCGCGCTCAGGCGCCGAGGTGATCGGAGTAACGCTTCAGCTCTATGACCATGGGGAAATGGCAGGCCGCTCCCGAACCTGTTGCGCTGGCCAGGACATCTATGACGCCCGGACGGTGGCCGACCGGCTCGGCATTGCCCATTACGTGTTCGACTATGAAAGCCGCTTCCGAGATAGCGTCATCGAGCGCTTCGCTGACGAATATGTCCGAGGCCGGACGCCTATTCCCTGCATCTCCTGCAATCAGGGGGTCAAGTTCACGGATTTGTTGCGCCTTGCACGGGACCTCGGCGCCGATTGCCTCGCTACTGGCCACTACGTCCGTCGAGTCGCAGGGAAACATGGGCCTGAACTGCATCGCGCTTCGGACCCTGCCCGCGATCAAAGCTATTTCCTGTTCGCGACGACTCGTGAGCAGCTAGATTATCTTCGCTTTCCGCTCGGGGACTTGCCCAAGGCGGAAGTTCGCGAGATCGCCCGCGAGCTGGCACTCGCGGTGGCCGAAAAGCCGGACAGCCAGGACATCTGCTTCGTCCCCGACGGGGATTATGCGCGGGTGGTCGAGAAGGTCCGTCCTGATGCCGCCCGTCCCGGTGAGATCGTCGACCGCCAGGGTAGGCGGCTTGGGACTCATCGCGGGCTTATCCACTTCACCGTCGGCCAGCGCCGCGGTCTCGATATTGGCGGCCAGCCTGAGCCGCTCTACGTCATCCGCCTCGAGCCCGAGACCGGCCGGGTGGTGGTCGGGCCGAAGCAGGCATTGGCCGTGCAGTCCGCCCAGCTCGAAGGGCTCAACTGGCTCGGCGAGGCGCAGAGCGAGAACCTGACCGTCAAGGTCCGTTCCCTCGCCAAGCCGGTCGAGGCGCGGTTAGACCGTGAATCTCATGCCGGGGCAGATGGGGGCCATGTCCACTTCGCGCATCCGGAATATGGCGTCGCACCGGGCCAGGCGGCCGTCCTTTATGACGGCGACCGAGTGCTGGGTGGAGGCTGGATCTCGGAAACGGTCTCCGCGGAGCTCGAAGCGGCCTGACGCCGGGCGACCCCGTAAAGAACGGTCCCAGCCGCCACGAGGATGATCAGCATCCGCCAGCTCGGCCAGGCCGACTGCAGCCCGGCCCACAGGCAGATGCCCAGCCCTGCCGCAATCAGCCCCCACCATAAGGGGCTTGGGCGCTCCGCCTTGGGCAAGGCGACGATTCCGATCGCATAGACGATCAGCCGGGCCAGGGTGCTGATGACGGCGAGCCAGACGAAACTGCCGGTAAGGGCGAGGACCGCGATCAGGGCGCCCATGACGAGGATCGAATTGGCAGGGGTGGCGTGCCGCGGGTGGACCCGACCAAACCAGACCGGGAGCAATCTGTCCCGTCCTAGCGCGTAAGTGGTCCGACTCGTGCCGGTAATCCCCCCGCTGATATTTCCGAGCAGCGAGAAAATGGCGGCGGCGCTCAGCAGCAAGGCCCCGGCGGGACCCCACAATTTCGCTCCGAAGGCGGCCAGCGGGGCCGCGCCGCCTTCTCCCGGCGCCATGACCGCCACGTAGGCCAGCTGGATCAGGAAATAGAGGAGTGCGGTTGCAGCCAGGGTCGCGATCAGCGCGCGCGGAATGTTGCGGGCGGCGTCGCGCGTTTCGCCAGCGGGGACAACGCTGTTTTCAAAGCCGATGAAGGCATAGAGGACGAGCAAGGCGGCCGCCTCCATCTCATCCAGCGGAGGGACGCCGGAGGGCGCCTCGATCGACGCCCCGGCGACGACAAGCCCGAACAGGGCTGCGACCACAAGCGGCCCCGCCTTGCCGAGCGTGAGGATGTCGAGCAGGCGCAAGGCGCTCTTCACGCCGACGATGTTAACTGCGGTGATGGAGGCCAAGGCGACAAGGATGACCGTGCCCCGGCCAAACCCTTCCCCAAGCCAGGGCCAGTAACTGGCAAGATAGGCGACCAGGACGTTGGCGTTGGCGGCGAGCGCGGTCGCTCGGGCGATGTAGTAAAGCCATCCCGCCTGGAACGCCGCGACTTGGCCGAACGAGGCCGCGTAGACGACCGGACCGCCGGATACCTGGTAATGCGAAGCGGTCCTAGCGAAAGGCAGCGCAACGATCAGGACCAGGAGCCCGAACAGCGGGAACAGGAAGGGACTGAAGGCCCCGAACTGCGTGTACAGCGTCTCGGGGAGGGCGAAGATGCCGGCGCCGACCACACCGTTGAACGAAAGGAAGGCGGAGCCGGTAAAGCCGATATCGCGGCGAAGACCCGACTCCCCTGAAGCCATCATCCGTACCCCACCCGCCCCGTGAAGCAGCTCATTCGGGTCCGGTCGCGGCCTCTTCCTCGGCCTGGGCGGCGGCATCGATCTGGTTGAGCCGCTCCTGCCGAGCCTCCTCGATCAGACGGTTCCAGTTCACCTGGTCGCTGCCGGCACGTTCGGCGCGAGCCTGCTGAACGATCTGATTGAAGCAGCCAGCGGTTCCACCGGGGCCTACCGGGGTACAGCTGCCAATGCCAGTCCGTCCGACATAGCTCAATTCGATCGCCCGGTTCGTCCAGCTCTGGTTGGCCGGATCGTTGGGATTGTTGCGGAGCGTCTCAGGAATTCTGTAGCGATCATCCTCCGTCAGCCGGACGCAGATCGTGATCTCCTCCTCCGTGCTCGGGCATTCGTCGTCACCGTAGACGATCAGCTGATTGACCGGGATATCGTCGACATTGGCGCCCGGGGCAGTGGTCGGTGCGGCCTGCGCCGCTTCGGGCGCTGGCACGCCGGCCTGCTGGGCCAGCGCAGGCGAGGCGGCCGCAAGAGTAACCAATAGGGACAGCGCGCGCATGATTCAGATCCTTTTCGAAAGCTCGATGGCGATACGGCAACCGGCACGGATCGCCGAATATAATATCGGATAGCCGAAACTCTCCTCTGCGCCGGCCTCGATGGCGGTATCGCGATGGGAACGCTCGTCGGCCTGAAAGTCGCGAATCGTCTCGGCAAGCTCCGGATGATCGGAGCCGAGGGCGTGGAGCTGCTCCGAATAATGGAGATCGATCTCATCCTCGACGGCTGCGGTGCAGGCCATTGCGGCCGCGGGGCTGATCAGGGCGGTGGTAACCCCCAAAGCATGACCGGCGACTCGCCATAGAGGTTGAAGGAGGGTCGGTCGGACGCCTCGTTCGGCCAGCAACTGGTCGAAATGCCGCAAATGCCTCTGTTCCTGGGACGCCATGTGGGCGATCAGTCGCGACGCCGGCTGGCTGTCCCCGAGCGCCGCCAATTGCCCCGCATAGATGCGGGTGGCGCCATATTCGCCGGCCTGGTCGACCCGGAGCATCGAGGGGATGTCGGGCCGGACGTCGCCGGGCCGCCAGCCGGGCGATGAGGCCGTCATCGGCGGATGCGAGAGGGTTTCAGGCTCAGCCACAAGATCAACAACGCGGAAAGGATGGAAAGGATCGCATTCCATCCGGCCATCGAGATTCCGAACAGCTGCCATGGCACTTCGTCGCAACGCACCAGCGGAGTCGCCATGATCTCTGCCAGGCTTCGGGCACCGCCGGCGGTGCACTGGGTGAAGCCCTCGAAAATGTCTGCCTCGACCCCAGCATGATAAGCGCCGATGACGCCGCTGACGAGGATCGACAGCGCCGCCAACCAGACAAAACTTCGGCCCCTGTCGGGAAGGCGGCCGGCGGCGAAGGCGGCAAGCGCGAAGGCGACTCCGGCCATATGGGCCCAGCGCTGCCACCAGCACATCTCGCACGGGGGCAGACCGCCAATATATTCGAAGGCGAAGGCGCCGGCGAGCAAGGCGGCCGGGACGATCAGGCTCAGTAGCCGGGCGAGGCGAAAGGGTTCGAAGCTCCATTCGGGAGCGGTCGATCCGTTCGCCATGGTGACGTTCAGCGACCCGAGCGCGCCGGGCCGCGAGCCGGCTGAAGCCGAGCCAGCCGCGAGATCGTCTGAAGCGCGTAATGGAGCTGGAAATCTTCGATCCCTCGCTGCTCCAACTCCTCTGCGGTCGCCGCAAAGCGCGGATCGGCCGCGTTATCCTCTTGGATGACGTCGTCCTCGACGCCAGCCTCGTTCACCAGATGCCGTCGAAGATCCGACTCCCGAACGCGAGTGCGCGATCGATAATCGGGATCGGAAAGCTGTGGCACTTCGATGTCGGGCGCGATTCCGCCTTCCTGAACCGAGCGGCCCGACGGCGTGAAATAACGGGCGGTGGTCAGCCGAAGCGCCGTGTCGCCGCGACCGAGAGGGATCAAGGTCTGGACCGATCCCTTGCCGAAGCTGCGTTCCCCCATCACCACCGCGCGGCGATGATCCTGAAGGGCGGCGGCGACGATTTCCGCCGCAGACGCGCTGCCGGCGTCGACCAGCACGATAATTGGCCGGCCCCGCGCGGCGTCACCGGGACGCGCATAATAACGCTCGATATCCGAGCGGCGCCGGCCACGCTGCGAGACGACTTCGCCGCGTTCGAGGAACAGATCGGAAAGCCCAACCGCCTGGTCCAGCAGACCGCCCGGATTCGAGCGAAGATCGAGTATGTAGCCCAACGGGGGTCCACCGAGCTGGCGTTCGATCGCGGCCATGGCCTGCTGAGTGGCCTCGGTCGTGTTGCGGTTGAACGTGGTGACGGTCAGGATTCCGACCCGATCGCGGACTTCCGAACGGACCGCCGGAATGTCGATGATCGCGCGCGTGATATTGACATCGAATGGCCGATCCCGACCGGGACGGACGATCGTGATATTGACGCTGGTACCCGGCGCGCCGCGCATCTTCTCGACCGCCTCGTCGAGAGTGCCGCCGTAGAAGAGCTGGCCGTCGATATGGGTGATGAAGTCCCCGGGCTTGATTCCGGCCCGGTCCGCGGGCGTTTCACGCGATGCAGCGATGACCTTCACGGCACCGTCCTCCAGGGTGACGGTGAGACCGAGGCCGCCATATTCGCCGTCCGTCGTGCTCATCAAACTCTCGAAACCGCGAGCATCGAGATATGAGGAATGGGGATCGAGGCTGGCCAGCATGCCATCGATGGCCCCGCGGATCAGGGTCGCATCGTCCACCTGGTCCACATATTCCGATTTCACCCGCTCCAGAACGCTCATGAACTGATCGACTTCCCGATAGGAATTTACGTCGACCTGGGCGAGCGCCGCGGTGGTGGCGGGAATGAAGGCGACAGCGCCGACGAGCCCGAGCGAGCGAAGAAGGTTGCTGGACATCTGTTTCCCGGCTTGATTCATGAATTGGGCTTCTACCGTGAATTTAGGCCAGCGAAAAGCAACCAGCGATGAACGACCTCAGGCGGCGACGAATTGCGCCAGAGGGACCGGGCGGCCGTCTCTGCGCAGCTCGACGGTCACCTGCGGCTGGCCGTCCCCGGCAAAGCCGAGCAGGTCGCCCGCGCGCACGGTCTGACCGGACGACACGCGTGCGGTGGCAAGATCGGTGATCACCGTCATCCAGCCCCGCCCATGGTCGATGATGACAACGTAGCGGTAACGGCGGAAGGGCGCTGCATGGAGGACCCGGCCCCGGGCAGGGGCGACAATCCGCGCACCGGCGGCGGTAGCAAAAGTCAGGCCGCGGGCGTGGACCCCGCCGTCGGAAATTTCGCCGACACCGGTGCGCAGTCGACCTTCCACCGGCAGCCGATAAGGTATCGATTCCGATGAGTGCACTTCGGCGCCGCTGCCCGGCCGAGGCAATGGTGTCGGCAATGCGGCCAGGCTTGCGGCCAGACGCGCCTGATGGCCACGGGTGCCGATCACCCTCGCCAGCCCCCGCGCTTCCTCCCCCAGAACCAGCGCCCGGTCCGATTCCGTGAGAGCCAGTCCAGCGAGGGTTCGAGACCGCGCCCGCTGAGCCGATTCGAAGGCCGCGAGCTCGGCCCGTCGTCGCTGCAGGTCTTCGCGGCTGGCGAGAAGGTCGCCGCGCGCCTGCCGGGCCTGTCGCCCGAGTGCCTCGCTCCTCTCCATGTCGGCCCGAAGCGCGGTCGTTCGCCGCCGAATTTCCGGCAAGGTCGCTGCGAGCAAGGATCGAACCCGGACGATATTGTCCATCGAACCCGGCTGAACCAGCGCCAAGGCTGCGGGCCGACGGGCCATAACCTGGAGCGCTGCCGTGAGCCTGACAAGCGGCCGCTGCCGTTCGGCCAGGCGCGCCCGGTGTCTCGACTGGAGCCGGGCGACAATGGAAATCCGACGTTCAGCAGCCGTCAGTCCGGCCTCGGCCGCCTCGATCCGGGCCGTCGCTGCCGCCGCCGCCACCCGGGCCCGCTGCGCCTGGCCGGTCGCTCGCCGCGCCTGAAGTTCGAGCCGCCCGGCCCGCTCGGCGGCCTGCCGGGCCTCGGCCCTGGCCTGCTCCAGAGCCGCGGCATCGGGAATACGCGAGGCCGGCGCTGCGGCTGCGCCGGCGCACAGTCCGAAGACAGCAAGAAGGAGTCCGGCTCTCATCCTTCTAACCTTCGCGATGATAAGGGTGGTTCGCAAGGATGCTTGTCGCTCGCCACAATTGCTCGGCCAACATAGCCCGGGCAAGGAGATGAGGCCATGTGGCGCGCCCGAAGGCAAGCAGCAGATCGGCCCGGTCACGCTGAGACTCGTCAAACCCGTCCGCCGCACCAATGAGGAAGCGCGCCTCGCGCTTGCCGCCATCCCGCCAGCGTTCCAGCCGGCGCGCGAAATCGAGCGAACCTAGTTGCTCGCCCTTTTCGTCGAGAAGGATGGTGACCGCGTTTTCAACGGAAGGGGGATGTCGACCGCCGCGATCGGGCAATTCCGTCAGCTTCGTCGGCCAGCTCACCCGCTGGAGATAACGATCGACCAGCTCCGCTTCGGGGCCTCGACCGGCTTTTCCTCGAGCGATTATGTGCAGCAGCACCTCAGTGGCTGGCGGCCGCCGGCGGACGTTCCTCGAACGCCCACATTCTCTCCAGATTGTAGAAACTGCGCACCTCGGGCCGAAAGATGTGCACAATGACGTCCTCGGCGTCGATCAGCACCCAGTCGGCCACCGGCAGACCCTCGATCCGAACGTTTCGGGAGAGCTCCTGCTTGACCCGTTCGGCAAGCTTCTGGGCCATCGCCGCCACCTGACGGGTCGACCGGCCGCTGGCGATCACCATGTAGTCGGCGATATTGGATTTGCCGCTGAGCGGGATTGAGACGACGTCGAGCGCCTTGTCGTCGTCGAGAGAACGAAGCACGAGATCATGAAGCGTCTCGGCCTGTTCGTCGGCTCCGTCAGTGCGCGGAGCGGGTGCGGGTGCGGGCAAATGGCCTCCTTCCGGACATGGGCTTCCGCGTCACGCCGTCGCGAATAGCCTGTGGGTTGAACGATTTCATGACAGTTTCGTGCCATTGCGGATTGGCGGCTCGAATGGCGGTAGCGGAGGTCGGGTCGGGCGGAACGCTAAGCAGCACGATCGCCGGCAATCTCCATCTCGTCCATTGCCGAGCCTCGGCTGCGGGCCGGACGAAGCGACGCAGCCAGCCCATGGCGGGAGCCATCAGGGCATGGCCATGATAGCCCGGACGAGTCACCACCGCAATCGGAACCATTTTGGCGATCTCCCGCCACTCGCGCCAACGATGGAACTGGCCAAGGTTGTCCGCCCCCATCAGCCACAGGAATCGGCGGTTCGGATATCGGCGGACCAGCGCCCGCAAGGTGTCGATCGTGTAGCGGGTCCCCAGTTCGCGTTCGACACCGGTCACCTTCAAGGGCCCGTGCCGGGCGGCACGGAACGCCGAAGCAAACCGGGCTTCGAACGGCGCCATTCCCTTGGAATCCTTGAGCGGATTGCCGGGCGATACCAGCCACCAGACCTCGTCGAGGCCGAGCTGGCGGACGGCTTCGAGGCTGATATGACGGTGGCCGCTATGAGCCGGATTGAAGGATCCGCCAAGAAGTCCGGTCGATTTCATCGCCCGGCGATAGCACGGCGGACGATCAGCGCGAACGATCTCGACGGACTGCTCGGCCTGAGCCATAAACCATGAGGCAGAGGGCCGAATGACAGGGATCGAGGGGGTTGGCGATGCGGTGACGGGCGGCCTGTTGGCGCGCACCGTGGAACCGCAGGCCGGCGAAGCGGCCGGCGACAGCGAGACCGTCTGTCGCAATTGCGGGGCCGAACTGACCGGTCCTTATTGCCGGATGTGCGGTCAGAAGGGTCATGTCCATCGCACCATCACGGCGATTGGCCACGATCTGGTCCACGGGATCCTTCATCTCGACGGGAAGTTCTGGCGCACCTTGCCTCTCTTGGCCTGGCGCCCGGGTGAACTGACCCGCCGATACGTGCATGGCGAGCGCGCCAAGTTCGTGTCGCCGTTGGGAATGTTCCTGTTCGCCGTCTTTCTCATGTTCGCCGTGCTTCAGATTTATGGCCTGTCCCTCAGCAGTCTGGAAACCGGCATACAGCCCCGGCGCGCCCTCGAAGTCGCCCGACAGGAGATCGTGAACGACATTCGGGAGATCCGCGAAGACCGGCTCGAGCTCGGCCGTGGCGAGACGGTGAATATCCAGGGCAGACCGGCCGATGCCGAGGACCTCGACCGGCGCGAGGCGGATCTTCGGCGGCAACTCGCGGAGATCGACAATGTCCGCAACCGGATGGGGATGAGCGGCAGCGATGCCTCGGGGAACCAGTTCCGGAGCGGCTGGGCTCGACTCGACGCTGGCCTGACGAAATTCAATGAGAACCCGGGGCTTGCACTCTACAAGCTTCAGACCAACGGCTACAAATTCTCCTGGCTTCTAATCCCGCTGTCGGTGCCGTTCGTCTGGCTCTTGTTTTTCTGGACCCGGCGTTTCCGATTCTACGACCACACGATATTCGTCACTTACTCATTGGCGTTCATGTCGCTGTTCGCGATCCTGCTCACCGTCCTCGGGTTCGCCGGTGTGCCGAGTGCGGTCATTGCCGGGGCGGCGATCTCCATCCCACCGGTGCACATTTTCCGGCAGCTGAAACAGGCTTACCAGCTTCACTGGGGAAGCGCGCTGTTGCGCACCTTCATCCTCGTCAATTTCTGTTTCGTCACCGCAGGCATCTTCTTCACGCTGCTACTCGGGATCGGCGCCCTCGGCTAAACCGAGTTATCGGCGACAACCTTCATCCGCGAGCTCCAGCCCGCCTCCGCGGGCGCGCGAGCTCCATACATAGTCCCTGGACGGCGGCTATGCGCCCTGAGGAGCGGGTCCCCCGATGCCGCCGCGCGGTCGGCGGGTGCTCGGGATGGTCGAGCCCGCCACCGGGGTCAGCGGCTGACGATCGTTGGGATTTTCGCGGCCGATATCCTCGCCCTTGATCGCGCGCTTGGATTCTTCGCCGGTCAGCGTTTCATATTCGAGCAGGGCGCCAGCAAGCCGGTGGAGTTCATCGAGATTCTCGGTCAGAACCTTGCGGGCGGTTCCCTCCCCTTCTTCGACAAGGCGACGAACCTCTTGATCGATCAGGCGCGAGGTTTCTTCCGAGACGCTCTGGCTTCGGGCAACGCTGTGGCCCAGGAACACCTCTTCCTGGTTGTCGCGATAACGAAGCCAGCCAAGCTTCTCGCTCATGCCATATTCCATCACCATCGACCGGGCCATGTCCGTTGCCTGCTGGATGTCGTTGGAAGCACCGGTGTTGAGCGCGTCCTGGCCATAAATGAGCTGTTCTGCGATTCGGCCGCCGAAGCAGAGCGCGAGCCGCGCTTTCATCTGCTTCATCGACATCGAATAACGGTCACGCTCCGGCAGGTTCCAGGTAACTCCAAGCGCCCGGCCACGCGGGATGATCGTCACCTTGTGGAGCGGATCGCAACCGTCGACGTGGAGGGAGACCAGAGCGTGACCGGCCTCGTGATAGGCGGTAGCGCGCTTCTCTTCCTCGGTCATGACCATCGACTTGCGCTCGGCGCCCATCATGACCTTGTCCTTGGCGAGTTCGAACTCCTTCATCGCGACGAGCCGCTTTCCCATCCGGGCCGCGAGCAGGGCCGCCTCGTTGACGAGATTGGCGAGATCGGCGCCGGAGAAACCGGGGGTTCCGCGGGCGATGGTGCGGGGGTCGACATCGGGCGCCAGAGGCACCTTCTTCATGTGAACGGCCAGGATCTTCTCGCGACCGTCGATGTCCGGGCGCGGAACGACCACCTGACGATCGAAGCGGCCGGGCCGAAGCAAGGCTGGATCGAGGACGTCGGGCCGGTTGGTGGCGGCGATGATGATGATGCCTTCATTGGCCTCGAAGCCGTCCATCTCGACCAGAAGCTGGTTCAGGGTCTGCTCGCGCTCGTCATTGCCGTTGCCGAGACCAGCGCCGCGATGGCGGCCGACCGCGTCGATCTCGTCAATGAAGACGATACAGGGCGCGTTCTTCTTCGCCTGCTCGAACATGTCGCGCACCCGGCTGGCGCCCACACCCACAAACATCTCGACGAAATCGGAGCCCGAAATGGTGAAAAAGGGCACATTGGCCTCGCCGGCGATCGCCCGCGCGAGCAAGGTCTTCCCGGTACCCGGCGAGCCGACCAGGAGAGCGCCCTTGGGAATCTTGCCGCCCAGGCGAGCGAACTTGGTCGGGTCCTTGAGGAACTCGACGATCTCCTGAAGCTCCTCGCGCGCCTCGTCGATGCCGGCGACATCGTCGAACGTGACCCGGCCGTGCTTCTCGGTCAGCAGCTTGGCCTTGGACCGTCCGAAGCCCATCGCGCCAGAGCCGGCGTTCTTCTGCATCTGCCGCATGACGAAGAAGGCGATGCCGAGAATGAGGAGGAAGGGGAGCGACTGATAGAGTAGAATCAGCCATACCGATGTCGTGGCCTCCGGTTCGGCCGCGAACGACACGTCATGCTCGCGCAGCCGCTGGATCAATGCCGAATCCTGGGGCGGGGCGTTGGTCCGGAATGTCTCGTTATTGGTAAGCCGGCCCGTGATCACTTCCTGGCCGATCACGACCTGCTTTACGGAGCCCTCCTCGACCCGGTTCAGGAATTCCGAATAAGGCATGGCGTCTGCCGTGCGCGTTGCACCGCCGCCCATAACCTGCACGAACAAAACGAGGGCCAGAAGGATACCGGCCCAGATCAGCAGGCTCTTCATCCAGTTGTTGCCCGAAGGCTCCTTGTCTCCGCCTTGCCGATTGTCGTCAGCCATCAGATCTTCCCATCAACGGTCGTTGCGAGGCCCATGTGAACGGACATCGCGCCTGTCAGCCTCCTAAATAGGAGGTCCTCGGCGGCGCGCAATGTAGCACGCACGGGTGAACGTGCACTTACCGATCGGGCCGAGCCTCAACGCACTTCCGGTCGAGCGCGAGCCGTGCTGCGGAAGCTGGACCCGTCAGGTTCGGCGCAACGGGGCGGGCGCGAATTCCCACAAGCGCCCGCCCTGCGCCTTCACGCCGGCCAAAGTGGCGATGCGGCCCGCTTCGAGCTGAGCAATGAGTCGTCCGAGCGCCTCGCCACGGGGAGTGGCGCCGTCCCCCAGCTCGGCAAGCGCGCGGCGAACGAGCCGGCGCCGAAGCTCTGCCGGAACGCCTGCCGTATCGATGCGGATGCCCGTCCCGGTTCGCACGGCGCGCTCCATCCAAAGTCCTTGGGCCGCCCAATCCAGGGAGGCTTCCGCCTCGGCCAAAGCGGCGGCGCTTCGGGCGAGTGCGGCAGGGTCGATCCATTCCGTTTCGCGCAGCTGCCGGCGCAGGCGGACGCGATCATAATGCTCGTCTGAATTGCTTGGGTCGGCCACCGGGTCGAGGCCGACGGCCGCGACGACCGCGTCCAGATCGCTGCGGCGCCAGCCGAGCAATGGTCGGATCACATGCCGATTCACGGCACGAACGCCAGAAAGACCGGCCACGCCCGAACCCCGGTTCAGCCGCATCATAAGGGTTTCGGCCTGGTCGTCGGCATGATGCGCGGTCGCCACCCAGTCGAGTCCCTGCCCTCGGCGCCAGTCCTCGAGTAGGGCGTAACGCGCCTGCCGAGCCGCGGATTGAACATTTCCGGTGATCCGCGTGCTCGGCCTCAGGATGGCGTGCGGGACCCCCAGCCGGGCACAGATCGCGGCGACGTATTCGGCCTCCTGAGCGGATTCGGGACGAAGCCCGTGATCGACGGTCGCCGCTCGGACTTTTCCCGAAAGGGCGGCACGAGCAAGGAGAAGCAATGCAAGGCTGTCCGGCCCACCCGACACGGCCAGGCCCACAGTGACTGGGGCCACGCCTACCAGTGACCTAAGGTGCTCACGGAAGCGCTCGACAGCTTCTACCGGGGCAGACTGACCGCTCATCGCTCCAGCGTAGGACCTGATCCGCCGCGGTGGAAGCGGCGCGCGCTAGCGGCGGCCTACGCCGCTGCGCACCGGGCCGCGGTTCGCGCCTGCGGCAGGCGCGTGCGCACGAAGTCGCGCATCTGCGGATAGACCCGCTCGAGCTCGTCATAGACTCGACAGGCTTCGGTCCGACGATTCAGCCGAGTCAGCGCCTGACCGAGGAAATAGAGGCTGTCCGCCGCTCGCTCACCGCGGGGGTTTCCCTCGTAATTGGCGAGCAGGACCCTGGCGGCAGCGGCCGGCTTGTCGTCGTCGAGCAGAGCGCGGCCGTGAAGATTACGCGCCCAACTCGCCCAGCGGCTGGAGGGATAGCGGGTTCCGACGGCTTCCAGCGCCGTTGCAGCGGCAGCGAAATCGCCGGCCGCCCACAGTCGGTAGCCGGCATTATAGGCGGCTTCCGCCGGATCGGTGGCACTTGTTTCGGTCGATGTTCCGGTGGGCTCGGTGGTCTCGGCGGTGGTCGGCCCCTCGTCCTCCGGCGGCGGCACGGCAGCGGGCTCGGCCGGCCGAGCCTGTTGCTCGAGGCGGTCGATCCGGACCTGCAGATCGGCGCGCAGGCGGCTGATCTCCTGCTCCATTTGACGCTGGCTGTTGCCCTGTTCCTCGACCTGTCCGGTCAGGGTCCGCAACTGCGACTCCAGCGAATTGACCCGTTCCACCAGGTTGCCAAGCGCGTCGCCGGTCGCGGTCGACTCGATGACGTCCGCCTCAGGCCGAATCTCAGGTTCGACGGTCTG
Source organism: Allosphingosinicella sp. (assembly GCA_035710145.1). Taxonomy (GTDB): domain Bacteria; phylum Pseudomonadota; class Alphaproteobacteria; order Sphingomonadales; family Sphingomonadaceae; genus Allosphingosinicella. The sequence continues at coordinate 17,277 of DASTDX010000155.1, forward strand.
GGCGCGGCCACCGGGAAACACCCGACGTTGGACCGCCCGCATCTCCTGTTCGAGACGATCCACTCGCCGGTCGACAGGCACGTCCCGCTGAGCCAGCACCGGCACCGCCGGAGCAGCCACCGAGGCCAGGAGAATGAGGCCAATAAGTCGAAAACGCATGAACAAACCCCCGCAACCCGGAATCGAAGGCCATCTTATTCAAGGATGGAATCTGTCGCCAGCCTTAAGCGGCCACGAAAACTAACGCGGCTGCGGCGCTGCGACGCTCGGGTTCTGGATTCGGGCCGCAACATCCTCGGCCTTCAGGCTGACATTGTCGATCGTACGTTCGACCGGCTCGATCGGGCCGGTGTCGCGGGCGCCGACCATGATTCGAATCACCTGAGGCCGGCCGGTTCGGACGACCGGACGCTGCGCGGTGGACGGGATGGGGAGTCGCTGACCAGGCTGGAGAATTCCCTCGAAAACCGAATTGCCGCCATCGCTGACCCTCAGCCAGACTTCTTCCGTCGCCACCAGGGTGACCGGCTGGCCGGCCAGGGCCTGCGGCTGGAGCGGCTGCGCCTGCGTCTGCGGCGGCGCATCGGTCTCCGGGACTGCAACCTCCACGCCGGGGGCGACCGGTTCGTCGTCGAGCGTGCTCCGCCAGAGCATGTAGCCGACGAGGAAGATGATCAGAACGGCCGCGGCGATCAGCAAGGTGGACTTGGGCGGGACCCTGGCCGGATCTGCCTGCTCGTAATATTCGGCTGCCGGAGCACGGGTGCGGGTGCCGCCAAGCCGCTCGCGCAGTTCGCGCGCCACTTCCGGGCCATCGAGACCCACGGCATTGGCGTAAGCCTTGGCGAAGCCGATGCAATAGGTCGTCGCCGGAAGCGCGTCCCACTCTTCGCGCTCGATATGCTGGAGATGACGGATCGGGATCCGGGTCTGGCTCGCGACCTCGTCCAGGCTAATGCCTTTCGCTTCGCGCGTCTGCCGCAGCCGGTCGCCAATCGAGTGGCTGTCGAACTGCCGGTCGAGGTCCTGGTCCGCCATCAAACTATTTCGTCCCCGTATCGCTGAATTGGGTCAAACTCATCATCGCCGCGCGGTGCCCTGTCAACCAATGGAACGCAAGGAAGTGCCTGTCCGGCGTGACGTTCAGGCCAGCGACACGCCATGACGGTCCGCCCAGGTCGACAGGGTCGCGCGCAGGTTCTCGGGCGGGTGCCTCAATATCCTGTCCATTTTCCTGGCGATGGCGCCCCGGTCGAGTGACCGGATCATCGCCTTGATCGGCCCGACCGCGACCGGCGTGATCGACAATCGTTTCACGCCGATTCCGATCAGCGCCATGGCCTCCAGCGTCCGGCCACCCATTTCCCCGCACACGGCCAGCGGTACTTCATGCGCGTCGGCGGCACGAACGATGCGCCGCAGAAAACGCAGGATCGCCGGCGACAGCCAGTCATAGCGCTCGGCGAGGCGCGGGTTGGAACGGTCGGCCGCGAACAGGAACTGCGTCAAGTCATTGGTTCCAACCGAGATGAAATCCACTTTCGGCAGCAGCAGATCCAGCAACTCGGCAAGCGAGGGCACCTCGAGCATGGCGCCGTAGCGAACGTGCCGCGGAAGCAGCTTCTTTCGCTGGGCCAACCAGTGACGCTGCTCCTCGACGAGCGCCTTGGCGGCATCAAATTCCCAAGGCTCGGAGACCATTGGAAACATAATGTCGAGATCGCGTCCGCCTGCCGCCTCGAGCAGCGCCCGAGCCTGAGCCTTCATCAGAGTATCTCGGTCGAGCGCGAGGCGCAGCGCTCGCCAGCCCATCGCCGGATTCTCTTCGCCGTCGCCAATCCCGCGAAGATAGGGAAGCTGCTTGTCGCCGCCGACGTCGACCGTCCGGAAGACGACGGGCTTGTCCCCGGCCGCGTCGAGTACCGACTTGTACAGACGCTGCTGGCTTTCTCGGCGCGGAAGGGTGGCGGAGACGAGGAACTGGAACTCCGTCCGGAAAAGGCCAATCCCGTCCGCTCCGGTCGCGCCCAGCGCAGCGACGTCGTCGCGAAGCCCGGCATTGACCATGACCGCAATTCGAGTCCCGTCCTTCGTGACCGGAGGCAGATCCTTGACTGCGGCATATTCCGCGCGGCGCTTCTGACTGAGCGCAAGCTGCGTGTCGAACGCCTCCTGCACGGCCGGCGTCGGTCGTGCGAAAGCCACGGCCTCGTCGCCATCGAGCAGAAGGAAATCGCCCTCGGCGATAAGCTGGCGGACGTTTCTCACCCGGCCGAGCATCGGCACGCCCATCGCCCTGGCGACGATCGTGACGTGTGCGGTCAGCGAACCTTCCTCGAGAACCACACCCTTCAGCTTGCGCCGATCATATTCCAGCAGTTCGGCCGGGCCGAGATTGCGGGCAATGAGGATCGTGTCCTGGGGCAGTCCCGTCTGTGCGGCGGTGCCCAACTGACCCGACACGATCCGGAGCAGGCGGTTCGACAGATCGTCGAGATCGTGCATCCGGTCCTGAAGCAGTGCATCGTCGATCTGGCGCATGCGCATCTGCATGCGCTGCCGAACCCGTTCGATCGCCGCCTCGGCGGTCAGGCCGGAATCGATCGCATCGTTGATCCGGCGAGACCAACCTTCGTCGTAAGCGAACATCTTGTAGGTCTCGAGGACCTCCTGGTGCTCGCCTACATTGCCGAACTCGGCCTGGTTCGTCATCGCGTCGATCTGTTCGCGCATCCGGGCGAAGGCCGAATAAACCCGGTGGCGCTCCGCCTCGATGTCCTCGGCGACCGTGTGCTCGATCAGCACCCTCGGCTGGTGATAGACGGCATGGCCCTTGGCCATGCCGATGACGAGTCTCAGCCCGGTGAGCCGGACCATGCCCGAATCGCGGTTGTTGGAAGTTTCGGCGCTGGCCTTGTCGGCCAGCCCCGCATTCGCGATCAGTTCGGAAAGCACCATCGCCACGGTCTGCAGCGCTTCGATCTCGATCTCGTCATAAGCGCGCGGTTCGGCATGCTGGACGGCCAGAACGCCGATCGCGCGCTCCTTGCGGACGATCGGCACACCAGCGAAGCTGTGGAACATTTCCTCGCCCGTTTCGGGACGATAGGCGAACTCGGGGTGACTCTCCGCCTCGGCGAGATTGAGAATCGCAACGTCCTTGGCGATCGTCCCGACCAAACCCTCGCCAAGCGCAAGCTTGGTGACATGCACCGCGCTCTGGTTGAGGCCCACGGTCGCGAAGAGTTCAAGCAAACCGTCGCGGAGCAGGTAGATTGAACAGACCTCGCTCGCGATCGCCTCGGCAATGATTTTGACGACCTTGTTGAGCTTGGCCTGCGCGCCGAGCCGCGACGCCATCACGTCGTGGAGTCCGGTCAGGATCTCTCGGGCGGAGGCTGCGGAAGCGGACGGCATGTTCCGTCGCTACCAGAAAGCCGACAAGGTTCGAAAGCCCAACTTGCCGCCTGACGAGCGCCCGGGGACAACGCGGCCCCTGCCTCACCCAGCATCTTCCGCGAGGCGCTCCACCGAAAGGCCCTCGTCGCTGCCTCGATCGGCGAGGGTCAGGCGTGGAGCGACCGGCGCTCCAGCGCTTGCGCGGCTTCGTCGACCAACTGGCGAATTATGTCGGCAACGGCTTGCTCTTCCTTCACCATGCCGACCGACTGCCCGGCCATGACCGACCCGCTCTCCACATCGCCGTCGATCACCGCGCGGCGAAGCGCTCCGGCCCAGTAACGCTCGATCTGTAGCTGGGCTTCGGCCATTTCGACCTGGCCACTATCGAGCAGGTTGGCGACTTCGCGCTGCTTCGCGGCAAAGCTTTCCATCTCGCGGTTCTTGAGCGCCCGCACCGGGATGACCGGCAGGCGCGGATCGATCTGGACCGAGGTGACCGCATCCCGGGCCGAAGCGCGGATAAAGGCCTTTTTGAAATTGGGATGAGCGATGCATTCGGTGGCGCAGACGAAGCGCGTGCCGAGCTGGACCCCGACGGCTCCCATTTCGAGATAACCCGCGATCAATCCGCCATGACCGATCCCGCCGGCGACGAAAATGGGCACTTCGGCCGACAAGGGCGGCAGGATCTCCTGGGCAAGCACCGATGTCGAGACCGGGCCGATATGGCCGCCCGCCTCCATCCCCTCGATGACGAGCGCGTCCACGCCGGACCGGATCAATTTCTTCGCCAGCGCCAATGCGGGAGCGAAGCAGATCAGCTTTGCGCCGCTGCCCTTTATTCGATCGATCGACCCAGGCGGCGGCAGCCCGCCGGCGAGCACGACATGGCTCACCCCATGCTTCGTGCAGACCTGAATCAGCTCGGAAAGCTGAGGATGCATGGTGATGAGATTGACTCCGAAGGGGCGGTCGGTGCGCGCCTTGGTCTCGGCAATCTCGGTGTCGAGCAAATCCGGCGTCATCGCGCCGCAGGCGATGACCCCGAATGCGCCCGCATTGGACAGGGCGGAGACGAGGTTGCGCTCCGAGATCCAGCTCATCGCTCCGCCGAGAATGGCGACCTCGCATCCGAGGAACTCCGTTCCCCGTTTCATCAAGCGTCGGAGGCGCTCATGACCGGTGCTTTCCACCTCCGCCACGGCCCCTGCGCTGACCACTTCGCCGGTCATCCCTCATTCTCCGAATCCAAGCCGTAGGCCGTGTGAAGAACCCGCACCGCGAGCTCTGTATATTCCTCCGGGATCAGCACCGAGACCTTGATCTCGCTGGTGGTGATGGCGAGAATGTTGATCCCGCGGTCGGCCAGCGTCTGGAACATCTTGGCGGCAATTCCGGCGTTTGAGCGCATGCCGACTCCGACGGCGCTCACCTTGACGACATTGTTGTCGGTCAGAAGCTCGTCGAAGCCGATCCGATCCTTCGCCTTTTCGAGCTCGGCGACGCTGTGTGCCAGCGAGGCGGTCGGCACCGTGAAGGTCAGGGTGCTCGGCTCACCGGGCCGGGGGACGCTCTGGACGATCATGTCGACGTTGATCCCAGCCTCCGCCAGCGGCGCGAAGATGGCAGCGACGGTACCCGGCCGGTCCGGCAGGCCGAGAAGGGTGATCCGCGCCTCGTTCTTGTCGTGAGCGATGCCGGTGATGACGTTGCGTTCCATCTTGCTGTCCTCGATTGCTTCGTCGCCGACGATCAATGTTCCGGGCCGGTCCTCGAACGAGGAAAGGACCTGGAGCGGGAGATTGTACCGCATGGCCAGACCGACGGACCGGGTCTGAAGTACCTTCGCGCCGACGCTCGCCAGTTCGAGCATCTCTTCATAGGTCACCATTTCGAGCTTGCGCGCTCGCGGCACGATTCTCGGGTCGGTCGTGTAGACGCCGTCAACGTCGGTATAGATGTCGCAGCGATCGGCCTTGAGGGCCGCTGCCACCGCCACGGCCGAAGTGTCGGAGCCGCCTCGGCCCAAAGTAGCGAGATCCCCCTCCGGGGTGACGCCCTGGAAGCCCGGAATGACCGCAATTCCGCCCTCCCCGAAGATTCGCTCGAGAATGTCGGCATCGATATGATCGATCAACGCCGCCGCGTGGCCGGTCGCCCGGATCGGCAACTGCCAACCCATATAGGAGCGGGCGTTGAGTCCCATCCCCTGGAGCGTGATGGCGAGCAGGCCACTGGTGACCTGTTCGCCGCTGGCGACGACGACGTCATATTCGCGCGGGTCGTAGAGCGAGGCGGCCTCGCGGCAGAGCTGAACCAGCCGGTCCGTCTCGCCCGCCATCGCAGAGACCACGACCGCCAGTTCATTCCCGGCCTCCGCCTCGCGTTTGACGAGCGCGGCGACATGGCGGATCCGCTCGATGCCCGCCATCGAGGTGCCGCCGAACTTCATGACGATGCGTGACATGTGCGGCGCGCTTAGAAAGGCCCGAATGTGATGGCAAGGCACGCCTGACCGGCGAGGGTAGCAGATGACCGGTTTCCACGCCTGAATTGGCGACCCGGCGATCGGCTCTCTTTTCCTTTCCGCACGTTGAGGGCAAGGAGGTCCGATGAGCATGAGCGCGACGATCGACCCGGCCGAGGCCCGCCATTTCGGGGCGTTGGCGAAGGAGTGGTGGGACCCGCAGGGCTCCTCGGCGATGCTCCACAAGCTGAACCCGGTGCGGCTTTCGTACATTCGCGACCGAATCGACCAGCATTGGGGTCTCGACGAGTGCGACCTGAAGCCGCTGGCTGGCAAGAAGGCGGCCGATGTCGGTTGCGGCGGCGGCCTGCTCGCCGAGCCACTGGCGCGTCTGGGCGCCGAGGTCGTCGCCGTCGACGCCGCGGCCGAGACGATCGAGGTGGCCCGAGGCCATGCGCTGGGCCAGGGTCTGGAAATCGATTATCGGGTCGGCGGCGTCGAGCAGATCGGCGGACGCTACGACCTCGTCACTTCGCTGGAAGTGGTCGAGCATGTCGCTGACGTCCGGGCTTTCGTCATCGGACTTGCCGACGCACTGGCCGACGACGGGCTGCTGATCCTCTCGACGCCCAATCGAACAGCCTGGTCGCGGCTACTGATGATCGTCGTTGGTGAAGGCACGGGACAGATCCCGAAAGGCACACACGATTGGGACAAGTTCCTATCCCCTGAGGAGCTTTGCCTGTTGCTCGAGGATGCCGGGCTGGAAGTGGTGGACGTGACCGGCCTGGGCTGGACTCCAACCCGCGGCTTCTGCCTGACCGATGACAAGTCCCTCAACTACCTCGTGACGGCGAAGAAAGCCGGATCAGCGGCGGGCTGACGCGCTCTGGCGTGGCTCGCGCGCCAGCCGGCTCATCCAAAGGGCCATACGCTGACTTTGCCGAACCAGAGAATCCAGCTCGATCCACTCGCCCGGCGCATGGGCACCGCCGCCCGAAGCTCCGAGCCCGGCGAGGACGTCGGTATCAGCGGCGACGAAGCTCGAATCCGCGGCGCCGCGCCGGGCCGGGTCGAATTCGGGCATTTCGGGAAAGCCGAGATCGCGATTCACCTCGTTGAGACTGGCGAGAAGGGCCCGGTTGCCGTCCGTCGGTGCCATTGGCGGATAGCCGTCCTCGGCAAAGGTGAGCTCCGCAGAAGTGTGCGGAAGATGCTGGGCGACGATCGCCGCCATCCGGGCGCGGATTCGCTGCTCCTGTTCGACCGACAAGGTACGAATATCGCCTCGCGCGATGGCCGTCTCGGCGACGATGTTGGTCTTCCCCGATGCGCTGATCCGAAGGCCCTGATCGTCGATCTCGGCCGGCGTGCCGCCACCGATCACACCGACATTATAGGTCAGATTCGGCTCGGGCAGCTCGCGACGAAAGGAATCGAGTATCCGCGCCATCTCGTAGATCGCGCCATAACCCAGATTTTCGCCGAACACCCCGCTCGAATGGCCGGAGCGGCCACTGGTCCGCAAGGTCCAGCTCGTCGAGCTGCGGCGGGCGATTGTGCCGAAATCGACGCCCGCGTCGCGAGCCAGGTTTTCGAATTCTAGCGCAAGGTCGGCACTGCGCCCCGCCTCGATCAGATCGCGGCGGGCGAGCGCGATCGGCGAACCCGGGCGCTCCTCGTCCCCGGTGAGGACGATATCGATGTCGGCGTTGCGAAGCGTTCCGGCCGACTGCATGGCGCGGAGCGCCGCGACGATGACGACGAGCCCCCCCTTGTCGTCCCCGATGCCTGGCCCGGTAGCCCGGCTGCCTTCGCGAACGAAGGTCTGAAACGGGCTGTCCGGTTCGAACACGGTGTCGAGATGGGCAATCAGCAGCAGGCGCTTGCCGTCGCCCCTCGAGCCTGAGGGCGGGCGGTGCGTGGCGACCAGGTGTCCGGCACGCCCGGTTTCACGCATGTCGATCCAGCGAACTTCGAACCCCAGCGGCTCAAGTTCCTCCCGCATCATCCGACCGACCGCCTCGACCCCATCGAGATTCAGGGTGCCGCTGTTCTGGTTCACCAGCCGCTCGAGCAGAAGCAAGGTTCGTTCACGCTCATCGGCGACGGTCTCGATCATCCGACGCTCGGGCCGTGACAATTCCGCCGAAGCCACTGCCGGGAGCGCGAGCAGGAGCGAAAGGAGCAAAGGCATGATTCTCATCGGGATCTCCGCATCGACCGAAGCGTGATCGGGGCTTGGCGGCGAAGCGTCAAGCAGGCTCGATTGCGGAACGCGACGCGCCGTCGCCTTGGATCAATTGCCGAAGAGGCCGCCCGCGTTGAAGCTGAAGAACAGGGCCAGGCCCCCGGAGAATTGGTCGCGAGAACCGAATGTGCGGACGATCGGCGAATTCGCCGCGTCCCCGATCAGACGATCATATCCCGCATAAGCATAGACGCCGACGTCGCGCCCGATCATTCGCGTGAGCCCGGCGATGGCGCCGACCGAATGGAAACCGCCGTCCGGATCGTAAGCCGGCAGGCCGGTGGCCGCGGCTACCGCGGGCGTCACCCCGAAATACGCATCGTGATAGTCATTGTCGGCCCACCGGGCCCGCGGGCCCACGGAAAAGACGTAGCTGTCGCGATCGCGCAAGACGAAGTCCGCGGAAAGGTCGCCGGTCCAGCCTTCGTGGCCGCCGAGCCCCTTGCGGCCTTCGGCGCGCACCCGGATATTCTCGGCGAGAAAGGCCTGGGCGAAGGCGCCGACTTCCACCGTAAAGCCGACGTCACCAACCGGAGCCCCGACATCCTCTTCCTGCCTCTTGCCCTGAAATCGAATAGTGGGACCAACTGCAATGCCGCCTGCATCACCGATCAGACTCATACCGATGCCTTCATCCGGCGCTTCGAAGGTGAGCGGCGCGCCCTCGCGGCGGATGTCGAAATAGGGCAAGGGCCCGATCCCCACTTCGTCCGCGCCTGGATATTTCGGTGTCAGATCCACACCGCCGCCGATCGAGATGATCCGTCCACGGCCGCTGCCATCCTGAGCGAAGGCGGGAGCGACCGAGTGGACTGAAAAGACTGCGAGCCCCGCAGCCATTGCCATTTTAAGTTTGAAGTTACCCTGTGTCATGGCCGCCCAACGGCCAGCCGCAAAGTTCGTTGCGGAGGCAGCACAAAAACCGTCTCATTCACTTCACCTTAACTTTGCGGCGACTGATCGACACCCTGCCGGGGCAAAGCGAACGAAATGGGCAGGAACGCGCGCTACCCTCCAACCGTTCTCTCCCCGAAGGAGTTTTAAAATGCGTAAGTTGATGCTGCTCGCCGGAGTTGCCGCCTTGTCGGTATCACTGCCGGTCGTTGCGAAGGAAAATCAGGGCCGAGGCAAAGGCGGCGGTGGCCAGCCTGCAGCCGAGCGCAGCCAAGGCGGCCAGGGCAATGCCCAGCGGGGTCGAGGCGGCGGTGGCGGCAACGACAATGTCCAACGCGCCCGAGGCCGCGACGACAGCCCGCGGATCGCGAGCCGAGGCGGCGGCAATGACCGCGGCAATCAGGAACGTAGCGCACGCGACCGAAACGACGACCGGCGCTCGGCCGTACGCGCCGCACGAAGCAATGATCGGGTCGACCGACAGGCTGATCGCGACGAGCGCCGAGTTGAGCGCGCCATTCGCGACGAGCGACGTGTGGTCCGCGAGGCGCGTGAGGTACGCGGCAATCGCCAGGATGTTCGCGACGCAAGGCGCTCGGAGAGCCGGGACTGGCGCGACTGGAGCGAGCGTCGACTGGTCGCCGCCGACCGTTTCCGCGATGATTTGCGGGTATGGCGTGGCGATTCCCGTCCTGGGATCCGGGCTGACGGCTGTCCACCGGGGCTGGCCAAGCAGAATGCGCTCTGCATGCCGCCAGGGCAGTACCGAAAGGCACAGTTCATCGGCCAGCGTTCGCCGATTTCAAGCTGGGCCTATAACGTTCCAGACCGCTACAGCTATCGCTTCGTCGACAATGACGACTGGTTCTACCGGTATGACGACGAAGGCTATGTCTATCGCTTCGACCGCGACAGTGGTCTTGTGAACTCGATCGTGCCGCTGTTCGGAAGTGATCTGTTGATCGGCGAGCCGCTGCCGCTGGGCTACGAGGTCTACAACCTGCCCATGGCCTATCGTTCCTATTATCCGGACAGCAGCGACTACATGTACCGGTACGACGACAGCGCCATCTACCGGGTCAATAATGACTCGGGTCTCATCGAAGGCATCGTGGCGCTGCTGACCGGCGGCGTCGGCGGCCTGGGCGGGCTTGGAATTGGCGACACGTTGCCGCGCGGCTACGACGCCTACAACTTGCCGATGGATTATCGCGACCAGTATGTGGACAGCGACGACGCCTGGTATCGTTATGCTGACAGCTCGATCTATCAGGTCGATCCCCAGACGAGGCTCATCCAGGAGGTTATCTCCCTGATCCTATGAACGAAGCGGCCGTTGCGGGCGATGTGACGCAACCGCAACGGCCGTTCGTGCATTTGCACCGCATTCGAAAAAGGACGAACCCATGTCTCGAAGAATGCTCGCCCTCTGCCTCGGTCTCAGCCTTGCCGCCTGCGGCGGCAGTGAGACGAATGATCAGGCCACCACCAATGAAGCCGCCGTCAATACGGCAACGGCCCAGGCTCAGTCCCGAACGGACATCGCCGAAGCGCTCGGCCAATCCAGTGACCATTCAAGTTTCATGCAGGCCATCGAGACGGCGGGCCTGACCCAGACCTTGCGTGGAGTCGGTCCCTATACCGTCTTTGCGCCCAACAATGCGGCCTTCGCCGCAATCCCGGCGGAAACTCGTGAAGGTCTCAATAGCGTCGCGCAGCGGGAACGACTGATTGCCCTTTTGAGCTATCACATCGTCCCCGGGACGGTGACGGCTCAAGACATCGGGCGAGCGATCGACTCCGGGCAAGGCGGACGAGCCGAGCTCGCCACCGTCGCCGGCGACAATATCACGTTGAGCCGCGACGGCGATGCTCTCGTCGTTACCGACGGCTCGGGCGCGCGCGCCCGGATCGCGCAGGCCGATCAGCTTCATTCGAACGGCGTCGTGCACGGGATCGACGCGGTACTCATGCCTGCCACGGAGTAGCCCCAGCCTCTGTTCGAGGGGCCGGCCCCATCGCAGGCCAAAGCGGGTCTATTCGAACTCGAGGATGACGGCGTCCACCGCGAGGCTATCGCCGGCCGTGGCCTCCACCTTCCTTACCGTCGCCGATTTTTCAGCGCGAAGGATATTCTCCATCTTCATCGCCTCGACGACCGCGAGCGGCTGACCGGCCTCGACCTTATCCCCCTCGTTCACATGCAGCGCGGTCAACAGTCCGGGCATCGGGCAAATCAGGAATTTCGACAGGTCTGGCGGGACCTTCTCGATCATGTGGCGGGACAGCTCGGCAACGTGGGCGGGAAGCACCTGCACGACGTGCGAGGCGCCGCGGGTGGTCAACCGCCAGCCGCCCGTGCGGCGCACGACGCCGATCGCCAGTGAGACGTCGCCGGCCAACACCCGCGCTGTCCGGTCGCCCGGTTCCCAGTCCAGCCGCCCTTCTACCAGATCGCCGTCGATGACCGCTCCCCCATCCTGAAGATGGACCTCATGCTCACGGCCGGCGATCCGGACGACCCAATCGCAGGGTATCGAGATCGGCTCGCCGAGTTGACCGGAAATCGTGCGCGCGCGTGCCGCCTGGCTGAACGACATTCCCGCCGCGGCTGCAGCAATCGCCCGGGTGATGGACTCGTCGGCTGGCGCGCCCAGAAACCCATCCGGATAGTCCTCGGCGATGAAGCCGGTGGTGATGTCTCCCCCGCGAAATCGCGGATGCTGCATCAGCGCCGACAGGAAATCGACGTTGTGACTTATTCCTTCGATGGCGAAGTTATCGAGCGCTTCGATCTGGCGGTCGATCGCCTCGTCACGGCTATCACCCCAGGTGATCAGCTTGGCGATCATCGGATCGTAGAACATCGACACCTCGCCGCCCTCGAAGACGCCGTCGTCGATCCGAACACCTTCTTTTTCCACCGGTGGACGATAACGGACGAGCCGACCGGTCGAGGGCAGGAAGCCCCGATACGGATCCTCGGCGTATACCCGGCTTTCAACGGACCAACCGGACAACTTCACCTCGGCCTGAGTCAGCGGCAGCTTCTCGCCGGCGGCGACCCGGATCATTTGCTCGACCAGATCGAGCCCCGTCACCTGCTCAGTGACGGGATGCTCGACCTGAAGACGCGTGTTCATCTCGAGGAAGTAGAAACTCCGGTCGGCACCAGCGATGAACTCGACGGTACCGGCGGAATGATAGGCGACCGCCCGAGCCAACGCGACCGCCTGCTCGCCCATGGCTCGGCGCATTTCTGGGGTCACGAAGGGTGAGGGCGATTCCTCGACCACCTTCTGATGCCGGCGCTGGACCGAGCACTCGCGCTCGCCGAGATACAGGATGTTGCCATGCCGATCGCCGAGCACCTGGATCTCGATATGACGCGGGCTCTCGACGAACTTCTCGATGAAGACCCGGTCGTCGCCAAAACTGGCCTTGCCCTCGCGTCTGACGCTGTCGAAGGTCTCGCGAACGTCCTTCTCGCTGAAGGCCAGGCGCATGCCTTTGCCGCCGCCGCCGGCCGAGGCCTTCATCATCACCGGATAGCCGATTCCGTTGGCAATCTCGATCGCGTGCTCGGTGTCGGCAATCTCGCCGATGAAGCCCGGGACGACGCTGACACCCGCTGCCTGGGCCAGCTTCTTGGACTGGATCTTGTCGCCCATCGCCGCAATCGCTTCCGGCGGCGGCCCGATGAAGGCGATTCCCGCCTCGGCGAGCGCGCGAGCGAAGCTCTCCCGCTCGGAAAGGAAGCCGTAACCCGGATGCACCGCTTCAGCACCGGTGGCCCGGCACGCGTCGATGATAAGCTCGGCATTGAGATAGGATTCGGCCGCTGGAGGGGGGCCGAGGCGAACTTTTTCATCCGCAAGCCTGACGTGTGGCGCTCGCGCATCAGCGTCCGAATAGACGGCGACCGTGGCGATCCCCATCTTGCGGGCGGTGCGGATGACCCGGCAGGCGATCTCGCCGCGGTTCGCGATCAGTATCTTTGAAAACATCAGCGGGACGAATTGTCAGCAAGTCGCTGCAGCGACAAGGTGAAAAGACGCGGATCATCGACCGATGGCAGGAAGAGCAGCTTCCGCCGCCCGCCGGCAGGATCGGGGCCGAGGTCCCACGAGGCGCCGACGATTTCCTCCACCGGCGCGCGACCCTCGGCCAGTTCATGGCTTATCAGGTTCATCAAAGCGGGGACATCTTCGGTTTCGCGGAGCGCCACCCAGAAATCGCATCGTACCTGCCAGCGCTGCCGCACCGCTCGCCCCTCCCGGCGATCACGGCGATCCGCAGCGTTTCGGTTCGGGGCTTGGCGAAGCACGAAATGACCGTTCGGCGAACTCCATTCCAGCGCGCCACGTTGGGGTTCGTCTCGCTGGACCAGGTTGAGATCGGCGGCCGCCGCGGCTCGGGCGACCAGGGCTGGATCAGGGAAGCCCGTAACGCAGACGTCGCGAAACGCGCTGAAGGCGCGATCTGTGGATAAAGGCTCGAGCCGAACTGGCTGTCGATCGGAGAACGACGTCTCCTCCTCCACAGGTCCCGTCTGGACCAGAACGAGGAGCATGAAAGCAAGAATGTTCATTCAGAGGTGACCTTTGGGTTCTTCGAATATGGCGCGGTTTCATCATGAAAAAGGCTCGAGGCCGCGACCTTCGCATAGGCCACATCGTTATCGCCGATCATTCCGCCGCTTTCTCGATCGGCGGCATGTTGTGCCCCAGCAGCCTCAGCACCTCGCCCGCTGCCTCGACCAGGTTGGTGCCCGGGCCGAAAATGGCCTGGACCCCTGCTTCGCGAAGCATGTCATAGTCCTGCGCAGGAATGACGCCGCCGACAACGACCTTGATGTCGGGATGGCCCAGTTCTCGCAGGTGCCCGATCAGTTCCGGCACCAGGGTCTTGTGACCCGCGGCAAGGCTCGAGGCGCCGATCACGTCGACATTTTGGTCGATGGCCAGGCGGGCGCTTTCCTGCGGGGTCTGAAACAAGGGTCCAGGAACGACGTCGAAGCCGAGATCGGCAAAGGCGGAAGCGACCAGATTGGCGCCGCGATCATGCCCGTCCTGTCCCATCTTGGCGACCAGCATCCGCGGCCTGCGGCCCAGTCGCCGCTCGATGGTTGCCACCCCCTCCTGCGCGCGCTTCCATTGAGGATCGCCCTGATAGGCACCGCCGTAGATCCCGCTCACCGGTACCGGCGTCGTACCGTATCTGCCAAAAACGTCTTCCAAAGCGGACGAGATCTCGCCGAGCGTGCAACGAGCTTTGGCCGCATCGATCGCCAGAGCGAGAAGATTGTGGCTGCCTTCTGCGCCGTCTCGCAAGGCATCGAGCGCGGCCTGCGCTGCCGATTCGTCACGATCGGCGCGGACCCGTTCGATCCGGGCGATCTGGTCGGCGCGTACCCGGGCATTGTCGATCTGGAGGATATCGAGAGGCGCTTCCTCTTCGAGGCGGTAGCGGTTGACTCCGACGATGACCGTCTCGCCGCGATCGACTCTTGCTGCGCGCGCCGCTGCGGCTTCCTCGATCCGGCGCTTGGGCATGCCTTCGGCGACGGCTTTGGTCATCCCGCCCAGACTCTCGACTTCCTCGATCAAGGCCCATGCCTTGTCGGCCAGTTCGGCGGTCAGCGCTTCGACATAGTATGAGCCACCCAGCGGATCGGCGACGTTCGGAATCCCGCTTTCCTCGGCGAGGATCAATTGGGTGTTGCGGGCGATCCGGGCGGAGAAATCGGTCGGCAGAGCGATCGCCTCGTCAAAACTGTTGGTGTGGAGGGACTGGGTCCCGCCCAGCACCGCAGCCATCGCCTCGACGGTGGTCCTGACGACATTGTTCCAGGGGTCCTGCTCGGTGAGCGACACGCCTGACGTCTGACAATGGGTGCGAAGCATCTTCGATTTGGCATTCCGCGCGCCAAAGCCGTCCATGATCCGGTGCCACAGCAGGCGTGCCGCACGAAGCTTGGCCACCTCCATGAAGAAGTTCATGCCGATGCCGAAGAAGAACGACAGGCGCGGAGCGAAATGGTCGACATCGAGGCCTTTGGCCTGCGCCGCGCGGACATATTCCATGCCATCGGCAAGGGTGAAGGCCAATTCCTGTACCGCCGTCGCCCCGGCTTCGTGCATGTGATAGCCGCTGATCGAGATCGAATTGAATTTCGGCATGTTGCCGGCGCAATAAGCGATGATGTCGGCGACGATCCGCATCGAAGGTGCCGGCGGATAAATATAGGTATTGCGGACCGCGAACTCCTTCAGGATGTCGTTTTGGATCGTGCCCGTCAGCTGGGCCGGCTCCACCCCCTGTTCCGCCGCGGCGACGATGTAGAAAGCCATGACCGGGAGCACCGCCCCGTTCATCGTCATGCTGACCGACATCTCGTCGAGCGGAATGCCGTCGAAGAGGATCTTCATGTCCTCTACAGTATCGATCGCCACCCCAGCCTTGCCGACATCCCCCACCACGCGCGGATGATCGCTGTCGTAACCGCGGTGGGTGGCGAGATCGAAGGCAACTGACAGGCCCTTCTGCCCAGCGGCCAAATTGCGGCGGTAAAAAGCGTTGGAATCCTCCGCCGTGGAGAAGCCGGCATATTGTCGGATCGTCCAGGGTCGACCGGTATACATGGAGGCGTAGGGACCGCGTGTGTAGGGCGGAAAGCCGGGAAGGCCCGGGTCGACGGCGGCGACATCCTCGGCCGTGTAGAGAGGACGGACCTCGATTCCCTCGGGCGTCTGCCAGCCCAGGGCCTTGCCCTTCACTTCCTTCGCGGCGGCGGCTTCCCAATCGGTCTTGTTCGGTCTGTCAGTCATATCCGTGCTTCTTAGGTGTCATTGCCAACGAAGCGAAGCGATCCAGGTCGGCTGGCGCCCCGCCACCGACGACAAGGGTCAATGCGCCGACTTTGGCGTTTCCATCAGCTCCACGAGGGTTCCACCCATATCCTTCGGGTGGACGAAGATGACGGGCGTGCCATGGGCGCCAATCCGGGGCTCGCCAAGTACCCTGGCCCCCTTGGCTTCCAGCTCGCTTTTTGCCGCGTGGATGTCCGGCACTTCGAAGCAGACATGATGCTGGCCGCCGGCCGGGTTCCTCGCCAGAAAGCCGTAGAGCGGCGAGTTGTCCCCAAGCGGCTCGATCAGCTCGATCTGGCTGTTGGGCGTATCGACAAAGCAGACTCTCACCCCCTGGGCAGGCAGATCGAAGGGCTCGTGGATCTTCGACGCGCCGAGCAGATCGCGATAGAGTGCGACGCTCTTGTCGATCGAAGGCGTGGCGACCCCGACATGGTTGAGACGGCCGAGATTCATCAAGGTAACTCCGATTAAGGGGCAGTGGACTCGAGCCTTGCCTATCCGCCGATGCCGGACAGCAGGTCCAGTCCGATATAGGCCATTCCGACGGCAGCAACGACATAAAGCGCGAACAGGACACGGAAGGCCCCCGGCCGCTCATCCCGCCTTACTTTGCCCTTGCCGAGCGGGAGCTGAGCGTCCCGAAGCCCACGCCTGAGAATCCAGATGATCCACGGGATCGTCGCCAGCGCGATCAGACCAACGAGGGCCTCGTCGGCGCGAAACGAAGCCATGGTCAGGCCGACCGATTCTGCAATCGAGACGTCGGCGGGCGATGATCGAGTGCCAGCCGCGGCAATGAATTCAAGTCCGCCGGATCCGGATCAAAGCGGGATATTGTCATGCTTCTTCCACGGATTTTCGAGCTGCTTGTCACGCAGCTTGCGAAGTCCCAAGGCGATCCGGCGTCGGGTCGAATGGGGCATGATCACGTCGTCTATGAAGCCCTTGCTCGCGGCGATGAAAGGGTTGGCGAAGCGGGCTTCATAGTCCGCGGTGCGTGCCGCGATCTTTTCCGGATCACCGATATCATTCCGGAAGATGATCTCGACCGCGCCCTTGGCGCCCATCACCGCGATCTCTGCTGTCGGCCAGGCATAATTCAGATCGCCGCGGAGGTGCTTGGAAGCCATGACGTCGTAGGCGCCGCCATAGGCCTTGCGGGTGATGACGGTGATCTTCGGAACCGTCGCTTCGGCAAAAGCGAACAGGAGCTTGGCGCCGTTCTTGATGATCCCGTCATGCTCCTGCGCCACGCCGGGAAGGAAGCCGGGGACGTCGACGAAGGTCAGGATCGGGATGTCGAAGGCATCGCAGAAGCGCACGAACCGGGCCGCCTTTTTCGACGATTTGATGTCGAGAACACCGGCCAGAACCATGGGCTGGTTAGCGACGATACCCACCGTTCGACCTTCGACCCGGCCGAAGCCGACGATGATGTTGGCGGCATGCGCGGGCTGGAGCTCGAAGAAGTCGCCGTCGTCGACGACCTTACGGATCAACTCGTGCATGTCGTAGGGCTTCGACGCGCTGTCCGGGATCAAAGTGTCGAGACTGTCATCGACACGATCCCACGGATCCGCGCACGGGCGCTCCGGCTGAGAATGCCGGTTCGACAAAGGCAGGAAATCGAAGAAATCTCTAGTCGCCAGGAGTGTTTCGATATCGTTGTCGAAGGCGACGTCGGCAACGCCGGATTTGGTGGTGTGGGTGATCGCTCCGCCCAGTTCGTCCTGGGTCACCACCTCGTTGGTGACCGTCTTCACCACGTCCGGCCCGGTGACGAACATGTAGCTCGAATCCTTCACCATGAAGATGAAGTCGGTCATCGCGGGGGAATAGACCGCACCGCCCGCGCACGGCCCCATGATCAGGCTGATCTGAGGCACGACCCCGGAAGCCAGGACGTTGCGCTGAAAGACCTCGGCGTAGCCGGCGAGGCTTGCGACCCCCTCCTGAATTCGGGCGCCGCCGCTGTCGTTGAGGCCGATCACGGGCGCGCCGACCTTCATCGCCATGTCCATGACCTTGCAGATCTTCTGGGCATGCCGCTCGGAGAGCGATCCGCCGAAGACGGTGAAA
>DASTDX010000156.1:0-2160 GCA_035710145.1 Allosphingosinicella sp.
CGGCCCCGCCGCCGACGCGCTCTCCGCCCTCGCCAACCTCGGCTTCAAGCCGGCCGAAGCCAGCGCTGCCGTCGCCGCCGCCAACGAAGAGCTCGGCCCTGACGCCGGCCTCGATGCGCTGGTGCGGCTGGCCTTGAGAAAGGCGGCGAAGTGACCACCCACACCGCTTCCTGCCGTTCTGGATTGAGCCGAAGTTTCTTGAGGTCGACGTCGGCCCTTAGGATGAAACCAAATTACCCGCCCCACGCCTCCCGGTAGACCCGCAGGAAATTGCCGCCCATCAGCTTCTCCAGCCGGACCTGGCTCCACCCCCTCTTCTCGAGGTCGCGTACGAAGCGGCGATAGCGGTCGACGCTGTTGTAATCCTCGACCATCGGATAGACTCCGACCGCCTCGCCCGGCGCGGCGATCCCCGCCTTGATCCGCTGCTCTTGCCAGGTCTTGAGCCTGGCCTTGGTCGCCTCGTCGAGGGTCGTCGGCAACACCCCATTGTCGGTGCCGATGCCGACATGATCTTCGCCCGCGACATTGGCGATATGGTCGACGTGACGAAGCAGGTCTTCGCCCTTCGGATGGCTGTCCAGGGTCAGGAACGGCATGAAGTAAACGCCGATCACCCCGCCCTTGTCGGCGACCGCCCTGATCGTCTCGTCGGACGTGTTGCGGGGATGGTCGGTCAGCGCCCTCGCCGCGGTATGACTGATCACCAGGGGCCGCTTCGCAAATGCCGCGGCCTCGGCCATCGTTCGCGCCCCACCATGGCTGAGGTCGAGCAGGAGCTTTTCGGCTTCGATCCGCTCGATCGTCGCCTTGCCCAGCTTGCTGAGGCCGGCATTGGCCGGCTCCAGCGCTCCGTCGCCGGCCAGGTTGCGATTATTGTAGGTCAGCTGGACGGTCATCACCCCGTCCTTCCTGAGCTGCGCCAGCCGGTCGAGCTCCGGCCCGACCATCGACGTGTCCTGGGTCCCCAGCACCACCGCGAACTTCTTTTCGCGCTTGGCCTTTAGGATATCGGCGGCGGTCCGGACCAGCAGGATTCGATCGGGGTTGGCATTGATGATGTTATGCTTGGATTCGGCGCTTTCCTGATAGTCGCTCCACGGGTCGGTGACGTTGCCGACCGGGAACACCGTGTCCCGAACGACGGTCACCCCGGTTGCGACGGTTTCCGCCCAGCCCCGGTCGCTGTAGCGCAGCTGTTCTTCCGGCGAATAAGGCTCTCCAAGCCCGCCCAGCGCATCGATGATTATCGCCCGGTCGTACCAGTCCGACTTCGCGGACTTTGTCTTCGCCAACGCCGGCGCCGCCGCCAGCGCCACACCGCCCACCATCATCGTCCGCCGGTCGATCCGCATGGCCGCCTCCCTTTGTGTTCAAGGCTAGCAGCACCGGTCACGAAATCCACTGTCCTACGGCCGAACAAATGTGCAACATGGCGACCATGAACGGGCAGTCCTTCCTTTCGACCTTCAACTGCCGCTCCAGCTGCGTGCAGGGACGCGCGCGTTTCAGTGTGAACATTGTGAACATTCGAGCGCACGAATGCCGTGCGCACGGCCCTGGGAACTGATGGCGACCGACCCCGCCCGACTGACCACGCCGGAGCGCACCGCGGAGGATGCGGATGCGGCATTGCGCCCGAAGAGCCTCGACGAGTTCATCGGCCAGCAGGGGGCGCGCGAGAATCTTCGAATCTTCGTCAACGCGGCCCGATCGCGCGGCGAAGCGCTCGACCATGTGCTGTTCTTCGGACCTCCGGGCCTAGGCAAGACCACGCTTGCCGGAATCCTGGCGCGCGAAATGGGCGTCGGCTTCCGGGCGACGTCGGGGCCGGTGATCGCCAAGTCGGGCGATCTCGCCGCCCTCCTCACCAACCTCGAAGATGGCGACGTCCTGTTCATCGATGAGATCCACCGCCTGAATCCCGCCGTTGAGGAGGTGCTCTACCCGGCGATGGAGGACCGCGCGCTCGACCTGATGATCGGCGAGGGCCCGTCTGCCCGCTCAGTGCGGATCGATCTGCCGCGCTTCACCTTGATCGGTGCGACGACACGCCAGGGCCTGCTGACGACTCCGCTGCGCGATCGCTTCGGGATTCCGGTTCGGCTCAATTTCTATACGGTCGAGGAACTGGAGCAGGTCGTCCGCCGCGGCGCCCGG
>DASTDX010000157.1:0-2786 GCA_035710145.1 Allosphingosinicella sp.
CGGCCCCTTGGAGGCCGTTCTCGGATCCGTTCTCGGCGGCAGCCAGAGCAGCGGCAGCGGCTTCCAGCAGGCCGCCGTCAACGCCTGCGGCAACTATGCTGCTCAATACGGACAGGTTTCCGTCCGGGACGTGCGCCAGCAAAGCCGGGATACGCTTCGGGTCTACGGGCTCGTGGGTTCGAATTATGGCACCCGGAACTTCGAGTGCAGTTTCAGAAGTGACGGTCGGATCACCGACTTCGACATGTAGGAAACGGGGCCTCCGGGGCCGAAGGATCACCGTGCACAGTTTTGCCCAGCCGGGCAAAGCTGTCGCGGATGACGACGCGCTTCAGTCGATATGTTCTACCCAGTCGCCGAGATGTGTGATCTCGTTTCCGCTGTCGGCAAAGTGCACCCACATTTTCGAATAGCCCTCGCGGCAATGTGGCTGGTCCACTGCAGAGCGCCAGCCTGAGCAGGGATGGCGTTGACGGGGCCGCGTCGCCCGCTAGGCTTCGGCACCTGGTGGGGAGGGTAAGAAATGTTTTCAGGCTTGAAAGTTGTCGCTCGCTTATTCGCCGCGAGCATCTTGATGAGCGTTGCCTTACCCGCGTTCGCTCAGACTTCGTCCGAACCGCCAAGGCCTCTTCTCGTCCTTGATCGCGTCGAGCAATATGTCGCCGGGGGAGGGGCAACCTACACGCGGTGGAGGTTCGATGTCGCCAACAAGCAAGCTTACCCGCAGGCCATGTTCGCAGCTTCTCCCGATCTTCCGCCCTGCGGTCTGAACAAGACGGCAGCCCGAACATGGGTCGATTTTTTTGCCTCGGACGACCGGAGGCTTTATGGATTCTGCGCGCTTGGTTCACCGAGCGACCTCGGCAGCATCTGGTTCGCAACTCCGGTGGATCAACCCCCGCCTGCCGCGGTCTATGTCGTCCTCAGCGACCGCCGAACCAACCGGCAATATCGCTCCGAACTGGTCGACATGAGTCCGGAGGCGCTGGTGAGAATTGCTGCAACTCGGCGCGCTGCCGGACAGTTGCCGGTCGCTTTTCGCCTCCTGGAGCGCGCCATCTTCGCCAGGAGCCTCAGCGGGCCCGTCAACGTGAGCTGGTATGAAGACGCGGTTCGGCTAGCCGCAGCGGCAATGCCCAACTGAGGCCTGTGTCGGACAGCACGGTCAGTAATGGCCGGGCTCGGATCCGGTTTGGGCGTCAGCCCAAGACTTTCGAGGGCCCGGATGATAAGAAGCGGCGCTCGGACCATTCCAGTCGGCATTGCAGGGTCCCCGTTGCGTTGCGTTTTCGCGCCATGATGAGGGGGGAGACAGGCGATGGTGAAGCCGGTGAAGTTCGCGCACGTGGTCTACATGACCCGGCGGTTCGAGGAGATGGTCGCCTGGTATCGCGACGTCTTCGAGGCGGACGTGATCTATGAAAACCCGGCGCTCGCTTTCCTCAGCTACGACGACGAGCATCATCGGTTCGCTTTCGCCAATCTCGATCTGCTGAAGCCGAACGGAAAGTCGGCCGACGATCGCGGCGAGATCGGAGTCAACCATGTCGCTTACACCTACGCCACGGCGGGTGACCTGCTCGACACCTACAGACGTCTGAAAAAGGCCGGGATCGAACCTTACTGGCCGGTGCACCACGGCACGACGATGTCGCTTTATTATACCGATCCCGATGGCAACCGGATGGAGTTTCAGGTCGACGTCGGCACCGTGAACGAAGCGACTGCGCTGATGAAGACGGCCGCGTTCGCCGAAAATCCCGTCGGGGTGCTCTACGATCCCGAAGCGCTGCTGGCGCGGTTCGAAGCCGGAGAGGACGAAGGCGCGTTGCTGGCCTTCCCGGGCGGGCCGCCATCGCCGATCCCTGCCGCGCACGGGATTACGTGATCGTGTGAGCCAGTAACCGGTTGCGACATCCGCCCGGATTTTCGAATGGCCTCAGTCGCGATCGCAAGGAAAGCTTTTGCAAGCGCATTGCGAACCGCATCATGCGTCACTCGCCGTCTGCCCACCGAAACTCAGGATGTCCAAGCTGCCAGAGCATGAACGCCATGAGGTCGGCGTCCTCCGCCGCATAATCGCGGCCTACGTTGTGCCCGGAACTCCAGTCTATGCGCCACAAGACGGGCGCTTCCGCCGGGTTCGCCGCACGGGCCGAAGCGACGAACTTTCCGCCAACCCACAAGGGTATGGTATAGTCGGTGGCGCCGCTCATGATCAGGAACGCTGGGCGCGGCGCGCCGGGGAGCAGCTGGCGATAAGGCGACAAGGCATCGATCCGCCGCGCGCCCTCGGGAGTCTCCAGGTCTCCGAATTCGCGAATGCTCCGGGCGCCAGCCGTCGTCCGCGCGGCAATGCGGTTCATGTCCAAGGCTGCCGCGGAAAGGGCCGCGGCGCCGATGAGGTGCGGCGCCTCGAGGGCGGCCATCCCCATGGTGGCGCCGCCACAGCTTCCGCCGGTGACGCCGATTCGGCCGGGGTGTGTCCAGCCGTTGCGGACCAGCTGGCGCGCCGTGTCGATCGCATCCTCGAAGCTGGTGGCCTTGTTCCGGTCGCTGCCGGCCAGGTGCCAGCCGGCGCCAAGCTCGCCGCCACCACGAATATGGGCCAGAACGAAAATGCCGCCCTGCTCCAGCCAGGCCTCCAAAGCCGGCCAGTAGAAGGGCGAATTCACGGTCCCGAAGCATCCGTAACCGGACATGAGAACATAGCCGGATCCGTCGCGCGGCGCATTCGCCCGCCGAACGATGGTGTAAGGCACGCGCACGCCATCGCGCGCCACCGC
>DASTDX010000158.1:0-45365 GCA_035710145.1 Allosphingosinicella sp.
TCCGTAACGGCTCGTCAAACTCTTCCGATTATGCGGTCGGACAACGGGTTTCGGGTGAAAGACATGAGTGGTTCGAAGCTGTATTCCGACGCCTTCCTGGGCCGAGACACGCTCGATGTCCCGGTCGCGGCGCTCGCGGCATTCGCCGCCGCCGTCCTGGCCTTCGCGGTCCCGGCCATCCGGCTCACGGACTGGGCCGACGCGCTCGGCCTATATGCTCTTCTGCCGTCGGCTCTGTCGGAAAATGCCGCCAGGATGGGGCTCGGCGCGGGCGGCGCCATCTTCGTTTTCGCCCTCGTGCTCGGGTTTCTTCGTCAGCTCGATCGGCTCACGGACCGCGCCGAGGAACGGACTTCCGGCGCTCCTCGGGTCCGGCGCCGCGACGTGCATCCCGATGCGCCGACCCGGAGGCCGCTCTCGGCTGCACTCGAATTGGGCGAGCCGGACTCGGCTGCTCTCGCTGTCGAAACTTTTCC
Organism: Allosphingosinicella sp.; assembly: GCA_035710145.1. Lineage (GTDB taxonomy): Bacteria > Pseudomonadota > Alphaproteobacteria > Sphingomonadales > Sphingomonadaceae > Allosphingosinicella. The sequence continues at coordinate 477 of DASTDX010000158.1, forward strand.
GCCTTGGCTCAGCGAAGCGCTGGTTGCCCGGGGGGATGCCGCCGAACGGCCCGACAACGACGGCAATGAACCTGACGACCTGTCTGCCCTGAGCAGCGCCAACGATAGCGAGCCCTTGTGGGAAACGCGGGATCAGGCCCGTCGCCAGACCATCGCGGAACTGATGGGAAGATTGGAGAAGGGGGTCGCCCACCGTGAGCCCGGCCCCGACGCGCCGGTCGAAGCTGCGGGCGAGCCGCGGCCCGGACAGGCCTCTGAAGATCGCCTCCAGGGCGCGATCGAAAGCCTGCACAAATATGCGTCCCGACGGGCCTGAGCCGCCTCCGCTTCAATTTCCTCGTCCACTCCGATAGGCTCCGCGGGCCGGTGGCTCAGTGGATCAATCACGTGGACGCGAAAATCGATCAGCCAACCGGTGCAGTGACTTCGGGCCGACTCTTCAGGATCGGCAAGAAGATGCGGCACAAGGTCAGTGCCGTCGTCGCACGTTCCTCCAGGGTCGGTGACGGTCCCGTCTTCGATCCGAACCTGTTCCCCTGGATCGCTGCTCTGCAACCGCAGTGGCCGGAAATCCGCGAGGAACTGCTTTCGATTCTCGCCCACCGCGACGCCATTCCGCCCTTGGCCAGCATCTCGCCGGATCATCGCCGGATCGCGCCGCCCGGCAAGTGGAAGTCCTTCTTCCTCCAGGGCTATGGCTACCGGGTCGACGAAAATCTGCGGCGCTGTCCTAAGACGGCCGAAGCGATTGCCGGCATCCCCGGCCTCAACAGCGCTTTCTTCTCGATCCTCGATCCCGGGACCCACATTCCGCGCCACCGCGGGGTCACCAAGGCGATCCTCACCGCCCATCTCGGGCTGATCGTCCCCGCGGATGGGGCTTCCTGCCGGATGCAGCTCGATGACCGCCTGCTCCAATGGGAGGAGGGCCGCTTCCTGGTCTTCGACGACACCTTCCACCATGAGGTGTGGAACGACAGCGATCAGCTTCGCGCGGTTCTCCTGATCCAGTTTCGCCGCCCGGTCGGCCCTCTCGGTCGGCTCGTCGGCGGCCTGTTCCTGTTCGGCATCCGCCGCTCACGCTTCGTCCAGGACGCCCGCGCCCAGATGGGGCAGTGGGAAAAGGCGATGCAGGACCTCGAACGGGATCAAAAAGGCTGACCATTTCCCTGCCCGCATTTTAGGCGCATCCTCCCCGATCGAAAAAGCGAGTCGGGGAGGGGTCGATGAACAAGCTCGGCAAAGCGGCCGCGGCGGCCGCATTGGCATTCACATCGGCGCCGGCCTCGGCCGACACGATCTGCGAATGGTATGACTTCAGCCTGGCGATCGCTGCCGCCGGTGCGCCCGCGCCCGGAATGCCGCGAACCCCCGATCACGATCGGGCGACGACCCAGGCCACCCTCGCGATGTTCGAAGCGGTGAACGCCATCGACCGCCGCTATCAGAGCTATCTGAACTTGCCGGTCCGCGATTCACGCGCGTCCCAGGACGCGGCCGCCGTGACCGCCGCTTATCGGGTTCTGCTCGAACATTATCCGGCTCAGCGGACCGCGCTCGACGATTCCTACACCCTGGCGATGAACGGGATCCCCGACGAAGCTGCCAGGGAAGCTGGGCGGGCGATCGGCGAGGAGGCGGCACGGGCGGCGCTCGGCGTCGGCGGGATCGATCCGCAGGTGACTCAGACGCCCTATCGGCCGCGAGCCCAGCCGGGCGTCTGGACCGCCACCCAATTGCCTGTTTATGAGCCCTTCGCGACGGCGTTTCGGCCGTGGATATTGCCGCGAGTGGATGCCGTCCGGCCGTCACCGCCGCCGGCTTTGACCAGTGAACGATGGGCGCGGGACCTTGACGAGGTTCGCCGGCTCGGCGGCCGCAGCAGCAGTGAACGTACCGCCCAGCAAAGCCTGATGGCGCGTTACCGGATCACGCCCAACATGATGCCGTCGATCCGCAACACGCTCGACGCGCCCAACCGGCGACTGGTCGACAATGCGCGTCTGGTGGCTCTGGTCTCGATGGTCGCCGACGACATCGGCATGGCGACGGCGGAGGCCAAGCTCCATTACAATTTCTGGCGGCCGATCACGGCGATCCGAAACGCCGATTCGGACGGCAATGACGCGACCCCGCCGGACCCGAACTGGGAGCCCTTGATCAATACGCCCAACCACCCCGAATATCCTTGCGCGCATTGCAGCTACGCAGGCGGTTTTGCCGAGTTGATGGCGGCGGTCACAGGGCCCCGGCCTGCGGCGGGGGTGAGAGTCGCGTCGCGCTCGATCCCGAACAGCGCCGTCCAGGTGATGCCGAGCTGGGACGATTGGGTTCGCGAAGTGTCCTTTTCCCGGACCCTCGGCGGAGTCCATTATCGTTTCTCGAACGAGGCGGGCGAACAGATCGGGCGCGAGGTTGCCCGGATGGCGTTGCGCAACGTGATGCAGCCGCTGCCCGGGACGAGCGACTGAACTTAGCGGCGGGTTCGGTCGCCCAGCCAGACGGCGATCAGCAGCAGCAGGCCGATCCCGAGCCCGGCAAGGAAGCCCAGGCTCGGCTGCCCGAACATGGCGCCGACGATCGGGCCGATGAGGATCGACAAAGCGAGCAGGAAGCCGCCGGCACGCGGGAAGCCTTTTTGCGGATGGGCCATGATGACCCCATGGCAGCTGGCGGTCGGCGGTTCCAGCCTCTTGTGGTTTACGCCTTGTTCAGCATGGCCGTCCCCGATTTCGAAACGCCCTGACGCTACAAGTCTCTGAACAGACCAGAAAAAAGGCGGGAAAGAGTTGCAGGACCATATCCATCTACCGGACCGCTCGGCCGTCGTCGAAGCTGCCGAGCTGATCGATCGCTTCGGCATCCATGCGCTCAGCGAAGCGGCGGCGCGCGCCGACCGCAGCCGCGAGATCGGCAACGTGATTCATTTCTGCCGCTGGCGGCAAATCGAACGGATCATCCCGATCCTTGCCTCGGATCGGGCGGCTGGCACGATCCACTGAGTCTCGATCTTTGGGCTAAATCGGCTCTGGCGCGGTAGCGCCTCGGCGGCTAGCGTCGCCTTATGTTGCAAGTCGTTGCGGGGCGGCGTGCAGCGGCTTCCCTGGCTGCCATGGCCCTCGCTTTCCTTCCAGCCGCTGCGGGTGCGCAGGCGGTTGAACCGATCCCGGCTGACCCCGTGCCGTCCGGGGTCACGGAGTGCGTCGAGCGTGACGGCCTGGATTGCCTCGACGAGGTGAACCAGCTCGATCCGTCGGCCCCGCTCGAGGAATGGCCCGATCTTGGCGTCGACTGGCCCGATCTCGAGCAGGATAGCGGCACGCCGATCGCCACCTCGCCCGTGCCCGAGCTCGCGGATAATGCGAGTGCCCGGACCTACGAATACCGGGTCGTCGGCCTCGACGAGAACGATCCTGCGGCGGTCGCGATGCTGGCTCAGTTTCGGGCGCTTTCGACGCTTCAGGAATATGAAGGGGATCCGGCCAATGCCGCTCAGGTGGACCGGCGCGCTAGGGCCGATGCCGATCTTCTGAGCGAGCTGCTCCGGGCCCATGGTTATTATGACGGGACGGTCACGACGCTGGTCGAGGCCAACCCTCAGGGCATTTACCTGGTGACCCTGGATGCCGAGCCGGGCCCGCTTTACCGTTTCGCCGGGATCGCGTTGCCGGGTCTGGAATCGGCCGGCGATGACAGTGCTGCGCTTCGCGAGGCCTTCCGCTTGTCGGAGCAGGACCCGGTGAACGCGGCAGCCGTGGCGGCGGCGCAGGCCGAGCTCGCCGCCGAGCTCGGGCGGCGAGGCTACGCCTTCGCGGAGCTCGCCGAGCCCCAGATCGTGATCGACCATGAAAGCCGGACCGCCACCCTGACCTTGCCGGTTCAGCCCCAGGGGACGAGGCGTTTCGGCCGGGTCCAGGTTCAGGGCGTTCCCTTGTTCGACGCCGATCATATCGAGCGCATAGCGCGCTTCGACGAAGGCGATCCCTATCGCAATGCCCTGGTCGACGATCTCCGGCAGGCCCTGGTCGCGACGGGCCTCGTCTCGTCGGTAACGATAAGCCCGGTCGGACGGCCCGACTCCGACCTTGTCGACCTTCAGGTCGCCCTGGAGCCGGCGCCGATGCGGACGATCGCCGGCGAAGCGGGTTATGGCACCGGCGAGGGCTTTCGCGCCGAATTGAGCTGGCAGCACCGCAATCTGCTGCCGCCGGAAGGCGCGGTGACGTTTCGAGGTGTCCTCGGTACCCGCGAGCAGCTCGTCTCGGCCGTCCTTCGCCGCAACAACTTCGCCCGGCGGGACCAGGTGCTTAATGCGCAGGTCGCGGTCGCCCATATCGATCGCCCGGCCTTCGACGCCCGCACCTTCATCCTCGCCGGCGGGATCGAGCGGCAAAGCAACATCATCTGGCAGAAGGCCTGGACCTGGTCGGTCGGTGCCGAGCTCGCCGCCACCGACGAACGCGACGTCGATCTCGACAGCGGCATGACCCGCCGCCGTACCTTCTTCATCGGCGCCCTGCCGGCCTATATCGGCTATGACGGCTCGAACGACCTGCTCGATCCGACCCGGGGCTTCCGGCTGTCGATGCGCTTCTCGCCGGAAGCCTCGCTTCAATCCGGAAGCTTCTTTTACGCCCGTTCGCAGATCGACGCGAGCTTCTACCAGCCGGTTTCGGACACTGTGACGATCGCCGGGCGGACGCGCCTGGGCACCATATTGGGCGCCAGCCGCGATCGCATCGCGCCCTCTCGTCGTTTCTATGCTGGCGGTGGTGGCTCGGTTCGCGGCTACGGCTTCCAGGCGCTCGGCCCCCGGGATCCGGTGTTCGACGATCCGATCGGCGGCCGCAGTCTGGCGGAGCTCGCACTCGAAGCCCGCGTCAGGGTCGGAGATTTCGGCATCGTCCCCTTCATCGACGCCGGCAATATCTCGACGTCGCCGTTGCCGCGCTTCAAGGACCTCCAGGTAGGCGCCGGGGTGGGCGTTCGCTATCATTCGCGCTTCGGTCCGATCCGGATCGATGTCGGGACGCCGCTCAATCCCCGCGCGGGCGATCCCCGGATCGCCGTCTATGTCTCGCTCGGCCAGGCCTTCTAGATGAATCGGGCCACAAGGTGAGCGAGGCGGTCCTCGACCCGATCGGGACGCAGTCGGAAGCGCTGGCGGAGCCTGAGCTGCAGCGGCGCCATCCGCTCCGGGCCTTCGCCTCGGCGGCCGCCAAAGTGGCGGTGGTCGTCGCCCTTTTTCTGATGCTCACCTTCGCCGCGTTGGTCGCCTTCCTCGACACCGGTCCCGGCCACCGCTTCATCGTCGATCGGATCGCCGCGATGTCGCCCGCTTCCGGCCTCCGCATCCGCATCGGCCGGATCGACGGCTCGATCTGGGGACGGACCAGGCTTCGCGACGTCCGGCTCTACGATCCCGAAGGGCTGTTTGCGGAATCGCCGGAGCTGGAGATGGACTGGCGTCCGATCGATTTCCTGTTCGGGCGGCTGCGCATCCACGAACTGGAATCGGATCTGGTCACGCTTCACCGTTTGCCGGAGTTGATCCCCTCCGAAGAACCGGGGCCGGTGCTTCCCGATTACGACATCCATATCGGCCGTCTCGACGTTCGACAGCTTCGGATCGGCGAGCGGGTCACCGGCCGGGCCCAGGTCGGTAGTCTCAGGGGCGAAGCGGAAATCCGCAGCGGCCGGGCGCTGATCGGCCTTGAAGCGAATATCCGCGACGGTGGCGATCGGGTGCTGATCCGGATCGACTCGGAGCCGGACCGGGACCGCTTCGACAGCGAAATCCGGGTGATCGCTCCGGCCAACAGCGTCGTGGGCGCAATGCTCGGCACTCGCCGGCCGATCAATCTCTATGTCGGCGGCGACGGCAGCTGGAGCCGATGGACCGGCGATGCGCGCCTGCGGATTTCGGGCCGGCCGACGGCGGATCTGTCGGTCAGGATGAACGCCGGCCTTTTCCGGGTTCGGGGCTGGGCCGCCCCTTCGCCTTTCCTTCGCGGCAAGCTTCAGCGCCTGAGCGAACCCAGGATCAACGTCGACGCCAACGGCGAGCTTTCCCAGCGCCGCCTCGACGGCCAGGTTCGATTGCGGTCACCGGCCTTGGCGATGGACGTTCGCGGCCTCGTCGACCTTCGCTACAACCGGTTCGAGGATGTGGAGATCGCCGCCGAGCTCCTTCGGCCCGCCGCGATGTTCCGCAACATGACGGGGCAGCGGATCCGGATGGCGGCGGTGCTCGACGGGCCGTTCGGAACCGCCGGCTTCCTCTATCAGATCACTTCGCCTCGGATCGCCTTCGATCAGACGGGCTTCGAGCAGGTCAGGGTCGAAGGCCGGGGACGCCTTTCGCGCTGGCCAGTGACGGTCCCGGCTCTGGCCACCGCCCGGCGGGTAACCGGCGCCGGCGATGTCGCCGGCGAGATCCTCGCCAATCTGCGCGTCCAGGGGCTGCTTCGAGTGACTCGCCAGCGTCTCACCGGTGACGATCTCGTGGTGACGTCTGACAAGGTTCGCGGCCGCGCGGGCCTCGTCGTCGACCTTCGGACCGGGGTCTATGCGGTCGCGGTCAATGCCGGCTTGCCGGGTTACGAAATCCCGGGCTTCGGCCGGGTCGACGTGCTCAGCGAGCTTCGGGCCGTCCCGGGCCCGGGCGGCCGCGGCACCCTGGTGACCGGGGAAGCGCGGGCCTCGGTAAGGCGGCTGGACAATCGCTTCCTGTCCTGGGTGAGCGGCGGCCTGCCGCAGCTCCAGACAAACCTCAGCCGCGGTCCCGATGGCATCGTCAATTTCTCGAACATGCGGATCACCGCGCCCTCGATCAGGCTTGCGGCTCAGGGCTTCAGGCGACGCGACGGCACCTTCTCGATGGAAGCGTCGGGGGAGCATGACGATTACGGCCCGCTTCGGGTCGGCCTCGAAGGGCGGCTCGAGCGGCCGCGGCTGGCCGTCCGCCTCGAGCGGCCGGTTCCGGCGCTCGGACTTGCCGACGTGCTCCTCGATCTCGAGCCGAACGATCGCGGCTTTTCCTGGCGGGCCGAAGGCGGATCGACGCTTGGTCCGTTCACCGGGCATGGCGGGATCCTTCTGCCGTCCGGGCAGCCGGCGACGATCCAGGTGGCCGCATTGAACGTCTCGGGGACCCGGGCGACGGGGCTGTTGCGATCCGATCCGGGCGGGTTCAGCGGCCGTCTCGACGTCGCTGGCGGCGGCCTCGACGGAACCTTGCTGTTCAATCCGGTGGGGACGAACCAGCGCATCGCGGTCAATCTATCCGCGAACGACGCGCGCTTCGTCGGTCCCCCGCCGATCATCGTTCGCCGCGGTACTATCGCCGGGGTCGTGATCCTCGACCCGGCCGGGACCTCGGTCGAGGGCCGGATCGTCGCCCGCGGCCTCAGCCGGGGCCCGCTCACGATCGCCAATGTCGACGCACAGGCCAGCCTTCGCGGCGGGGTCGGCCGGATTCAGGCGCGGATCGCCGGCTCGCGTGGCCGGGGCTTCGCGTTCAACCTCGTCGCCGACGCCGCGCCCGGACGTTACCGGGTGACCGGCAGCGGTACCGTCGACCGGCGCCCGATCGAATTGCTCAGTCCCGCTTTGCTGACCTGGACACCCGAAGGCTGGCGGCTGAGCGACACCCGACTTCGCTTTGCCGGCGGCACGGCGTCATTGAGCGGCCTGTTCGGGACCCGCACAGAGATCGACGCGCAATTGACGTCGATGCCGCTCACCGTCCTCGACATTGGCTATCCCGAACTGGGCCTTGGCGGGATCGCCTCCGGCCTCGTCCGCTACCGCTCGCCGTCTGCCAATGCGCCGCCGACGGGTGAAGCGAACCTTCGGATTCGCGGTCTCACCCGGGCAGGCCTGGTCCTGTCGTCTCGGCCGGTCGATATCGGCCTCAACGCTCGCCTCGACGGGGTCAATGCCGCCATGCGCGCGGTCGCGGTCAGCGAGGGCCGGACCATCGGCCGGGCCCAGGCCCGGATCTCGCCGATCGGCCGCAGCGGCAATCTTTTCGATCGCCTGGTTCGGGCGCCGATGCGCGCCCAGCTTCGCTATAATGGCGCCGCCGACACCTTGTGGCGGCTGACCGGAATCGAGCTGATCGATCTCAGCGGCCCGGCCGCGATCGGTGCCGATTTCCGCGGTAACCTGGAAAATCCGGTGATCAACGGGTCGGTCCGAACCGCCGGCGCCCGCCTCGAAAGCGCCGTCACCGGCATGGTCATCGACAATCTCCAGTCGGTCGGGCGCTTCGGCGGTTCGCGCCTCCAGATCCAGCGCTTCCAGGGCACGACCCCGGGTGGCGGCACTGTGGCCGGGACCGGTTCGCTCGATTTCGCCGGCGCGCGCGGCGTCGGCTTGAGCTTCGACGTCCGGGCGCAGGCGGCGCAGCTGCTCGACCGCGACGACATCCAGGCCTCCGTCACCGGCGACCTGGCGATCCGCTCGGACGGCGAAGGCGGCCTGATTTCCGGCGACGTCACCTTGACCCAGGGTCGTTTCCGTCTCGGCAGCGCGACCGCCGCCGCACAGGTGCCGAGGCTCGCCGTCAGCGAGATCAATCGGCCTGACGACGATCTCGGCCCCGTCGTCCGAAGGGTCTCGCCCTGGCGGCTGGCGCTGGACGTGTCGGCGCCGCAGCGGCTGATGGTCACTGGTCTCGGCATGAACAGCGAGTGGCAGGCCGACGTCCAGGTCGCTGGGACGGTGACTCAGCCGCGGATCACCGGGCTCGCCGAGCTGATCCGGGGCACCTACGATTTCGCCGGCCGGCGCTTCGATCTGACGCGCGGAAACATCCGCTTCCAGGGGGAATCGCCGATCAATCCGCAACTCGACATCGTCGCGGAAGCGCGGGTGCGGGGCCTCAGCGCCCAGATCCGGGTGGCGGGGCGAAGCCTTCGTCCGGAAATCGCCTTCACCTCGACGCCGGCGCTTCCCCAGGATGAGCTTCTGTCGCGGATCCTGTTCGGGACTTCGATCACCAACCTGTCGGCGCCCGAGGCGATCCAGCTCGCCGCCGCGGTGGCCTCGTTGAACGATCCCGGCGGCGGGCTCGATCCGATCAATGCGGTCCGCCGATCGATCGGCCTCGACCGGCTTAGAATCCTCCCCGCCGACGTGACCCAGGGCATCGGCACCCAGTTCGCGGCGGGCAAATATCTCGGCCGGCGCGTCTATGTGGAGGTGGTCACGGACGGCCGCGGATATTCCGCGACGACGGTCGAATATCAGATAACCCGCTGGCTCTCCTTGTTGTCGAGCATCTCGACGATCGGGCGCGAAAGCGTCAACCTTCGAATTTCGCGGGATTATTGACGGGAACAATGGTGAGCCAGAACCAGACCGACAGTCACCGGATCCGCAACATCGTCGGTGGCTCGGCCGGCAATCTCGTCGAATGGTACGACTGGTATGTCTACGCCGCCTTCACCCTCTATTTTGCTCCCGTCTTCTTCCCGGCCGAGGACCGAACCGCCGAGTTGCTGAGCGCTGCCGCGGTCTTCGCGGTCGGTTTCGTGATGCGCCCGATCGGGGCCTGGGCGATGGGGATCTATTCCGATCGCCGCGGCCGCAAGGCCGGGCTGACGCTGAGCGTCAGCCTGATGTGTGCGGGCTCGCTCCTGATCGCCGTCACCCCCACTTATGCGTCGATCGGGTCCTGGGCGCCCGCCTTGCTGGTGATCGCCCGGATGATGCAGGGCCTGAGCGTTGGCGGCGAATATGGCGCCAGCGCGACCTATCTCAGCGAGATGGCCGGCCGCCGCCGCCGCGGTTTCTATTCCAGCTTCCAGTACGTGACCCTGATCTCCGGCCAGCTCATTGCTCTGGCGGTCCTGATCCTCCTCCAGTTCGCCTTGCCGGAGGCGGATCTCGAGGCCTGGGGCTGGCGCATTCCCTTCGCGATCGGCGCCGTGCTGGCGGTCGTCGTCTTCTACATCAGGCGGCGTCTCGCCGAGACGGAGAGCTTCGAGAACGCCAAAGCGAGCGATGCGCCGCGCTCCAGCGGCGTCAACCTGTTCCGCGATCATCCCCGCCAGGCCTTTCTGGTCATGGCCCTGACCGCCGGCGGCACCTTGGCCTTCTACGCCTACACCACCTACATGCAGAAATTCCTCGTCAACACGTCGGGCTTCAGCCGCGAGACCGCGAGTCAGGTGATGACGGCGGCCCTGTTCGTCTTCATGTGCCTGCAGCCCTTGTCGGGCGCGATCTCGGACCGGGTCGGCCGAAAGCCGGTGATGATCACCTTCGGCCTCATGGGAGTGATCTTCACCGTGCCCATCTTCACCGCGCTCGAGACGGTGGAGGATCCCTGGGCGGCGTTCGGCCTGGTCATGGCCGCTTTGGTCATCGTCACCGGCTACACCTCGATCAACGCCGTGGTGAAGGCGGAATTGTTCCCGGCCCACATCAGGGCGCTTGGCGTCGCTCTTCCTTACGCCTTGGCCAACACCTTGTTCGGGGGCACGGCCGAATATGTCGCCTTGTGGCTGAAGGAGCAGGGGATGGAGCGCGGCTTCTATTATTACGTCGCGGCGATGATCGGGCTGTCCTTGATCGTCTACGTGCGGATGCGTGACACCCAGAAGCACAGCCTGATCAAGGAGGATTGAAAAGGGGCCGCCGGCATGGCCGGCAGCCCCTTGGGAATGAGATCGCTGCCGGTCTCTCGGTCTAGAATATCCCGAACAGGGCCAGCAGGATGATGACTCCGAGCGGCACGCCGATCAGCCACAATAGGATTGCGGGGATCATTCTTCACTCTCCTCGAATCAGTCGTTCGGGGAGGAAACGGCGGGGCGCCGCGGCTGTTCCGCGGCGCCCGTGGACCGGTCAGGACGAATAATACATGTCATATTCGACGGCGCTCGGCGTGGTCTCCCAGCGCAATTGCTCTTCCCATTTGAGCTCCATGTAGGCGTCGATCTGGTCGTCGCTGAACACATCGCCCTTGGTCAGGAAGGCGCGGTCGTTGTGCAAAGCGAGCAAGGCTTCGCGCAGCGATCCGCATACCGTCGGCACCTCCGCCAGTTCCTGCGGCGGCAGGTCGTAGAGATTCTTGTCGATCGGATCGCCGGGGTGAATCCGGTTCTGGATGCCGTCGAGGCCGGCCATCAGGATCGCCGCATAAGCCAGATAGGGATTGGCCATCGCGTCCGGGAAACGGAATTCCACCCGTTTGGCCTTCTCGCCGGCACCGTAGGGGATCCGGCAGGAGGCGGAGCGGTTCCGGCTCGAATAAGCGAGCAGGACCGGGGCCTCGAAGCCCGGGACCAGGCGCTTGTAGCTGTTGGTGGTCGGGTTGGTGAAGGCGTTCAGTGCCTTGGCGTGGCGAATGACTCCGCCGATGAAGTAGAGCGCGGTCTCGGAGAGGCCGGCATAACCGTTGCCGGCGAACAGGGGCTTGCCGCCCTTCCAGATCGACATGTGCGTGTGCATGCCGGAGCCGTTGTCGCTCTTGATCGGCTTGGGCATGAAGGTCGCCGTCTTGCCGTAAGCCTGCGCCACCATGTGAACGACATATTTGTAGATCTGCATCCGGTCGGCGGTCTCGACCAGGGTGCCGTAGGTCAGGCCCAGTTCGTGCTGGCTGGCGGCGACCTCGTGATGGTGCTTGTCCATCGGCAGGCCCATTTCGAGCATGGTCGAAACCATCTCGCCGCGAATGTCCATGGCGCTGTCGACCGGTGCGACGGGGAAGTATCCGCCCTTGGCGCGCGGGCGGTGGGCAAGGTTGCCGGTCTCGTATTTCTGGCCGGTATTGGTCGGCAGCTCGATATCGTCGATCCGGAATCCCGAAGCGGCATAATCGTCCTCGAAGCGGACGTCGTCGAACATGAAGAACTCGGCTTCCGGCCCGACGTTGACGGTGTCGCCGACTCCGGTCGCCTTCAGATAGGTTTCGGCGCGCTTGGCGGTGGATCGCGGATCGCGCGCGTAAAGCTCGCCGGTGCCCGGGTCGACGACGTCGCAGAACAATATGCCCATCGGCGTCGCGCTGAACGGATCCAGGTACCAGGCGTCGAGGTCGGGCCGAAGGATCATGTCGCTCTCGTTGATGGCCTTCCAGCCGGCGATCGAGGATCCGTCGAACATGAAGCCGTCGGTCAGCTGGTCTTCATCGACCGCCACCGCGCACATGCTGAGATGCTGCCACTTGCCCTTCGGGTCGGTGAACCTGAGGTCGACCCACTCGATCTTCTGCTCCTTGATCTGCTTGAGAATGCCGGCTGCATTGTTCGCCATGTTCGCTTGCCCTGTCCCGATAAGGTTGAAGGCGCCCGGCCCGAATCTACCGGAGCGCTCGGGAAAAGGATTCCGCCTGCGGCCGGTGGCGTCCAGCCGAGGTGAATAATTCACGGCGTACCGGGGAAGGGGCGGGGAGGGTCCTCAGAAGGGCCGGCGCTGGGCAGCGACGAGCATCCGAAGAAGCATCGCCACCGGCCTTGGAACGCCGACCTTGCCGTCGAGCCACAGGCTGACTGCCGAACGGCTCACGCCGATCGCTTCGGCCAGATCGTTCTGGGTGCGGTAGCCGAGGGTGCGCATCGCGGTCCGCACTTCTTCCGGCGACATCGATGCGAGCAGGGGATCGTCCACACCCGGCCCTTATCGCTTTCGGACAAGGAGCGGAACGCCCCTCAGATCGCGTCGGAGCCCCTTTCGCCGGTGCGGATCCGAAGCGCTTCCTCGACTGCAGTGACGAAGATCTTGCCGTCGCCGATCCGGCCGGTCCGGGCGGCGGCGGCGATCGCCTCCACCACCCGCTCTGCGAGATTGTCCTCCACCACCACTTCCAGCTTAACCTTCGGCAGGAAGTCGACGACATATTCGGCGCCGCGATACAACTCGGTATGGCCCTTCTGGCGGCCGAAGCCCTTCGCTTCCGTGACCGTGATTCCGGACACGCCGACGTCGTGAAGCGCTTCCTTCACCTCGTCCAGCTTGAACGGCTTGATGACCGCCTCGATCTTCTTCACGCAAAGCCTCCCTGTTCGCCTCCTGCATAAGCGTCGGCCATGACATGGCAAGCATGGCGCTCAGCTTTGGTTCAGGATGCCGGGCCTATCATGCTTCGCACGGAGCCGGTTCCGAACGGGAAGTCCAAGATGCGCAAGATTCTGCCCCTTATCGCTGCAGGCCTTTTCCTGGGCGCAGCTTCGGCGCAGGCCGCGCCGGTCGACCGCGAGGCCCAGCTCGCCCGCGCGCTCGAAGGCCGGGTCGCCGGCGAGCCGGTCAATTGCATCACCCTGAACCGGATCCGTGGCACCCGGATCATACCCGATACGGCGATCGTCTACGAGGTCGGCAACGTTCTCTACGTCAACCGCCCCCGCGCCGGCGCCCGAAGCCTCGACGAGATGGACACCCTGGTGTCCAGGCCCTTCGCGAACCGGCTCTGCAGCATCGACACGATCCAGCTTTACGACACCAGCGCCCGGATGACTCATGGGGTCGTGTTCCTGGGCGAATTCGTCCCTTACCGTCGGGTCAGCCGGAACGACTGAAGCCGAAGGCTCGCAACGACAAGGACGCCCCGGTTCGCCGGGGCGTTTTTCGTTGGGCGTCGTTCAGTAAGGCGGGCGGTCGAGCCCGGTTGCGCTGCGGGTGAAGATCTCGCAGCCGTCCTCGGTGATGCCGATCGAATGCTCGAACTGGGCGGAAAGGGAGCGGTCGCGGGTCACGGCCGTCCAGCCGTCCTCCAGCACCTTGCAGGCGGCCTTGCCGATGTTGATCATCGGCTCGATCGTGAAGAACATTCCGGGCCGGAGTTCCGGGCCGGTCCCGGGCCGTGCGGCATGGACGATTTCGGGCGCGTCGTGGAAGACCTGGCCCAGGCCGTGGCCGCAGAAATCGCGCACGACGCTGTATCTCTGGGCTTCGGCATGGGTCTGGATCGCATGGCCGATGTCGCCGAGATGGTTGCCCGGTTTTGCCTGCTCGATTCCCAGCATCAGGCATTCGTAGGTGACGTCGACCAGTCTGCGCGCCTTCAAGGGGACGTCGCCGACCAGGTACATCCGGCTGGTGTCCCCGTGCCAGCCGTCGACGATCGGGGTGACGTCGATGTTGATGATATCGCCGTCCTTCAGGACGCGGTCACCCGGGATGCCGTGACAGACGACATGGTTGATCGAGGTGCAGCAGCTCTTGGTATAGCCACGATAATTAAGCGTCGCCGGAATGGCGTTGCGGGCCCGCATCTCGGCGAAGACGATGTCGTCCAGTTCCTGCGTCGTCACGCCCGGGACGACGTGCGGCACCAAAGCGTCGAGGATCTCCGCTGCCACCCGTCCGGCCTCACGCATGCCGTCGAACCCCTTCGGCCCGTGCAGCTTGATTCCGCCGTGGCGGCCAATGATCGAGTCCTCGCGATCGAGGGTGGTGAGCGTGGTCATCATCGCCCGAATATAGGCCTGACCCCTGCATTTGGCGACCCCCGGAAGCCTGGCAGGCCATTACGGGCCGTCACCCCGGTTGCCCTAACCGGGCGCAGATCCTAAGCGCGGGACCATGAGCGAGCGTATCTGGACGGCCGCCTTGCTGGTGATCGGGGACGAGATCCTGTCCGGTCGCACCCAGGATCGCAACGTCTCGCCGATCGCGATCTGGCTCAACCTTCAGGGGATCCGGCTCTCCGAAGTGCGGGTCGTGCCGGACGAGATGGACCGGATCGCCGAGGCCGTGAACGCGCTCCGCTCGACCAACGACTATCTCTTCACGACTGGCGGAATCGGCCCGACGCATGACGACATCACCGTCGATGCCATCGCCCGGGCCCTGGACGTTCCGGTCGTCATCCATCCCAAGGCGCGGGCGACGCTGGAGGCTTATTATGAGGCCAGAGGCGGCCTTACCGAAGCCAGGCTCCGAATGGCGCGGGTACCGGAAGGCGCCGAACTGATCGACAATCCGATGTCGGGTGCACCGGGGATCAGGCTCGGCAACATCTTCATCCTGGCCGGCGTTCCGCACATCGCGGCGATCATGCTCGAGGCCTTGTCCGGGCGGCTCGAAGGCGGGCGGCCCTTGCTTTCACGGACGATCGGCTGCTGGGCGCCCGAAAGCGAGGTGGCGGAGCTGCTGGCCGAAACCGAGCGCGCCCATCCGGGCTGTCAGATCGGCTCCTATCCCTTCTTCCGGGAGGGCCGGGTGGGGGCCAATTTCGTCATACGAAGCACCGATCAGAATACGCTCGACGATTGCCGGGCCGAGCTTCTCGAGCGGCTTCGAGCCATTGGTCTCGAGGTGAGCGACGACGCGATCTGATCGAGGCTGCCCTTGACCGGCCGGTTTGCGCAATCCGAAGTCGCGTTCAGTTAGCGATCGTCACTCCGGGATCGAAGGCGCGGCCGCTCCGTCTCAGAAACCGTAGCGGGTGAGGGCCCTGGAGAAGGCGGCCCTTTCTTCATGCCCCTCGAAGGGAAAGGCGCGGAAGAAATCGTCCTGCCTGAGGCCGGGATTGGCCGTTCGGACGGCATCAGCCCAGGTTCTGGCCCGGGCCTCTTGCCCCGCCAAAGCGTGGCAGAGCACTGCGATCATCGAGATCAATATGTGGGAATTCGGTGCCCGCGCGGCACGATCGGACCAGTCCGCTGCTTCCGGGTGCTGGCCGCGAAGTGCGTGCGACAGCGCCCGGGCGCCGAACATCGCATATTGCATCGGATCGATCGGGCTCAGCTGCATTGCCCGGTCAGCGTGCCGCTGGCCGTCGTCGCCCTTGCACAGCATGGCGTCGGCTAAAGCGTGCGCATAGGAAGCCTGCGCATAATTCGGATTCAGGACGAGGGCCCGGTCGATCCAGGGGAGGCTGGCGGCGACGTCGCCTGTCAGCCAGAGCGAACGGCCGAAGACGAGGTTGGAGAACGGATCCGCCGCATCGAGATCCAGCGCCTGTTCGGCATAACGCCTCGCCGCCGTCGCCTCGGCGTCGGCATCCGGCCCGTAGCGCATGAAGGCGTTCTGGAAGCGGGTGAAGGAAAGGCCGGCATGGGCGCGCGCGAACTTGCCGTCTCGGGCGATCGCCTTCTCGAACAGCGCGGAGGCGGCCTCGTTGTCGACGCGGGTGAACCGGAACATCCGCTGCAGCCCGCGATGGTAAAGGGCCCAGGCGTCGAGATGCTCGGTGGACCCCAAGGCGGCGAGGTGGGCCTCATGGAGCGGGATCTGGAACTCCAATGCGGCGATGACGCTGGTGACGATCAGCGCGCGAAGTTCGTGAACGCCTTCGGCCGCGGCTGAATAATGGTCGCCCCAGATCACTTGATGAGTTCGCGTATCGACCAGGTCGACGGTGATCGCGATCCGGTTCTTGTTCTGCTCGAGCGTTCCCGACAAACAGTATTTGACCCCGAGCAGGGCACCGATCTGGCCCATGTCGGGGTCCGCGTCGCGAAACTGGAAGGACGAACCGCGCGCGATCACGAACAGCCAGTGAAGCCGGCTCAGCTCGGCGATCATCTCGTGGGGGAGCGCCTCGGCGATGACGGCATGTTCGCCGGGAGCGCCAATCACCCGCAAAGGCAGCACCGCAATCGAGGGCTGCGCCGTTTGATGAAGTGGCCCATCTGTCTCCGCGGCGGCCGCCGCTGGAATCTCCAGCCGGTAGCCGAAACCGTGAACGGTCTTCAGGCGGGTCGCCTCGGCCCCGAGCGCCTTTCGCAGGGCAACCATATGCACCTGGAGGGCGCTCTCCTCGATCACCTGGCCCGGCCAGACCGCGCCGATCAGCTCGTCCTTGGTGACCAGTTCACCGCGCGCGTTCGCAAGCACGGTCAGGATCTCTAGTGGCTTTCGGGTAAGCTGGAGTGACACGCCATCGGCCAGCAACTGCCGCCCTGGCTGAAGAACCAGAGTCCCGAGCCTGATGTCATGACTGGCCATAAACAGTTCCGCACAAGCAGCCGGGAGCACAGTTCATATCATCCAGACCCGATTAGTCGAATCGGCTGAAGGCAAATTTAGGGAATTATTTGGGTCGAGGCCAAGGATCGGTCCGTTGCGCGCCCTTATGCTGTCTGGGTCCAACAATGGCATCGCGCCGCTTTGGCAGGCCGGGACGGCTTCCCGGATTCTTGTCCGCCCGGTGCGACATGATGGGGAGAATAGGTGATGCGGTATTCAACAGGTTTGAAATTCGCGTCGGCGATGATCGGGATCGTCGCGGTTGCGGCCGGCGGGACGGCTTCGGCATCGCCGGGATCGGGCGTCTCGGCGGAAACCTTCGCCACATCCCGGCTCCTCGAAGACATCAACGTCAATAACGACCGGATCAAGTTCGAGACCAAGGATCCGACGACGGTGCGGGTTCAGAGACTCACTTTCGCGCCCGGCGCGCGCACTGGCTGGCATCACCACCCCGGTTTGGTCGTGGTCGCGGTGGAGTCCGGTTCCGTGACCCTCACCGAAACGGATTGTCAGACGACGAGGACTTATGGACCGAGTTCGCCCAATGGGGCCGTTTTCGTCGAGGGCTCAGATCACGCCCACGAGGCGAGCAGTCCGGGCGGAGCGACCGTCCTGGTGACCTATGTGACGCCAGGCGCCGGAGCGACCCCGGTCTTCCGGGTCGAGGACCCGGTGCCTTCCTGCGCGATCTGAGCGCACTGCCGCAAAGCGCAGGCAATGAAGACAGGTTGGAGGATCTCATGTCCGGAACGGGCCTGAAAATAGTGATCGGCGCGGGCATTGCGGTCGGGGCCCTGGGGCTGCTCGCGTTCACGGGCGCACCTGAGCAGCCGCGGGAGCCGGTCGTGCTCAACCCTCCGCCGGCGCCGAACTGGGACTCGGAGTGGATTCCGGGTGCCATGCCCCAGCCGCCAGCCGCGGAAGCCGGGACCCCGGCTTCCGCGCCGCCCGGTCAGGCCGCCCAACCGGGCGGCCCGGGGACCGCTGCGGGCGGTCAGACGGGGCCTGTCGAAGACCCCTACGCCGGCTGAAACCGTCTCGCCTGACTGCTCCTTCGAGGTCCCTGGAGGGCTGTCAGGTCGTTCGGCCTGTGGAACATTTGTCCTGCCGGGGCTTTGCTGCGCGAATGGACCGCTTCTTCACCTGGTTTGCCGGGAAGATCGCGACTGCCGCCGGTCAGCCTTACGCCTTCGCGGTGGCGTTTGCGCTGATCGTGGTCTGGGGCGTGACCGGTCCCGTGTTCGGTTACTCCGACACCTGGCAGCTGGTCATCAACACCGCGACGACGATCGTCACCTTTCTGATGGTGTTCCTGATCCAGAACAGCCAGAATCGCGACGCTGCGGCGATGCAGGCGAAGCTGGACGAGCTGTTGCGCGCAGTCGACAAGGCCCGCGGAGCCTTTATCGGCATCGAGCACCTCACCGACACCCAGATCGAGGACATCCGGGCTGCGCTCGAGCATGAGGCGGGAAATCGCCGCAATTCGAAGAAGGCGCCGGAAGACACGGTGGAGCGCCTCCTCGATCGTTATTGACGCGGGCGCGACGCGCGACCTTTTTCAGCGTCAAACGATGCTCGCCGGGGCAGATCGAAAAACTGGTCGCGGGTGAAGGGCAGCATCGTCCCATTACTGCTCGAGCCTGCGCGCGTGCCAGTGGTTGCGAAGACTGGCCGGTCGGTGAAATAGACGTGACCATGATTTCCGGACGCGCACACGCTCACCCCGTTCTCGGCCTCGGCGCGAACCTGCCGCAATTTTCACTGCTCGTTCTGGTCAACGCCTTCGTCGGCGGGATGGTCGGCATCGAGCGGAGCATATTGCCGGCATTGGCCGAAACGGAATTCGGGCTCGCCGAGCGCACCGCAATTCTGTCCTTCATCGCCGTGTTCGGGGTCACCAAGGCGCTCTCCAATTACCTGGCGGGCCGTCTCGGTGACAAATGGGGCCGCAAGCCCGTCCTGATTGCCGGCTGGCTGGTCGCCGCTCCGGTGCCGTTCCTCCTGATGTGGGCACCCACATGGGGCTGGATCGTCGTCGCCAACGTCTTCTTGGGCGTCAGCCAGGGGCTGACCTGGTCGACGGCCGTGATCATGAAGATCGATCTGGCCGGCCCGAAAAATCGCGGGCTTGCCATGGGCCTCAATGAATTCGCCGGATATTTTGCCGTTGCTCTGGCGGCCTGGGCGACCGGTTATCTCGCGGCGGCCTACGGCCTCAGGCCCGAACCTTTCTATCTCGGCGTCGTCTTCGTCGTCGCAGGCTTGTCCTTGTCCGTGTTCGCGGTGCGCGAGACGCACGCGCACGTTCATCACGAATCGGCCACGCATGCCGGCAGCGCGAAGGCGTCGCTGAGCGAGCGGGAAATCTTCAAGCTGACGACCTGGCGTGATCGCAACCTGTCTTCCGCCACTCAGGCGGGATTGATCAACAATCTCAACGACGGCCTGGCCTGGGGACTTTTCCCGTTGGTCTTCGCCGCGGCGGGCCTGTCGCTCGCACAGATCGGTCTGCTCGCCTCGATCTACCCCGGCGTCTGGGGCGTCGCGCAGCTCGTCACGGGCGGGCTTTCGGACCGGATCGGGAGGAAGTGGCTGATCGCCGCCGGCATGTGGCTCCAGGCGGTGGGGATCGTCGTCACCGCCATGTCCTCCGCCTTCGCCGGATTCGCATCAGGGGCGGTGTTGCTGGGCCTGGGCACGGCCATGGTCTACCCCACCTTGCTCGCCGCCATCGGCGATGTGGCGCACCCATCGTGGCGCGGCTCGGCCGTGGGTGTCTACCGGCTGTGGCGGGACATGGGTTACGCGTTCGGCGCGATCATCGCCGGCCTCATCGCCGATACCTTTGGCTTGTCCGCTGCGGCTTATGCCGTGGCAGCGATGACCTTCCTGTCCGGAACCGTCGTCGCCGCGCGCATGTCGGAAACGCTGCACCGTTCTTGAAACGGGGCATCGCCCTCAAGTTTCGAAAGGTGGAGCGGGCGAAGGAAATCGAACCCGCGCGTCGTCCTGCTGGACGGAGCGTCACAAAAGACTCGAGGGTTCGACAACGGGCGGTGGGAGAGTGGAGCGGGCGAAGGGAATCGAACCCTCGTCGTAAGCTTGGGAAGCTTCTGCTCTGCCATTGAGCTACGCCCGCAATCCCGTGAGAGATAATGCGTTCTCGGGCCGACACCAATACGGTCTTGCAGCCCCCTGAACCCTCTCGTTGATGCGCTCGCCGATTGCCATAACCATGGGCGGCTGGTCAATGTTGACGCGACGGCGCGGACCACCTGTTCGGTTGGCCCCAATTCAAGCGTCCGCCGCTCGTCCCTCTTCACGAACTTTGCCGCTGCCGGATCCCAGTGTCGCTTCGACCCGGCGTACCGAGCCATCCGACGGGAACGCGATTCCGTTGCCGTCCCAGCGGCGCCCGTCCACTGTGATTTCGACCGGACCGCTGCCGACGTCGCTACAATCGGTGACCTCCACCTCGATGGAGCCGTCGGGGCGTCTCAGTCGCGCCCTGTAGCCTCCCCAGCCGGGAGGGATGCTGGGATTAAGGTGGAGTCTTCCGTCGCGAAGCGTGAGTCCGAGGATCCCCTCGATCGCCAGGCGCGACGCCCAGGCGGCCGCACCCGTGTACCAGGTCCAGCCGCCCCGGCCCGCGTTGGGCGCGACGGCGGCAATGTCGCCGGCCACCACGTAGGGCTCGACCCGGTACAGGTCAGCTGGTCTCCCGACCGGACTGATCATCGAGAAGATTTCATGAGCCGTGCGGCCATCTCCAGCTTTGGCGAAGGCCAGCCCAAGCCAGGCCGCCGCATGGGAATATTGACCGCCGTTTTCCCTGGTGCCGGGTGGATAGGCCTTGATGTAGCCAGGGTCGCTGGGCCCCCTGTCGAACGGCGGCCAGAGCAATCGGGTGAGCCGCGCCTGCGGATCGATCAACTCGCGATAGGCCGACTCGAGTGCCAACGCGGCCCGCTCGGGCCGGCCCCCGGCGAAGACGGCCCAGGATTGCGAGATCGAGTCGATCCGACACTCCTCGTCGCTGCTCGTTCCCAGCGGGTCACCGTCGTCGTCATAGGCGCGGCGGTACCAGCCGCCGTCCCAGCCCGCGGCCTCCACTCGCTGCCGAAGGCCGTGCGCTCGCTCGGTCCAGAGTTCGGCGCCCCCCTGGCGGCCGAGGCGCCGTTCCATCGCGCCCATCAGGTCCGCGGTGACGGCGAGGAACCAGCCCAGCCATATGCTTTCGCCGCGGCCTGCGGCGCCGACCCGGTCCATGCCGTCGTTCCAGTCCCCCGAGCCGATCAGCGGCAGGCCGTGCGCGCCGTCGGTAAGGGCATGCTCGAGGGCTCGCTCCATGTGGTCGATCAAGGGCGCGGACTGTCTGCCGGGGTCGAACCTGGCATAACGGTCCATCTCGTCCGGACCGAGCGTTGCACCTTCGAGAAACGGCACCGGCTCGTTCAGTATCGACACGTCGCCCGTCGCCTGAACGTAAGAGGCCGCGGCATATGGCAGCCAGGCAAGATCGTCCGAGCAGCGCGTGCGGACTCCGCGCCCGTAGGGCGGATGCCACCAGTGGAGCACGTCACCCTGGGTGAACTGGTGCGCTGCGCATTCGAGGATGTGGGCTCGGGCACGCTTGGGCTCGGCGTGCAACCAGGCCAGCACGTCCTGAAGCTGGTCGCGGAAGCCAAAGGCGCCGCTCGACTGGTAGAATCCCGTGCGCGCCATAACGCGCGCCGAAAGGCTCTGGTAAGGAAGCCAGCGGTTGACCATGAGGTTGAAACCGACGTCCGGGCTGTCGACCTCGACGGCACCGAGCCGTTCGTCCCACCAGGCTTTCAGCGCCTCTTGCGCCGGCTCGAAACGGGCGGGATCCCGCCAGTGCTTCGCGAGCAGCGCCGCTTCCGCCGCGTTCCGCCCCTGGCCCAGCACGAAGATGACTTCGGCGTTTCCCCCCGGGTCGATCTCATGGTGGACCTGATAAGCGGCGCAGGGATCCTCTCCCGCGACGATGCGCCGGCTAAGGCCCCAGCGTGCAAGGCCGGCGGGGCGCGCTGGATCGCCTTCCCGACCCAGGAACTCGCGACGGTCGGTCGTGAAACCGTGCGCCGGCAGGCTGGCGGTCAGGAAGGCCACTCTGCCGGCGAAATCGGCGGACCAGTGGCTGGTTGCGATCAGGGCATGGCTGTCCTCGTCGAATCCGCACACGATGTGTGGCCGCGATACGCTCGGCAACGCTCCCAGCAGCCACTCGGCATAATATGTCGAGGTGAGCCGGCGGTGGCAGCCAAGCAGATCGCGCAGCCGGAGCCGGACCAGCTTCACCGGGGCATCGACCGGAACGAGGATCAGCATTTCCTGCTCGAGACCGTGGGAGCGCCGCCGCCAGCTGGAGTAACCGGCGCCATGGCGTATTTCGCACGCCGAGTCTTTTCCGCCCGCGCCCGGGGCCAGAGTCCAAACCTCCGTCGTTTCCTCGTCGCGAATATAGAGCGCCTCAACCGCCCGGTCGGCGACGGGATCGTTGGTCCAGGCCGTCAGCCGGTTCTCGCCGCTGTTTTCAGCCCAGCTGTAGCCCCCGCCAGTTTCGGTTAGGAGGGTCCCGAACTCCGCATTGGCCAGAACGTTCGACCAGGGAGCGGGCGTCGACTCGCCCGCGCTCAGATGGATCACATATTCTCGGCCATCCTCGGTGAAGCCGCCGAAGCCGTTCTCGAGCAGCAGCGCCGGGGACGGGCCGGGACTCTCCTTCGATGGATGATGGGGCGGCAGCGAAGGCGTGATCCCGGGCAGATCGGCGATCGCGGGGCGTTGCTCTCGCAACTGGTCGGCCAGCCCTCGCGAATTCTCGAGCACAACTCGCGCGGCGGCCTCCAGGAGCCGGGCGTGCGCAGGATCGATTTGGTCGGCGAAAAGCAGGTGGATTCCGCCATGGCGCCCAAGCATGTCGGCAGCGCCGGAGTCTCGAAGAAGATCGGCAATTTCGTCGCGGACCGGCTCGAAATAGGCCGAACCGCGGATCTGAAGGACGACCAGGTCGAATTCCAGTCCATGCCTTCGCCAATATTGCTGTGCCCGCACGATGAGCGGGAGCAGCGCCCCTTCCGTGGTCGCTTGCAGAAGCAGGATCGGGAGGTCGCCCGAAAGTGACAGGCTCCACAGATGCGGCTGTCCGAGGTGGTTGGCCTGAATCGTCTCGGGCGCCGACCGAAGCGCTCCGTGCGGATAAACGAGCTGCGATGCCAGCGACTGCAACGGCGCCAAATCCTCAGACTGCAACCCTGCCCGCTCCACCGCTCGAGCCGCTTCTGAGGCGGCGTCGCCCAGTGCCCATGTCAGTGCTGCCGGTGTCGCATGTCGCTCGGCAGCTTCGACGGCCGCCTCCCGCGTCGCTGCCGCAATGGTGACAAAGCAAAGCTCTCGTTGCTCGTAGGGTGCGAGATCGACGTCGAGTTGAAGGGCCAAAATCGGATCCAGAGTGAAACCGGCGCTGCCGTCGAGGGGTGAGTGAGCGCCGCGTGGGTTCCGCAGGTCGCCACCACGCCCCAGGAAGGCAGCTCTATCACACGCCCAGCGCACACCGGCGGCGGGTCCGTCGGGGCCAACGAGGACGTGGAGAAGGACCGGAGGCGTCTCGCGCGGCCCCCGGCTGCGGCGGGTGAAGATGAGTCCGCCGAGCTGGGGCACCGCCTCGCTTCGCACGAAAAGCTTGCTGAACGCAGGATGGCGTTCATCGTCCAGCGGCGGGGCAAGGACGATCTCGCCATAGCTGGTGACTCGAAGCCGCCGCGGCCGAGCGGTGTCATTGGTGAGCACGAGACGCCGAAGCTCGAGATCGTCGCCGGCTGCGACCGCCACCTCCAGCCTCGTCTCGATCCCCGAGTCCCGCCGGTGGAACTCGACCATGTGCGCATGGAACGAAACGCGATAGTCCGACGGTTCGGTTTGCGTAGGCTGACGGGTCGCCGACCAGAGACCGCCGTCATCAAGGTCGGCGACATAGACCCAAAGCCCCTCGGCGTCGCGTGTGGGGTCCGCGACGAAGCGGGTTAGTGCCTGGCCCCGCCAACGGAGGCCGCCTCCGCCGGCTTCCGATATCCAGCTGGCGAGACGGCCGTTTCCGAGCGTTTGCAGCTGGGGTTGCCCCGCTTCTGCATCCGCCGTCCAGGGCGGAGGGATCGTCACCGCAGTCGGAGCGGTCGGCTCCACCTCCAGCGAGTCTATCCGGTCGATCTCCGATGGAATCTCGCGGGGAATTCGCTCGCTGAGCAGAAGCGAGCTGAGCCTGAACCGGGCGTCACGCCCGAGCCGTCGAACGAGCACATCCTCGCCGACGGCATTGCCGATCGCGCACAGGATCATGCCCTGGTGATGCGCCATCCATGCGTTGACCGGGGCAAATCGCTTTCCGACCGCGACCCGCTCGGGGGTGAAGTCCACCGCTTCCAGCAGACCGTACATCCCTACGGCACCGAGCCGTTCCAGCCCGCGAAGATTGAAGGCCGCATCGGCAGGGGCTGCTGCGAGCGCCAGAGCGGACGCATACGGTGACACCACCCGGTCGCGCTCGAGCCCGCGTTTCAGCCCAAGGCCCGGCACGCCGAATGCCTGGTAGCGGTAGCGATGTTCCGGGTCGCGGGCGGCAAAGGCGGATTCGGACACCCCCCACGGCAGGCCTTCCTCCTCGCCGTGGCGCCGCTGGATCTGGACGGCGATCTTCTCGCTTTCGCCGAGCAGGCTTTCCGGACCGCTGCGCAACAGCAGCCGAGGCATCAGATACTCGAACATCGAGCCGTTCCACGAGATGAGACACAGGCCGCCATCGGCGCGCGTCACCGGCCGACCGAGGTGGAACCAGTGCTCGACTGGTACGTCGCGCTTGGCGATCGCGAAGAAGCTGGCGAGCCTCGCTTCCGAAGCGAGCAGGTCGTAATGGTGGGTATCGGTTCGGCCCGTGCTCAGATTGTGGCCGATGAAGAAGAGCCGTCGCTCGTCATCGTAGAGGGGCCGGAAATCCATCGCTTCGGCAAGCGCCTTCGATCCTCGAGCCAGCCGTGTGAGGGTTTCGGCCATGTCCGCCGCTTCTCCCAGATCCCTCAGCATGGTGGAGGCCTGGTATCGCAGGCGATCCAGCCAGGCGTGCAGCTCGCGAAGCACTTCCGTCCCGGCGGCCGGCGTAGTGGCGACCACTTCGGCCGCCCTGGTTTCGATCTCCGGAATGTCCTCGTCGCAGATCTGGCCGAGGCCGAACAACCAGGTCGAGGCGTCGTCGCGTATGTTGTTGATTCGATCGCCGAGTGCTTCCAGCAAGGGCCGCAGGCGGGTCGGTGACAGGTCCGCGGCGGGTCCCTCGAGTAAGGCGATCACGTCGATGAGGCCGCTCCAGCGCTGAGGTTCGAGACCGGAAGCGGCCGCCGCATCCTCCAGCGTTCCAGCGAAAGCCAGCAGGCTTACCGCAAGATTTCCGCTGTCGACGGTGGACAGATAGCGTGGCTCAAGCGGTTTCAGGGTGAGCGTGTCGTACCAGTTCAGGAAGTGGCCGCGGTGGCGTTCGAGGCGCTCGAGGCTGTCGAACGTGTTCTCTGCCCGGGCGGCCAGTTCCGCTCGTCCGATATAGCCCAGATCCCATGCCGTCCCGATCGACAGAAGCATCATTCCGACGTTCGTCGGCGAGGTACGATGGGCGATCTCCGGATGGGGCTCGCCCTGGAAGTTGTCCGGGGGCAGCCAGTGATCCTTCGGTCCGGCAAAGGTCTCGAAATAGAACCAGGTGCGGCGCGCCAGCCGGCGAAGGAAGTACACGTCTCTGGAGTCCAGCGGAGCGACGTCGTCACGGGGCGGCTGGCCGATCCGGAATGTGATCTCGGGCGCGGCAACCCAAAGCAGCAGGAACGGCAGCGCGAAGGGCAACGCTTCCGGGCGCATCTCGACCAGCAGCAACGCGGCCACGACCGAAACCGCCGGCCCAGCCCACATCTGCCGCCACAATGCGCCACGCGACCCATTCACCGCCAGCTGCCGGGCGACTTCCGCCGCGGAGGTCCATTTGAGCAGGTGCCGGCGCGTGAAGATCAGGCGCCCCAGGGTCACGGCGATCGCGTGAAGCGACAGCAGGGCCTCGTGGAGCAGGTAAACCATGGCCAGAAACCAGCGGCCGGACTGATCCGACAGACTTATCAACATTCCGCGCGAAGCGGACCGCCGACGGCCACGCGCAAGCCCGCTGATGAGGTCGGTGAACAGTTGCCCGGCGGGGGCGAAGATGACGAGCAGCGTCCACAGCAAGGGGTTTCCGGGGAGAAAAAACCAGCCGGCAAGCGCCAGTCCGAGGAGCGACGGCGCGATCAGGCTCCGGCGCAGATTGTCCAGGATCTTCCACCGGTCGATACCGGCAAAGGCGCTTTCGCGCCGACCAGTACTGGAAGGCACGGTCCGTCGCAGCCAGGGCAGCAGCTGTCAGTCGCCTCGGATCCATCGGTGGAGACGGCGTGCATATTCCAGATACGTGGTCGGAAAGCCCTCGTAGAGGACGATGTCGGTAGCGAGCCCGACTCGGCCGTGGGCGCCTTCGAACAGGTCGTGGCTCAGGATAGCGTTCTCCGGCACTCGGCCGTCGACGCTCCGGTGAAACGCTCGGACGTCGTAGATGCCCTTGCCGACGAAGATGCCCGCTCCGAACAGGTCCTGGTAGACGTCGGAGACCGCTCGGCTGTAGATGTCGATCGACGTGTCGCCCGTGAACAGACGCGTGAACAAGGATCGCATTCCGCTGCGCGGGGAGATCTCGGTACGTGGCTGAATGATCGAATAGCCGGCAACCACGCGCCCGGTCGTCTCGTCGAACCTGGGCTGGTTGAGCGGATGCGCCAGCGTTCCCACCAGCCTGGCGATCGAGCCCGGCGGCAGCATGGTGTCCGCATCGACCGTGACGACGTACCTGACGTCAGCGAGCGATGCCCGGTGACCAACTATCAGCGAGAAGCCGCTTTCGTCCCCTTCAACGAGCATCCGGTTGAACTGCTCAAGCTTGCCCCGCTTTCGCTCCCACGCCATCCAGCAGCCTTCGGCAGGATTGTAACGGCGTGGACGCGCCAGCAGGTGGAACGGCCCCGGCCTCTTCTTCGCATAACGACGGTTGAGGGCGACCACCTCCTTCTCCAGCCTGCTGAGGGTCGCAGCGTCCCCGGGCAGTTGAGCTTGCGGCGCATCCCTGAGATCGGCGAGCAGCGCAATCCGGACCCTTGGGTCGGCATTGGCAAGCCAGTGCGTTTCGATCTGCTCGATCAGCGCCGCCACCTCGCTTTCGCGCGCGATCAGGACCGGGACGACTATGGCTGTCGGACAGTCTTTCGGCAGCCCATCGTTGAAATCGAGCTTGGGGAGGATCCGTGGCGGTAGCGCTCGGGTAATCACCCAATGAACGACGGCGACGGCCAGGATCGTCGCGGGCACGAAAGCGGCCGCGAGGCCCGCAACCCATCCCCATAGGGGGCTGGCGGCCAGCCACAGGTAACCGGAGGGCAGGAGCAAAGCGACTACCGTACAGATCGCCAGCCCGACAGCGTAAGCAGCGCCGGGGTGGCGAAGGACAAGGTCCCGCAGCCGCCGCTCGACCGGGAAGCGCGCTCCGACTTTCATCGCAAGCTGCGGCAGCCCGCCGCCGATCAGCCAGTAGCCGACATGGCGCCCCGCCTCCTCTTCGCCCTGCGCCTCGGCAAGGTGCACAGCCTGAGCTGCCACGCTCGTTTCACTCTCGGTGCTGTGAAGAGCGAGTTCCTCCACTGCTCGTCGGCACCGATCGCGAGTTTCGAAGTCGCTTTTACGATAAAAGCCGGACGGGTCTCCGCCGAGCGCCTTTTCAACGAGGCTTACCGAGTCGAAGAATTCGTCCCAGGGAATGGCCGCGATGACGGCCAGATTGGCGATACCGCGCGCGACCCGACCCGTCGCGTCGAGTCCGTGCGGCTCGTTGGCCCAGGCGCTGGGCTCGAAAGGCAGCGTGATCCGCCCGGGTAGCATGGGGGTCAGAGCCGCGACGACGATCTCCAGGCAGGCGATCCTCAGCATCGTCGGGAAGGCCCACAGCTCGGCAATGGTCAGTGGGTGCCGCTCCTGATAGGCGCGAACGAAGCCGACCGCTCCCGCCAACGACACCTGGAGACAGGTCGCCTTGAGGAGCTCGTGTGCGAGAGCGAACATGCGCGGCAAAGCCGGTCCGTCCCGGGCCTCGAGCGGAGGCAATCGCGCGTAGAACGACGCGGGCAGGTCCTTCCGGATCTGGCGGATGGCGCGGTGAACCTGATAATCATTGTCGAGAAGCCATTCGGCTGCCTTGCCGGCGTCGGGTGTGGCCTCAGCGCACGCCAGTCGGGCCTCGTGCAGCCAGCCGAGGGCCGCGGTCAGTGCCTGCCAGGCGGGTATGGGTGAAGCGGGGAAGGGCCCGGTTCGGTGGTGCTCCGAGAGCTTTCGGGCGGCCGGTGCAAGCGACCCGAGCGGCTCCGGCCATCGGTCGGCCATGTTCAGCCCGGCTCGGCAATGAGGCCGAGAAGTCCCTTCTCGAGGTCGGCCGACGCCGCGAAACCTCGATCGAAGCTGGGGCGAACGATAAGAAGCGGGCTGGGCGCGTGGGCCGCCAGATATTCAGTGACGCTGCCGCAGGGAACCTCGACCATGCCGCTACGCCCGTGGGAGGCGACAATGATGAGGTCTGCCTGCTGCGCCTGCGCAAGGCCGACCAACTCGACCCGCGCATCTCCGCCGTGCATCACGACGGTTCGGGCCGACAAACCTTCTTTCCATATCCGCGCCTCCAACCCGTCGAGATAGTCGCGCGCCGCCTGTTCGTTTTGCTCGACGAGACGAGCGCAGAGGGCGTGCGCGGTCGTCTCGATACACGGCAGGGACGTCGCCTCCGGCCGGCCGACGACATGCGCGAGAAGGAGCTCGGACTTATGCGCGCGAGCAATTCTGACGGCGATGGGCAGTACGCTTTCGGCACGAGCGGACCCGTCGAGCGGCACCAACAGCCGACGGTAGGGCAATCTCGATCGGCACTCCGCTGGAACGAGAAGGAGCGAGGCTGACCCGCGCTCGAGCATTCTGTGTACAGTTCCTCCCAATCCGGCGCGGCCCGCGGGTGCCGCTCGAGTCCCGAGGGCAAGGATGCTGGCGCGGTTCTCGGTCGCCCACCCCGTCAGCTCATCGGCAGCGGATCCGGAGAGCAGCACGCGTCGCACCGGGCGCACCGGGCTTGCGATCAGGTAATCGAAGCGGTCGAGACTTTCGCGCCGCCGAACCTGCCACTCGAGGGGATCTGCCGGAACCCCCGCCTGTTGCTGGGTCTCGATGACCCGAGCAACGCTGACCGACAGGTCGAGCGCATTCGCGATCGCCATCGAATGGTCGAGGATCGAACGGCTGAGTGGCCCGTCGTCAAGGCAGGCCAGCAGACAATATTCGTGGGCGGGTGCCCCTGCCGACGTGGCCGATTTCGGCCAGCCCAAAGCGGAGCGAGTTTGCTCTGCCGCGCTTTCGCTGGGATTGGCTCCCGCGAGAAGGTTTGTCATCGGCTCCTCCCAGGATCCGAACCTTCATCACCTGAGGCATGCTAGGCCATACGCATCTTCCCTTATGCTTAGCATGAAACTGGGCCCAAATCAGCCTGTCAACTCGGCTGAGCCTCCTTCAGCCCCGTTATGTCGCGAAGGATCGGTCAGCCGAAAATGGAGGCGACCTAGGTAGCCTCCCTGATATGCTCGCTCGATTCCCGTTCGTACGGCCTGAGCGGGCGGATAATGCGGCTATCGTCGTTTCAGCGAAGGCGTCAGGCGGGTCGGGCAGGACAGGACGCACATGAAAATGAGCAGGCCGCAGGGCGAACTTCACACGCTGTCCGACCCTCCGATCCAGCAGGTGCGGGAACCGGGACCGAGTCGTGCAATCGCAGCCTGAATCAGGGAGTCGTTTTTCCCCTGCCAGCGGTTCTCCGCGCTGGCACGCCATTCCGGCCTTGCGCTGTCTGCAGCTTACTGCTTCCTCTGCGGACGGTCTCAGCGCGGCCGAGGCTTCCGAACGTCTCGGGAGCCACGGTCCCAACCGGCTACCCGGGCGTCCTCGTCCTTCCGTGCCTCTCTTGTTTCTTCGGCAGTTCCGAAGCCCGCTCATTTACCTTCTGCTGGCCGCGGCCCTGGTGTCGCTGGCGACCGGGCACAATCTGGACGCCGGCTTCATCGGCGTCGTGCTGTTCCTCAACGCCCTCGTCGGAACGGTTCAGGAGCGCCGCGCCGACACCAGCATCGCGGCGCTCGATCGGTTGATCCGCCAGGTCGCCCGAGTTCGGCGGGACGGGGAGGTGACCGAAGTCGACGCTTCGGAGATCGTCCCCGGGGATGTGGTGGAGATCGAGAGCGGCATGGCCGTTCCGGCCGATGTTCGGCTGCTTGCCTCGAGCGGACTGACCGCGGACGAATCGACCCTGACCGGGGAGTCGATGCCAGTGGCCAAGGATCACGCGGCCGAAACCGCGGATGACGCCGTCCTCGCGGAACGGCCGAACATGCTGCACGCAGGCACCTACATTCCCCAGGGTCGCGGCACCGGGCTGGTCGTCGCGACCGGGCTCGCCACCGAGCTCGGTTCGATCCAGCAGTCTCTGGCGGCTTCAGCCGAGTCGCCGCCACCGCTGCTTCTTCGGCTTGAACGGCTCTCACGCCAGATCGCGCTCTCGGCAGTCGGTCTGATTGCCTTGTTCTCGATCTTCCTCTCGCTCGAGGGCGAGCCGCTCGGGCGCGTGCTGCTGCTTGCGGTCGCTCTCGCCGTCTCCGCAATTCCGGAGGGCCTCCCGATCGCCGTCACAGTTGCGCTCGCTGCCGCGACCCGGCGGATGGCGAACCGCAACGTCATCGTTCGCTCGCTTCCTGCCGTCGAGGGACTCGGTTCCTGCACCCTGATCGCCAGCGACAAGACGGGCACTTTGACCCAGAATCGGCTCTCGCTGGAGCGGGTCCTGCTCGCCAATGGCCCGCTCATGGCGCCCGAGGACTGGCCCGGTTCCTCGGACGCGAATTTGCTCCGGCTCGCCGAGGCCGCGGCTTACTGCAACGAGGTCTCGCTGGCGCCCGCCGGACTTCTGGTCGGTGACAGCGTTGATGTGGCCCTTGCGACATTCGCCCGCGAGGTGGGGGTGGATCTGGCCGTTGCCAGGACCGCGAAACGGCTCGACGAGCTCCCCTACGAGCCCGTCAACCGTTTCTCGGCGGTCGCGGTCGAGCGGTCGGAGGGGGATATCCTCTACGTGAAAGGCGCGCCGGAAGTGATCTTGCCGATGTGCGCGGGCGTCGCCGGGTCCCTGGAGGCGAAGGCCGAGGCTTTGGCGCGGGAGGGATATCGGGTGATCGCTCTGGCGTCGGCATGGCTCCGGGAAGGCGGGCCCGCCGACTGCCGGCAGCCCACTGGACTCGCGCTGCTTGGCTGGGCCGCTTTGCTCGATCCGCTTCGTCCGGAGGCCGCCCCGGCGGTCCGAAAATGCGCCGAAGCCGGTATTTCGGTTCGGATGATCACGGGCGATCATCCCGAGACTGCGCTCACAATTTCCAGACAGCTCGGTCTTGCCGATGCTCCCGAGGACGTCGTCACCGGGGGGGAGATGGCAGCTCTGGCTTATCATCCGGGGCAGCTTGCTGAACTGGTCCGTAGCGGTCGGGTCTTCGCCCGGATCGACCCCAAACAGAAATTGCAGATCGTCCAAATTCTCGGGAGCGCCGGCGAGCTGGTCGCGGTAACCGGCGATGGGGTCAACGACGCACCCGCGCTTCAGGCCGCCCATATCGGCGTCGCGATGGGGCAGAGCGGCACCGACGTCGCTCGGAGTGCCGCGGATCTCGTCCTCG
Source organism: Allosphingosinicella sp. (assembly GCA_035710145.1). Lineage (GTDB taxonomy): Bacteria > Pseudomonadota > Alphaproteobacteria > Sphingomonadales > Sphingomonadaceae > Allosphingosinicella. The sequence continues at coordinate 32,297 of DASTDX010000158.1, forward strand.
CCGACGACAATTTCGCCTCGATCGTCGCCGGGGTGGAGGAGGGGCGGATCACCTACGGCAATGTTCGCAAGATCGTCATCTTCTTGCTTGCAACCGGCATTGCGGAAATCGGAATGTTCCTCGGCGCGGTCGCGACCGGCCTTCCCATGCCTCTGACGGCGGTTCAATTACTCTGGCTGAACCTCGTTACCAACGGCGTTCAGGACGTGACCCTCGGCTTCGGCACGGGCGAGGGCGACGAGCTTCGCCAACCGCCGCGCCGGCCGGACGAGCCGCTGGTTGATGGTCGCGCTCTCGCCTTGATGATTCCGCCGGCGCTGGCGATGACTCTGCTCGCTTTGCTGATGATGGACTGGGCGGTCGCACGCGGCGTCGCACAGGCCGAAATCCAGAATTCGGTGCTGCTTCTTGTCGTTCTTTTCCAGAATGCGTTCGTGCTCTGCATGCGAAGCGAGCGGCGCCCGCTGTGGCGCGAGCGCCTCGCCTCCAACCCCTGGCTTCTGCTCGGGGTGGCCGTCGCGCTCGGTCTCCAGATCACGGCCATGCACTGGCCGCCGCTGCGAAGCGTTCTCGGCACTTCTCCGGTCGATCCTTCGGTGCTTCTCTTCTGCCTCAGTGGAGCGGCTCTCACCGTCGCCGTTACCGAAGCGGTGAAGTGGATCGGTCATCGCAGCTAAGGGACAATCCGTATCCCGTTTGCGATCGGGCTGAGACATTCATTTCCCTACCATCCAGGAAGGGAGACGAACATGGCACGCGAAGATGTTGCTGTTACCAAGGCTCCGCCCAGGCGTGGCCTGCCCGCTTTCACCGATCAGTTGATCGAGCCGCTGTCGCGGCTGCGCAACGAGGTGGATCGGCTGTTTGATGATTTTCCGATGCGCTGGCCGACTTTTCAACTGGGCCCGCTCTCCACGTCATTGCCCACGCCGGCCGTCCAGATGACGGAGACGAGCAAGGCCTTCAAGCTGAGTGTCGAAGTACCGGGCATGGAGCCGGGCGACATCGACGTCAGCGTCGTCGACAACATGCTCGTGATCTCCGGCGAAAAGAAGGAGGAACGCGAGGAGAAGGAGGAGGGTTACCTCTATTCCGAGCGGAGCTATGGCGCATTCGAGCGGCGGATCGAGCTGCCGGCGGGTGTCGACTCCGGCAGCATCAAGGCGAAGGTGCGTAAGGGCGTGCTCCAGATCACGCTCGAAAAGGATGCCAGCGCCGAAAACCGCAAACGGCGAATCGCCGTCGAGACCGAGTGAACAGCTGCCCCTGCCGGCCGTTCCGGCAGGGGCCCAGCTGGAGAAGAGGAAGAACCAGAACTTTGAGGAAGCTTCCGTTGTCGCAGAAGAAAATGGGGTTCACGGCGACCCCTTATTACGACGATTCGACCCTGGTGCTCCTCAAGAAGAAGCTGATCTCATTGGTGTGTAGACCTTCGCGGTCCGTACCAATGCGTATTTCCGATATATCCGTCGATTACCATGATTCCTTCATTACCTGGAAATCGATCCGCCTCGAGCTCGCCCGCACTGAGGAGTTTCCCGAGGGCTCTGCGAGCCGCGCTTATTTGCTCAGGTTGCCGCTCGACCAGAACGACCTGATCGACGAGCAGGCGCTCGGCAGCGCCCCGGCGATGGCGACGGTCCAGCGCCACTGGCCCAACCAGCCCGATGTGTCCGGTTATGTGATCCGCACCTCGATCGGCTGGGCCTTGGCCTATGAATCGGGTGACTCGCACAGCGGCAACGTCTTCCACCTCGATCCCCATCCGATCCGGATGGGCGAGCAGATCACTGTCACCGAACCGGATGGACGCAAGCTGCCGTTCCGGGTCTCAAGCTTGAAGCAGCTCAACTGACTGGCTCTGGAGTGCTCTCGCGAAGACGGCGCCGAATGGCTCAGGCCACCGCTTCACCTTCTTCGTCGTCGAGTCCGGCCGCGAAGGCGATCCGAAGCGCCTCGGACAGGCTCGAGACTTCCAGCTTGGTCATCAGATTGGCGCGATGGATCTCCACGGTTCGCGGGCTGATCCCCAGATCATAGGCGATCGTTTTGTTCGGCTGTCCTCGCACCAGCCCGCGAAGAACGTCCAACTCCCTCGACGTCAGAGCGGCGAGCCGGGCACTGGCTTCCTCCACCTGCGCTCGGCGCTGGCCCGCCTGCCCGATCCATTCGAAAGCGCGCTCGAGCGCATCCAGAAGCTGGGATTTCGGGAACGGCTTCTCGATGAAGTCGACGGCCCCGGCCTTCATCGCCTGGACCGCAATGGCGACATCGCCGTGTCCCGTCATCACGACGACGGGATGGAGCATGTGGCGTGCCTTCAGTGCCCGTTGGACTTCGAGCCCGTCCATTCCGGGCATTCTGATGTCGAGCAGGATGCACCCCGGTGCCGGCCCCGCGGACTGTTCGAGAAACTGGACTCCCGATTCATAGGTTTTCACCAGATAGCCCGACGTGCGCAGCATGAAGCTGGCGGAGCGCCGGATGGTCTCGTCATCGTCGACCAGGTGAATGAGTCGGTCAGTCTGGGGCATCTTCGGTCCCTGTTGTATCGACCAAGGTGAAATGAAACGCCGTCCCGCCCAATCGGGACGGCGTGCTCCAGATCCGGCCGCCATGTGAGTTGACGATGGTGTGGCAAATGGAAAGGCCCAGACCCATGCCGGCGGCCTTGGTGCTGACGAATGGCTGGAACAACTGGTCGGCCAACTCTGGCGGCAATCCGGGTCCGCTATCCTCGATCGTCACTTCGACGAGTCCGTCCGGGGCGGATCTGGAGGCGATTCGCAGTCGGCGAACCTGGCTTTCGGCCATCGCCTCGATCGCATTTCGGACGAGGTTCAGGATGACCTGCTGGATCTGGATTCGGTCGATCAGCACTCCGTCGACATTGGGGTCGAGCTTGACTTCCACCTCCACTCCACGTTCGCCCGCGCCGATCAGCGCCAGAGCGCTCGCCTCGTTGACGACCCGGGCGAGGCTCTCGATTCGGCGTTCCGTCTCCCCTCGCGAGATGAAATCGCGGAGCCGCCTGACGATCTGCCCCGCGCGGACCGATTGATTGGCGCATTCGCGCATGGCCTCTCGAACGATCTCCAGCCTTTCTTTGTCGGGTTCCCTGAGCAGCTCCTCGGAAGTCTCGACATAATTGGCGATCGCTGTCAGCGGCTGGTTGAGCTCGTGGGCGATGGATGTGGCGAAAGTTCCCATCTCCGAAACTCGCGCGACGTGCGCGAGCTCGGACTGGAGATCGTGAAGGCGCATCTCTGTTTGCTGGCGCTCCGTCAGGTCGCGAACGAAGCCGGTGAAGACGCGCTCGTCGCCGATCTTGGCTTCGCCGACGTGGAGGTCGATCGGAAAGGTGCTGCCGTCGCGGTGACGGGCGGTCGTGACCCGCCCGATTCCGATCATCTTTCGCACCCCGGTTTCGAGATATCGCTCGAGATAGGAATCATGGAGTTCGCGGTCCGGCGACGGCATCAGGGCGCTGATATTCTCGTTCAGTATCTCGCTTTCGGAATAGCCGAACATCTTCTCGGCGGCGGCGCTGAACGATCGGATTCCGCCCCGTTCGTCGATCACGATCATCGCATCGGTAACGGTTTCCAGGATCGATCGGAGATGCTGCTCGCGCCGTTCGAGACCGTGTTGCTGCAAATCCTTCTCCCGCCGGGCTCGGTCGATCACCTGGGCAAGGACGATGATTCCGACGCAGACGATGGCGAAGGTGGCGAGGTGGACCAGGGCTTCTTCGGGTGCCCCGAGTTCGGAAAACTGGGCGACCCCGATCCCGAGCGAGAGCAGAGCCGACAGGATCGCCGGGCCCCGGCCGAGAAATTGCGCCGCCAGCAGGATCGGGATGGTGAAGGCCAGGAACGGTGATCGATTGCCGAGCCACGGGTCGAGAGCTGAACGGACGAGATAGGCGGCGCCGATCGCCAGGACCGCAACCCCATAAGCGAGCCAGACGCGATCCGAACGATTGACGAGGCTCTGCAAACTCGAAACCCGCTACCGCAACGACAAACCTCTTTAGCCGGCCCGAACCTTGCTGGCCAGTGGGTCACCTCGGCTTCAGTGCCTTGATCGACCGATCCGGGACTCTCCTTATTGGCGCCGATCGACCCGCGCAGGAAGTTCTCCCGTCCAAATCGGCAACGCGCGAAGAAAGGGGGCTCGGATGCAGACCAACTCGTCGGCTCGAACGGATTGGCGCTCGCGCCGATTCGCGCCCGGACTGGTCGGATTGCTGCTTGCGATCCTGCTCCTTCTGGCGGCTTCGGCGTGACCAGGGTCCTGATCATCGACGGCCATCCCGACGCCTCGAGCGCGCGCTTCGTGCATGCGCTGGCCAATGCCTATGCCGACGCCGCCCAGGGCCGTCACGAGGTGAGGCGGCTCGACCTCGCGTCTCTCGATTTTCCGATTCTCCGACGTCGGTCCGACTGGCAGGATGGTCCCGCGCCGCCCGCTATCGTCTCCGCCCAGGAGGCAATTCGATGGGCTGACCACATCGTCATCCTCTTTCCGTTGTGGCTTGGTGACATGCCGGCTTTGCTCAAGGCGTTCTTCGAGCAGGTGGCTCGACCGGGTTTCGCCTTTCGTTACGGCAAGGGCCTGCCCGAGAAATTGCTGAAGGGCAGATCGGCGCGCATCGTGGTGACGATGGGGATGCCGGGTCTTTTCTACCGTTTCGTCTATCGCGCCCACAGCCTTAAGAGCCTGAAGCGGAACATTCTCCAGTTCGTCGGCATCAGCCCAGTCAGGATCAGTGTCGTCGGCGCGGTCGAGGGCGATGCGAAGCGGCGCTCGGCCTGGCTGGAAAGGATGAAGGCGCTGGGGCGCCGCGCCGCGTAGCGATACGTGCTCGTAACAAAAAAATCTCAGGAACGGCGAACCCGGTCGGCTCGGTCGGGGCGATGTCCCGGCCGAGCCGCGAGGGAGGGGTCTGGCGACCGCGTCAGTCGCGGCGCCGGGGCCGCTCGATGGTCGGATCCAGATCCGCCACCACTCGCCGAGCATCGAAGGCTCGTTCCTCGTTCGCCGGGATCGGCCCGCGCCGCATGACGATCTCGGCATGCGCCTCGAAGCGCTCGATCCGCCGAACGTCGAGGCGGTCTCCCCAGAACGGGTCGCCCCAGTACGGGTACCACATCCGCCAGCTGCCATCGTAGCGGTACCGCCAGTAGGGGCGCCAATATCCGTAACCGGCGCCATACCAGGGGTCGTAGAGGGGATCCGGCTGCACATAAGTGCGAACGTCGCGCTCAGTGGAGCGATCGACGATCAGGAACCAGTCATAGCCGTCCCGAAGCGTGAGTTCGGCCGCGCGGTAGAGCAGATAGCCTTCGACCCGGTCGCGAGAGGTCAGGCTGTTGCCGGAAAATGTAACCTGATAACGGCCTTCGCCGAGACGCTCTTCGGAATAGCCTCCCGACACCCGCTGCCCTCGAAGATCGGGCTGATAGGGCGTGGCCGTGGTGCAGCCGGCCAGAGGGATCGCGGTGGCGATGGCGGCGGCCACCAGCATTCTGTTCAGGATGGCTTTCGCGGCCATGTCATTCTCCTCTCAAGGGAACACTGGCTCAGGTGTCGATTCCGGCGCCTGCGCATTGAACCGTTAAGCATGGCTCCGCTGCGCCTTCATTAAGTAGAGTCCCTGAATTCAGGCCCTTGCGGTGGAGTTAAGACCCCTTGCGCTGATCCACTTGTTGATACCTTTGGCGATGTAAATCGGATCGCGTTCGGTCGTCCGGGCCAGTGCGGCCACCTCTTGCTTCTGATCGCGTGCCACGATGTCGCACGCTCATGTCGCTAAGCCGATCGGCTAATGATCTCGGCATCACTCTGGCGGGTGAGATCAATAAACGATCCCTTTTTGCGCCAGTCGTGCGTGAAGGGCTGGATCTACCGCTTCTTCATGCGCGCGCCGGAGCTGAACCAGTGAGGCAAGCGGTGCTTCCACATAATGTATGGCGCGCCAGCCCTCGTCCTTGCGGCGCAGCACCATGCTGATCCGAACCGGTCCGCCGAAGGGCTTGGGGTAAAGCCGGTTGCCGGGGAGATAGGTGCTCCAGTTGCAGTGGAAGAAGGCGATGGCCACGCCCGGGCCGGCTTCAATGGCGGTGAGATCTCGCCAGGTCAGCAGGCGTTCTGCCTTGCTTCGATCCACCCCCCAGTAACGCTCGATCGCTTGCCAGCCGACGTGCGGTTCACATTCCTCGGCAAGATAGACGGCCTGCTCTTCCTGGGTGTCCCACAAAGCCCGCATCCGCTGCACGTCATAGATATTCCAGGCCGCGAAATAGGCGTCGAGGAAGTCGCTGAGTTCGCGATGAAGGTCCGGCCGCGTCATTTCTGTTCTCCCAGTCCGAGTCGCCTCAGCCGCAGCGGGCGACGCGGGATGCTGACGGTCTTCTGGTGCGTATAGAAGGCTTCCGCCGAGCGGCCGCCTTCTGCGCCCACGCCGGATTCCCGATATCCACCGAACGGTGCGCGCAGATCGCGCATCATGGGCGTGTTGCACCAGATGGTCCCTGCGGAGATCCGCTCCTGGGCTTCCATCACGACCTCGATGTCCTTCGACCAGACGTAACCGACGAGGCCGAAGCGCGAGTCGTTGGCGATTTCATAGGCTTCCTCGGCCTGGTCGAAGATCATGATCGACGCGAAGGGTCCGAAAATCTCGTCCTGGCAGATTCGGTGCGCGTTCGATTCCACTTCGACGACCGTCGGCGAGAAATAATAGCCCCGCTCGAAGCCGGGTGCGCGTTCGCCGCCGGTCAGGATGCGAACGCCATTGGCTCCCGCTTCCGGAACGAAGCTCATCACATGCCGGTAATGCGCCTCGGAGGCGAGGGGCCCTAACTCGGTTGCCGGGTCGCGCGGGTGCCCGACCCGGATTGCTGCGGCCCTGGCGACGAAGGCCTCGATGAATCTGCTGGCGATTGTGCGCTGGACAAGAATTCGGGAGCCGGCAAGGCATTGCTGGCCGTTGTTGGTGAATATCCCGATGAGCGCGCCGTCGATCGCTTGTTCGATGTCCGCGCTGTCGAATATGATGTTGGCGGACTTCCCCCCAAGCTCCATGATCGAAGGCTTCAGGCTGGCGCCGGCCGCCGCCATGATGACCTTTCCGGTGCGTGTGCCGCCGGTGAAGGAAATCAGGTCTGTCCGGCTATCTCTGACCAGGCAGTCGCCCGTGAGCGCACCGCCCCCGTTGACGAGGTTGACGACACCGGGAGGAATGGGGGCCTGATGCATGATCTGCACCAGTCGCGTCAGGCCGAGCGGTGCCTGCTCGGCAGGCTTGATCACGCAACTGTTTCCGAAAGCGATTGCCGACGCGATCTTCATCGAGCCCAAAGCCAGTGGCGAGTTCCACGGTGAGATCAGGGCGGCGACCCCCACGGGTTCACGTCGGACGAAGGTCAGATAATCCGGTTCCTGCTCGTACAATTCGGCGGTCATCTGGCCGATATAGTCGGCGAAGAATCGGAAATTATCCGCCGCGCGTTCGACCTGCCGGCCCCGGACCTGGCTGTAAGGAATGCCGGTGTTGGCGCATTCGACGTCGGCTATTTCGTCGGCGGCCGCGGAGATCGCATCCGCGCATTCGCGCAGGACCGTTTGGCGATGTGCGACGCTGGCCCGTCGCCATTCGCCCCGCTCGAAAGCCGCTTTTGCAGATCCTACGGCTCGGGAAACGAGGGCATCGTCCGACTGCGGTATCGAGGCGATCACCTCCTCGGTCGCGGGATCGACCACGTTGATTGGCGGTCCGCTGCCGACGAGCGGCTCGCCGTCGATGATTGCGCTTATGTCCTTGTTCATGCCGGCGTTGGACCCTTCGATGGCATCAGTGCTTCCGCGAGCCGCCCGTGCCACTGACGGGGCGCAAGGCGTTCTAATCCGAGTGCGGCGCAAAGCGCTGATGCGAGGCAGGCGTTGGAAGACAGGAGAGGGGGGCCTGGAGGCGGATCGGCGATCAGCGGAAGCGATGGCATGCCCGTACCGCTGAGGAGAACGGCGTCTGTCGCCAGCGTCGCCAGGTCGTCAACCGCGGTCCGCGCATCGGCGCTGCCCAGGTCATAGATTCCGCGCGTGTCGCCGCTCGCAATCGCGATGCGTCGCAGATCGACCACCTGATAGCCGAGCGACTCCCAGTATGTGACAGCGGCGCTGACGAGCGACGGCGGGTATGGCGAGGCGATGGCGATTCGCCGCGCGTTGATCCTGTCCAGTTCCTTCGCGATGGCAGCGGTTGCGGTGATGATGGGAAAGTCGAAGTGCCCTTGAATGGCCGTCAGGATGCGGTCCTCGGCCTCCTTGCCGACGATATAGGACGATCCGGTGCAGGCGAAGCCGAACGCGTCGGGCCTCAGAACGTCATATTCCTGCAGCGTGGCGTCCAGCCGCTCGAGATATTCGCGAAGCCGATCCTCCGGCCTTTCTGAGCCGCTGGTCAGGCGAACCACGGCCATGCCGACCTGTGGTGGGAGCATTATTCGGAATTCCGCCTCTACGGTCGGGTTGGCCTGAGGCGTGCCGACGCCGACGAGTCCTGCGCGAGCATAATCGTTGCGGTTCACGAAACCTCCGCCGCCGCTCGTAGACCGGTGATCATCGAGGTCCGGAGGAGGTGCGTTCGTGCCAGGTCGCGATCGGCCGCGATCCGCTGGAGCTCAGCGAGCATTTCGCGGCGCTTGAGCGGGTCGCGCTCCTGCATGCGCGCACGATTCCGGTCGGCTTGCACCAATATCTCCTGTTCGGCGACGGGACGGCGCCGGCGCGTGTATCGATCGAGATGCGTGTGCGGCGCACCGTTGAGGACTTCGATCAAGGTCGCACTGAGCTCGAAGGCGTCGTGGATCCCCCCGTTCATTCCCATGCCACCCGACGGTGAGTTGACGTGAGCCGCGTCGCCGGCGAGCAAAACCCTTCCGACCCGGTAATCGTCGACGATCCGCATATGGATCCGATACGGCCTGACCTCCTCCACGGCATGGCCATGCGGGCTGGGCGCGATCTCCTGAAGCTTTCGCTCGATACTCTTCGGCTCGAGCGCATCGTCGAGCGTCTCGTCGTGATCCGGGTAGAGGCTGCAGCGCCACAGCGCAGGCAGCCTTAGCAGGCTGAAGGTACCGCCCTCCTTCCAGACGTAATTGACGTTCGACAGCCCCGGTAAATGCTCCTCGAAGGGGAAACGCGTCGTCGCAAGGATCGTGGTTTCTGGATAGGTCTTGCCTTCGAACGGCACCCCGAGCGAACGACGGACAAGGCTGCGTGCGCCGTCGGCGCCGATCAGAAAGCTTCCCTCGATCTCGTGCACCGCTCCAGCGACATCACGGACGGTGAGACGCACCCCACTTTCGTCCTGCTCCAGTCCCTCCGCGGCGAAACCCAGGCGGACGTCTCCGCCCCCGGAGACGACCCGGTCCAGAAGTATTCGGCAGAGCTTCGACTGCTCGCACTGGAGCCGGTAGGGATGATCGGTCGCTTCGGCGATAACCCCCAGATCGAAAACGGCGCGTTCGCCGGTCGGGTGCATTCGCACCTGCCATGTCGGGCTTATCAACCCTTCGGCGATGAGGCGTTCGGCCACATCGAGACGGGCCAGCATGTCCAGCGTGGGCGGGTGGAAGGTGGAGGCCCGAAGATCCTCGCCGAGCGCCTCCTGGGCTTCGCAAAGCACGAATGGCACGCCTTGGTGCTGGAGCAAAAGTGCGGTGGTGAGCCCGACGGGCCCTGCGCCGCATATGATGATCGGATCCACCTAGGCCCCGGCTTCTTGTGTTTCGATTTGTATTAGATATAAGACTATTCAACCGACGTAAATGCCGATCCGCCACCTGCGCGGAGGCGCTTCGCGGCGGCACCCGAGGGCTGGCTTTCGGGTATCAAGGAGGTCATCGATGGCGACTATCGCGGCCCAGGACCGGCGCAATTCCGCGGTCCCCGATATCGAGGCACTCGCCCGGGCATCGCACGACGAACGCGCTCGACAGCGTTTCTGCAGTGCCCTTCGCAGGTACGCCATCCAGGACATGGCCCAGACGCTGCAGGAGGATTTCGAGCAGCGCGTCAGGCCTGCCCGCGAGGCGAAGGGCGAACAGCTCTCGGACGCCAAAGCGATCGAGCGCGCGATGGAAGGGGTGCCATCCTACCGATTCTATTCGACGGTTCGCTACAACGTCCAGGAGATGTGCTTCCAATCGGTCCAGGCACCGGTCGAACGGGCGCTGCCGGAGATGATCGAGCTTGCCCGCGAGGCGAATGAAAGAAATCCCGCCGGCGGATCGCTGCGCCTCGCGAAGGACTTTGAGGTTCCGCGCTACGTCACTGAGCTCGACGTTCACCTGACCCCGGGCTGCTTCCACTCGGAATGGGCCAAGGACGACGTCGCGCAGGGCGCGGTGGTGAGTCTCGGCTCACGGGTGTTCACGGCCAGCATGAATCACAGGAGCTGGGGGGGCGTCGCCAAGGCGATCGCCCGCTGGATCAGGCACGACCGTCCCGAATTCAAGCCGCTGCGCATGCTCGACATCGGAACTTCGTCGGGGAAGAATCTGCTGCCTTATGTCGAGGCCTTTCCAGGCGTCGAAGCGCACGGCGTCGATGTCGCTGCGCCATTGCTTCGCTACGGCCATGCGCTGGCCGAACATGAGGGAGTCCCCATCCATTTCAGCCAGCAGAACGCCGAGGCCATGGACTTCCCCGACGGTCATTTCGACCTCATCGTCTCGAGCTTCTTCTTTCATGAAATACCGGTCAAGGCGTCCCAACACGTGCTTCGGGAATGCCGGCGCCTGCTCCGTCCGGGCGGCCTGATGGTCCACCAGGAGCTGCCGGCCACTCATCTGGTCGGCGCGTGGGAGGATTTCTTCTGGAACTGGGATACGAAGAACAACAACGAGCCTTTCTACACGGCCTTTCGAGCGCAGGATCCGATCGCGCTCTGCGCGGAAGCGGGCTTCGATCGCGAAGCTTGCTTCGCCCAAATTATCCCGGACGTGAACGCTTACCCCGATCGCTACCATGCCTTTGGCTGGGACGAGCCCGGCCGGCCCCGGCACGGCAAAGGCGGGTGGTACGTGTTCGGTAGCTCGGTTCGCTAGGGCAAGTCGAAGTTCGCAGCAGCCGGGTTCGGCGTTCATCGGGGAGAATTGCTAGTGCGGTTTGATGCGAACAGTGAGGGCTATCGCTGGTACGTCGTCGTCCTCCTGCTTCTGGTCTTCATCCTGTCCTATTTCGACAGGTTCATCCTTTCCCTGCTGATCGACCCGATCAAACAATCGATGGGCCTCAGCGACTTTCAGATGGGACTGCTGCTCGGGCCGGCCTTTTCCATCTTCCACGTTTTGGTTGGAGTGCCGCTTGGCTGGGTGGCGGACCGCTCCAGCCGCAAGTGGTTGCTGATCGCGGGCATCTTCATCTGGTGCTCGATGACGGCGATGAGCGGCTTTGCGATGAGCTTCCTGCCATTGCTGATCTTCCGGCTCGGTCTCGGGCTCGGCGAGGCCGTGGTGAGCCCCTGTTCGGTGTCGATCATCAGCGACTATTTCAAGCGCAAGAACCGCGCTCGTGCGATCAGCGTCTACATGGCCGGGCCCTATCTCGGGGCTGGGACGGCCTTTCTTTTCGGCGGGCTTCTCGTGGCCTGGCTCGAACAAAGGGCACCGATCCACCTTTTTGGCATGGGTCCGTTCGAGGCGTGGCAGGCGACGTTCCTGCTCGTCGGCCTTCCCGGCATGCTTGCCATCTTGCTGATGCTCACGGTTCGCGAGCCGCCGCGAACGGAAAAGATCAGCGCGACCGCGGCCGAGGAGGCGAAGATCAGCGCCTTCCGCTACATGCTCAGCCACTGGCGTGCCTTCGGAGTCCTGTTCGTAGGGTCTACCTGCAACTTCGCGATGAGCACCCTTACCTTTTGGAACGTGCCGCTGTTCCAGCGCGTGTACGGCTGGGATATCGCCACGATCGGCGCGGTGACCGGCATCTTCTATTTCACGGCCGGTCCTCTCGGAACGGCGCTTGCTCTCTGGTCCACGAAAGCGCTCGGCAAGGATCGCGATGACGGGGCCATGCGCACCTTGATCCTGGGGTTGTTCATAACGGTGCCGGCAAGTGCACTTTACCCCGTCATGCCGACGGCCGAACTGGCGGTCGTGTTCATGTTCCTGGCGTTCATCGGCAAGTCCGCGGCGACCGCCGGTGGCCCGGCCGCGCTGCAGTTGATTACGCCGGGCGAGATGCGCAGCCGCTCGGTCGCGATCTTCAACACCGTGATCACGGTGATCGGGCCGCTGCTCGGGCCGCCTCTGATCGGACTCGCGACCGACTGGTCAGGAAATCCGGCGTCGATCGGCGTGGTGCTCAGCGGCTTCGTCCTGGTCATCGGGCTGCCGACCCTGGTGATCGTTCTGATCGGCCTGAAACACTATCGGGCCGAGGCGACCAGGATGGGTGAGTCGGTTCGAGCCAGCGAGGCGGTAAAGGCAGCCCCAGGCGCCACCGGTCCCGAGCCCGCCATTGCCTAAAGGTCGAGCCGTGCCGCGCTCGAGACATGGCGTTGGGATCTGATGCCTGACGAGGGCGAAAATGGTCTGGCCGGGAGATCCTTTGATCTGATCGTCGTCGGCGCCGGATCAGCCGGTCTTCCGGCCGCCATCTTTGCGGCCAGACGTGGTGCCTCGGTGCTGCTGCTCGATCATGCTGGTCAACTCGGCGGGTCTCTCTGGGTGGCGACGGGGCAGATGAGCGCCGCCGGCACACGGCTCCAGAAGGAGCGGGGAATCGAAGATTCCCCCGACCTTCATTTCGATGACGTCATGCGGATCAGCCGAGGCACGGCCAACCCCGGCCTGGTCCGCCTCGCCGTCGATAATGCCGCAGCCACTTTCGATTGGCTGGAGGACGAAGGTTTCCAGGCGCTCTCCGATCATCCGGTGGCCGGTTACGGTCACGAACCCTACCGGATTCCGCGTTATTATTGGGGGGAGCAGGGCGGGCTCAGCATCAAGGACGTCCTGGTCCCGATCGTCGAGGACCTGGCCCGGACCGGTGCGAT